>JBIOYN010000029.1:0-12218 GCA_044870155.1 Acidimicrobiia bacterium | reverse complement strand
CGCCCGGGGACACGGGATGGTCGGGTGGGTTGTCGGCGCCCCGGACGTAGATGCACTGGGCCGGGCACACGCCGGCGCACAGCTCGCAGCCGATGCACTTCTCCATCCCGTCCTCGTAGCGGTTGAGGACGTGGCGGCCGTGGAAGCGGTCGGGCTTCTCCCGCTTGACCTCCGGGTACTCGATCGTGACCCGGGGCCCGCGCAGGGCCTGGCGCATGGTCACCTTGAAGCCACCCCAACGGCTCATCGGACCACCTCGTCTTGCGGTGCCGGTTCTTCCGGGGCTCCCCGGATGCCGGTCCGCCGGGGCGTGGACAGGTAGAACAGCCCGCCCACGCCGGCGGCACCCGACACGGCGACGAAGTACACCCAGACGGGCCAGCCCTGATCCCGGGCCACCCGGAAGGTGGCCGACACGGCCAGCCACAGCAGGCCGAGGGGGATCAGGATCTTCCAGCCCACATCCATGAGCTGGTCGTAGCGGAGCCGGGGCAGGGCGGCGCGCAGCCAGATGTAGCCGAAGAGGAAGAACGAGATCTTGGCCAGGAACCAGCCGATGCCCTCGACGGGCGCCGGCAGGCCGGGGACATCGAAGAGACCGGACGGGCCACCGAGGAAGAGGGTGACGGCGATGGCCGACTGGGTGACCATGTTCATGTACTCGGCCAGGAAGAAGATGGCGAAGCGGATTCCGGTGTATTCGGTGTGGAAGCCGCCCACCAGCTCCTGCTCGGCCTCGACGAGGTCGAAGGGCGCCCGGTTGGTCTCGGCCACGGCGGCGATGCAGAAGATGGCGAACGGGACGGGGGCGGGCCAGAAGAACCAGTCGAAGGGATGGCTGCCGGGGTAGCCCTGGGCGGTCACGATGAGGGCGGTGGACAGCGTCCCGGCCTGGAGGACGGCGCCGATGATGCCCAGCCCCAGGGCGGCCTCGTAGCTCACCATCTGAGCGCTGGCCCGGACGGACCCGAGCAGCGGGTACTTGGACCCCGACGACCAGCCGGCCAGGAGGACGCCGTAGACGCCGAGGCCCGACATGGCCAGCACGAAGAGCACGCCGATGGGGGGATCGGCAAGCTGCAGGATCGTCTTCCGGTCGGTGAAGGGGACGGTGAACTCGCCCGAGAGAGGAATGACGGAGAAGGCCAGGAAGGCAGGCAGCACCGACAGGTAGGGGGCGAGACGGAACACGCCCCGGTCGGCCGAGTCGGGGATGGACTGCTCCTTGAAGAAGAGCTTGATGCCGTCGGCCAGGGACTGCAGCACGCCGAAGGGACCGGCCCGGTTGGGGCCGATCCGGTTCTGCATGTCGGCCACCACCTTGCGCTCGATCCAGATCATGAGCAGCACCGAAACCAGCAGCAGCCCGAAGACGAAGACCGCCTTGATGGCGACGATGAGCAGGTCGATCTTGTCGACTCCGTCGACGAAGAGCGGATCACCCATGGGCGGGCTCCAGCGTCACGTCGGTGACGACGCCGGCGTCGATCAGCTCGGCGGCCCCCGACCCGGCGGGATCGAAGGGCACGGCGGCCCGCCCCGGGGCCAGGCGCGGGTCGACCCGCAGCACCAGGGTGAGGACACCCCGGGAGGAGCGCACGGTGACCTCGTCACCGGGGCGCAGGCCCAGGCGGTCGGCGTCGGCGGGAGCGATCGTGACCGCCGGCTCGGGCGCCAGCTTGGCCAGGGCCGCCGACCGGGACACGGCCACGCCGGCTTCGTACAGGCGACGGTAGGCGACGAGGCGGAGCGCGCCGCCGGCGGGCACGGCCGCCTCCTCCTTCGGGCTCGGCGGTTCCCAGCGCACCATGGGTGGCGGGGTGCCCGCCGGACGGGCGGCGCGCCGGCTGAGCAACGCCGCCGGCGCCGCCCCCGGAACGGGGGCCGTCACCACTCCGGAGCCGCCGGCGGCGACCCCGGTGGTGGACAGGGCCTCGACGGGACCGCCAACGTTGGCGGGATCGGGGTCAGCCACGGGGCTGATGGCATGGGTGGGCTGGTGGAGGTCGGGGGCCTCCCGCTCGCCCAGGGGCACGACGACCCCGTCGAGGGCGAGGCGCAGGAGGGCGGCATCGGCTCCCTGGTGGACCGGGGCGACGAGCGCCATCTCGTCGGTGACCTCATCGACGGCCTCGAGATCGAAGTCGGAGCCCAGCCGGGCGGCGAGCTCCGTCGCCACCCGCCAGTCCTCCATCGCCGTCCCCGGCGGGGTCACCTTCCGGGCCAGGTGCGACAGGCGGCCTTCCAGATTGGTGCCGGTCCCCCGCTTCTCCCCGAAGATGGCCACCGGCAGCACCACGTCGGCCCGGGCCGAGCTGGCCGTGGAAAAGGCGTCGACCACCACCACGAAGCGGGCGCCGGCCACCGCCCGCCGGGCCAGGTCGGCGTCGGGGAAGTCGGCCACCGGGTCGGATCCGAGCAGGACGAGCACCTCGATACGCCCGTCGGCCGCCGCCCGGAGGATGCCGGCGGCGTCCAGGCCGGCGGCGCCGGGAACCCCGCCCCAGGCGGCGGTGAACCACTCGCGGCCAGCATCCAGCGCCACCCGGCCGGGCAGCAGGCCGGGGGCCAGGCCGGCGTCCAGCCCGCCGTGGACGTTCCCCCGGCGCAGGGCGGAGAGGAAACGGACGCCGGGCAGGCCGGCCAGGGCGACGGCCGCCGCCACCGTGGCGTCGGCCGGCTCGGCCAGGTTGGGCCGGCCCAGGACGACCACGACGTCCCCGTCCCGGCCGCTGTCAGCGCCCAGCAGATGGGCGGCGGAGTCGAGCCCGAGGTCGTCTTCCGGGGACACCCCGGACCCCGGGCGACTCCCCGCACCCGTGACCGCCGCCTGGACCAGGCGCCGGGCCAGAGATCCCGCCTCCCCCGGCAAGGGATGGAGCGAGAAGCGGGCGTGCGGCGACAGCCCGGTGGGGACGGCCGTCAGCTCGATGAGGGGGACCCCGAGATCGACCACCGCCCGGCGCAGGCGCAGGAAGGCGACGGGGATCTCCTCTTTGGGATCGGGAGCCAGGAGCACGATGGCCCGGGCCGAGTCGCAGTCCGCCAACGTGGCCCGGGGCAGGCCGCAGACCATCTCGGCGGGCAGGCCGTCGCCCAGTTGGCAGTCGACGTTGTCGGTACGCAGCACGCCCTTGGCCAGCCGGGCCCAGGCGTAGGCGTCCTCGTTGGTGCCCCGGGCCCCGCCCAGGACGGCCACGGACCCGGGCCCGCCCTCCTCGATCGCCCGCGACAGGGCGGTGGCGGCGGCGTCGAGGGCATCGGGCCACGTGGTGACGGCCAGCCGGCCGGAGGCGTCCTTGACCATGGGCTCGACCCAGCGGCCCTCGGCGTGGATGTAGTCGAACCCGAACCGTCCCTTGTCGCACAGCCAGCCGTGGTTGACGGCCTCGGAGTCGACGCCCAGGCTCCGCACCAGGCGGTTGGTCGACGACTGCAGCGCCTCCCGACAACCCACAGAGCACAGCTGGCAGGACGTTTCCACGCTGGACAGGTCCCAGGGCCGGGCCCGGAACCGGTAGGGGGCGGCCAGGAGGGCGCCCACCGGGCAGATCTGGACGGTGTTGCCCGAGAAGTAGGACCGGAACGGCTCGTCAGGGAAGGTGAGCACCTGCATCTCGCCGCCCCGCTCCACGAACTGGATCAGCGGGTCCCCGGCCACCTCGTCGGCGAAGCGGGTGCAGCGGGCGCAGAGGATGCAGCGCTCCCGGTCCAGGAGGACGAGGTCGGAGATGGGGATGGGCTTGGCGAAGTGGCGCTTCTCCTCCACGAAGCGCGACTCGCCGGGCCCGAAGCCGAAGGTCAGGTCCTGGAGCGGGCACTCGCCACCCCGGTCACAGACGGGGCAGTCGAGCGGGTGGTTGATGAGGAGGAACTCGAGGACACCCTCCTGGGCCTTCTTCACCGCCGGGGTGTCGGTCCGCACCACCATCCCGTCGGACACCGTGGCCGTGCAGGCGGGGGGGAGACCCCGCTGGCCTTCGATCTCCACCAGGCACATCCGGCACATCCCGACGGGCTTCATGCGCTCGTGCCAGCAGAAGCGGGGGATGTAGACACCGTGGTCCTGGGCCACCTTGATGACCAGGGCGCCGGCGTCGGCCTCGACCACGCGCCCGTCGATGGTGACGTTCACGCGACCTGGCATGCGCCCTCTTTCACGTGGGCGTCGACCTCGGCCCGGAAGAACTTGTTGAGGGACACGATGGCGGACACGGCACTCGGGCCCAGGGGGCAGATGGTCGTCTGGGAGAACGGGGCGTTCAGGCCCGGACAGATGTTGTCGCCCACGTCGAGCAGCAGGTCGAGATCCTGGGGCCGGCCCTCGCCGTGCTCGATGCGGTACAGGACCTTCTGGATCCAGCCCGTCCCCTCCCGGCAGGGGGTGCACTTCCCACACGACTCGTGGGCGAAGAACTTGGCCAGGCGCAGCGCCACCCGCACCGGGCAGGCGTCCTGGTTGTAGACCATGATCGCCCCCGAGCCGAGCATGACCCCGTAGTCCTTGGTCACCAGGTCCATGTCCAGGGGCACGTCGAGGTGGTCGCCGGTGAGCCACTGGGAGCTGGCGCCGCCGGGAATCATGAACTTGACGGGACCCGGGCCGGCCAGGCCGCCGCCGACGTCCTCGATCAGCTGGCGGAAGGTGAGCCCCAGCTCCAGCTCGTAGTTCCCCGGCCGCCTGACGTGGCCGGACAGGGAGAAGATCCGCGTGCCCCGCGAGCGATCGACGCCCATGGCTCCGTACCACTCGCCGCCGCCGGTGACGATGGCGGGGAGGGTGGCGAGGGTCTCCACGTTGTTGACCACCGTGGGCTTGGCGTACAGCCCGGCGACGGCCGGGAACGGCGGCCGGATGCGGGGCATGCCCCGCTCCCCCTCCAGGCTCTCCAGCAGGGCCGTCTCCTCGCCGCAGATGTAGGCCCCGGCCCCCCGGTGGACGACGAGGTCGAGGGCGTACCCGGAGCCCATGACGTCGGCGCCGATCAGACCGGCGGCCCGGGCCTCGGCCACTGCCGCCCGGAGGCGGTCGGCCCCGAGGGCGAACTCACCCCGCACGTAGACGAAGGCCTGGTGGACCCCGAGGGCGAAGCTGGCGATGGCGATGCCCTCGATGAGCTGATGGGGATCCCGCTCCACCAGCATCCGGTCCTTGAACGTGGACGGCTCGGCCTCGTCGCAGTTCACCACCAGGTAACGGGGCTCGACCCCGGCAGGCAGGAACGACCACTTGGTGGCGGTGGGAAACCCGGCGCCGCCCCGGCCCCGCAGCCCCGAGACCTTGACCTCCTCGGCGATGGCGGCCGGCTCCATGGACAGCGCCTTGCGCAGGGCCTCGTACCCCCCGGTGGCCAGGGAGCGTTCCAGCGTCCACGAGTCGTCAGGGAAGTCGCGCAGCCGCTTGGTGATGATCCGGGTTTCGGTCGCCGCCATCAGGACCGCTGCTCCCCCGACGGCCCCCGGGGCGTGAGCTCTCCTGACTTGTAGGCCTCGACGATGCGCTCGGCCTCGGCCGGCGTCATGCGCTCGTGGAACTCGTAGTTGACCTGCATGACGGGCGCCCCGTCGGAGGCGGCCAGGCACTCGACCTCCTCGACCGTCACCTCGGCGTCGTCGGCGTAGCGGGCTCGCAGATGCTCGAGCAGCTCGGGGCCACCGTTGACGAGACACGACACGCTGGTGCAGACGGACACCAGCAGGCGCCCGCCCGGCTCGCGCTTGTACATCGAATAGAAGGAGCACACGCCGAAGACCTCGGCGGAGGTGAGTCCCAGGTGGCGGGCCACCTCGGTCATTCCCTCCTCGGTGACGTACCCGTCGCGCTCCTGGATGGCGTGGAGGAGGGGCATCAGCGCCGAGCGCGAGCGCGGGTAGCGGGCGATGATCTCCTCGGCGTCGGGAATCACCGGTCGACGTCTCCCATGATGGGGTCGATGCTGGAGATGATGGCGATCCCGTCGGCCACCAGGGAGTCCTTGATCATCACCGCCATCGACTGGAGGTTGTAGAAGCTGGCCCCCCGGATGTGCATGCGGTAGGGGCGGCTGGAGCCGTCCGACACCAGGTAGCACCCCAGCTCGCCCCGGGGGTTCTCCACCGCTACGTAGACCTCGCCGGGAGGGACCTTGAATCCCTCGGTGAAGAGCTTGAAGTGGTGGATCAGCGCTTCCATGGACTCGTCGATCCGGGCCCGGGGTGGAGGCGTGACCTTGCGGTCCTGGGCGCGGTGATCGCCGCCCGGCATCCGCTCCACGCACTGGCGGACGATCCGCAGCGACTCGCCCACCTCGTGGAGGCGGATGCGGTAGCGGTCGTAGGTATCGCCGTTCTCGGTGTAGATGACGTCGAAGTCGACCTGGTCGTAGGCCAGGTAGGGCTGGGTCTTGCGGAGGTCCCAGGGCATCCCGGTGGAGCGGAGAATCGGCCCCGACGCGCCCAGGGCCAGGGCCTGCTCGGTGGTGATCACGCCGACCCCCACCGTGCGCTCCATCCAGATCGGGTTCTCGGTGAGCAGCTCGTCGTACTCCTCGATGCCTTCGGGGACCACCTGGCAGATCTCGGCCACGTCCTCTTCCCATCCGGGGGGGAGGTCGGCGGCCACGCCCCCGGGCCGGATGTAGTTGTGGTTCATCCGCAGGCCGGTGACCTTCTCGAAGAAGGCGAGGACGAGCTCCCGCTCCCGCCAGCCGTAGAGCATCATCGAGATGGCACCCAGATCCATCCCGTTGGTGGCCAGGAACAGCAGGTGGGAGGAGACCCGGTTGAGCTCGCACATGAGCATCCGGATCCACACGGCCCGGGGTGGGATCTCCAATTCGAGCAGCCGCTCGACGGCCATGGAGTAGGCCAGCTCGTTGAACAACGGGGCGGCGTAGTCCATGCGGGTGACGTTGGTCGGACCCTGCACGTAGGTGAGCTGCTCCCCCGTCTTCTCCATCCCGGTGTGGAGGTAGCCGATCACCGGCTTGGCCCGCAGGACCGTCTCCCCCTCGAGCTCGAGCACCACGCGCAGCACCCCGTGGGTGGACGGGTGCTGGGGCCCGAGGTTGATGACCATCGTCTCGTCCGACTCCGGCCACGCTTCCGGGCCGAGCACCAGATCAGTGGGATTGCTGTTCATAGGGGCCGGGGTGCTTCCTTGAACTGCACCGGCACCCGCGCCGGATGGTCGTCCTTGCGCAGGGGGTGCCCCTCCCAGTCGTCGGGCATCATCAGCCGGGTCAGGTCCGGGTGCCCGACGAAGGGCACGCCGAGCAGATCCCACACCTCCCGCTCGGGCAGCTCGGTCCCCGGGTAGACGGGAAACAGGCTGTCGACGGGGACGCCATCGGGCACCTGGCAGAGGGCCCGCAGCCGGAGGTTGCGGGAGTAGGACAGGACGTTGGCCACCACCTCGAAGCGCTCGGCGGTCACACCCGGCGGCAGGGCCCGGTCGGGTCGCAGCAGCTGGTCCACGGCGGTGATGTCCACGCACTGCTCGAACCCGGCCTCGTCCCGCAGCCACTGGGCCAGCCCGAGCCAGTCGGAGCGGCTGACGTGGAGCACGTCCTGCCCATGGGAGTCGGCGAGGACGGATCCGGGGAACCGCTCCGCTGCCTTCTTGTGCATTTCTTCACGAGGGCTGTCGCCGGTCATCGCGTCGGAGGGGGAGGAGGGCTCATGCCGAGCGGGGGGCGGGTTCTGCGATCTCGATCCCGGCACCCTGTCCGGGACGGCGGACGATCTCACCACGGCGGATGAGCTCGTGGAGCGTGAGGATGCCGTGCATCAGGGTTTCGGGGCCGGGGGGACAACCGGGGACGTAGACGTCGACGGGAACGATCTGGTCGACGCCCTGAACGATGGCGTAGTTGTTGAACATGCCGCCCGACGAGGCGCACACGCCCATGGAGATGACCCACTTGGGCTCGACCATCTGGTCGTAGATCTGGCGGAGGACGGGCGCCATCTTCTGGCTGACCCGCCCGGCCACGATCATGAGGTCGGCCTGGCGGGGGCTGGCCCGGAACACTTCCATGCCGAAGCGGGACAGGTCGTAGTGAGCGGCCCCGGTCGCCATCATCTCGATGGCGCAGCAGGCCAGCCCGAAGGTGGCGGGCCACACCGAGTTGCGTCGGGCCCACTTCACCAGATCTTCCAGGCGCGTGGTCAGGAACGACTGGTTGAGCGCCTCCAGGCCCATCTCAGGCCGCCTCCCCCGATTCCGGTTCCCCCGGGGGAGCAGCGGGCGGCTCCGGCCGGGGCCAGCCCGAGGCCCGGAGCACGGGGGTGACGATCCGCTCGCCCACCTTGCGGGCCGGGCCCCAGTCGAGGGCGCCGGACGAGAGGACATATGAGTAGGCGACGACGATGGCGACCAGGAACAGACCCATCTCCACCAGCCCGAAGATCTCCAGGCGGCGGAAGATGACGGCCCAGGGATAGAGGAAGACGAGCTCGATGTCGAAGATGATGAAGACCATCGCCACCAGGTAGAACTTGACCGGGAAGCGCTCGGCGGGCTCGTGGTCGGGGACGATGCCGCACTCGTAGGGAGCGAGCTTGGCGGCCGTGGGCCGGCGGGGAGCCAGCAGTGATGAGGCGGCGAAGGACGCGGCGGCGAAGACCGTGGCCAGCACGAGCATGACGAGAATGGGGAGATACTCGGTCAGGGTCGCGAGGCTATCGCTCGGGGCGGGGGGTATCGGAAACGCCGCCGCGCCCGGTCGGTCGGGCGAGAGGGGCTTTGGCTTCCGGGCATGTGGATTTCCACCTAAGGGCCAAACGGCATGCCCGGAAAGCGAGCGCCAGAGCATTCGTCGCCTGCGGCCCCGCCGCCTCCTTCAATGCGGTCTTTGCCTTTGGTCAGGGCTCGGGGCCGATGGCGACGAGGCGTTCGACCAGCTTGTAGGCGGCTTCGGCGGGCCCCAGCTCGTCCGGCCGGAGCATGTTCGACATGATCCGCAGGATCCACTCCATGAGGGTGCGGGACTGCATCCCGACCCGGGTCAGCTCCCGCATGACGACGGGGTTGCCGATGGCGCGCACGAAGGCCCGGGCCACCCGGAAGTAGAGGCCGTAGGCGTCGGCCAGCTGGGCCGGATACCGGGACAGCGCCAGGCCGTCGCCCGTCCCCAGAGCCTCGTCGAGCACCTCGGCGGCGAGCCGGCCGGTCTCGTAGGCGTAGGCAATGCCCTCGCCGTTGAAGGGGTTGATGGCCCCGGCGGCGTCGCCCACCACCAGCCAGGTGGGCCCGGCCGACGGCTCCACCGAGTTCCCCATGGGGAGCCGGCCGCCGGTGGGGGCACAGGTGGCGGTCTCCGGGGACAGGCCCCAGTGGGCGGGGGCGGTGGCCACGAAGGCTTCCATGAGCCGGGAGGTGTTGATCGCCTTCCAGTCCCGGAACGTGGACAGGAGACCGACCCCGACGTTCACGGTGCCGTCCCCCACGGGGAAGATCCAGCCGTAGCCGGGGAGGGCATCGCCCTTGGCGTCGCGCAGGTCGAGGTGGCTCTCGATCCAGTCCTCGGCGTGGCCCGGGGAGCGGTAGTACCCCCGGATGGCCATCCCCAGGGGGTAACGCCGGGCGCGGGAGGTCCCCAGGGCCCGTCCGAACCGGGAGTTGGCCCCGTCGGCCACCAGCAGGTAGCGGCACCGGACGTCCTCGGTGGCGCCCGGGGACACCCCCGACCCCCCGGGGGCGCCGGTGTCCTTGTGCCGCACCCGGGCCCCGACCACCAGCCCGCCCTCGACCACGGGAGCTGTGGCTTCCATGGCCTGCCACAGCGTGGCGCCGGCCTTGACGGCGGCGCCGGCCACCATCTCGTCGAGGTGGCGGCGGGGGACGACGTAGCCGTAGGGCGGGAAGTCCGGGTGGCTGGGCCACTCCAGTTCCAGGGTGATCCCGTGCGCCACGGAGCGCAGACCTCCGAACCGGTGGAACTCACCCAGCGGAGTGGCCAGGCCCATGTCGTGGAGCTGGCGCACCGCCCGGGGGGTGAGCCCGTCACCGCAGGTCTTGTCCCGGGGAAAACGCGACTTCTCCACCACCAGCACGTGGTGGCCCGCCTCCGCCAGCCAGTAGGCCGCCGCCGCCCCGGAGGGGCCACCGCCCACCACCACCACGTCGAACCGCTCGGCCACGGTCAGCATTCTGACTGACATGGGCGTTTCCGACCCCAACGAATGGGCCTCGTTACGGCGGGTGCGGGGACGGGAACGGTAACGTGTCAGTGCGTTTCCTGGCCCCGCAGGTACGTTGGGCCGCCCACACAGGAGGAGGCTGTCCTCCTGTAGAATCGGACTTTGTGCAAACGTTCACGAGGAGCCCAGGTCGGTGGACAGAGTTATCAACTACTTCTCCACAGAGCCAGGCCGGTTCTTCTTCTCGCTCTTCGTAACGGCGGTCGGTTTCCTCGTTTTCTTCCGGCTGTTGAAGCGGCCCAAGGGTGATCTGCCGCCGACCTGGGCGCAGAGCATGGTCGGGGCCATGGCCGTCTTCGCCATGTTCCTCATGGCCTACGGCGTGGTGCCCCACGAGTGGCTGACCTGGGCTGACTCCAAGCTGGGCCTGCGGGAAGACAAGATCCTCCTCGACACATATGCCATCGACATCTCCGGACGGGCGCTGCGGGACACCGTGGCCGCCGGCTTCTACATCGTCTTCCTCGGCTTGAACATCGTCGTGTGGAGCATGTGGCAGAAGCGGGGCACGGCCAAGCCCAAGGCGTCCGCCCCGATCCCCGCCACCCCCTCCGGGACGTCGGCCTTCTCCCGACCTGTGACCAAGAAGGACTGACACGGTGGCCAAGACCGACGCCAATCCGCCGATGCCCGAGTTCGCCACCTCCTATCAGCTGCAGGAGGTGGACCCGGCGTGGCTCAACTCGGCGGTGAAGCCGAAGCAGTTCCTCCACATCGACCAGGCCGAGTGCATCCTGTGCGAGGGCTGCGTCGACATCTGTCCCTGGAAGTGCATCCACATGCTGTCGGTGAACGCCATCGAGGAGGCGGTCAACACCGAGCAACCGGGTGAGGACCCGGGCGACCACGTCTTCTTCGTGGTGGACGAGGACGTGTGCACCCGCTGCGCCCTGTGCGTGGACCGCTGCCCCACCGGAGTGATCATCCTGGGCAAGACCCAGGCGGGCCGGTCGGCGGGTGATCCCCACCAGCGCGACAACAGGCACGGTTACGCCTACGGAGTACGGTTCTAAGCCAATTCACTGGGAGGATTCGGGGTGGCGAACGGCAACGGGGACGGCCTGAAAGGCAGACTCGTCGAAGCCGGAGAAAAAATGAAGGGCTCCCAGGCGTGGAGCTCGATCTTCCGGCCCGGGTCGTTCTTCCGCAAGGGCTACACCGACAGCCCCCGAAACCGCTCCTACGTGATCATGAACTCGGTGCTCTACCACCTTCACCCGGTGAAGGTGGAGCGCCACGCCGTGAAGGTGTCCTACACCCTGTGCCTGGGTGGCCTGTCGTTCTTTCTCTTCGTCCTCCTCACCGTCACCGGCATCTTCCTGATGTTCTTCTACCGGCCGACCGAGATGGCCGCCTGGGACGACATCAAGACGCTGGAGACGGCGGTCACCTTCGGGTCGCTGGTGCGCAACATGCACCGCTGGGGCGCCCACCTCATGGTGCTGTCCGTCTTCCTGCACATGGCCCGGGTCTTCTACCACGGCGCCTACAAGCCGCCCCGGGAGTTCAACTGGGTGGTGGGGGTGATGCTTCTGCAGTTCACCCTGCTCCTGTCCTTCACCGGCTACCTGCTCCCCTGGGACCAGCTTTCCCTGTGGGCGGTGACAGTGGGGACGAACATGATGGGGTACACCCCTGTCTTCGGAAACCAGGTCCGCTTCGTCCTGCTCGGCACCACCGAGATCAGCGGCGAGACCCTGTTGCGGTGGTACACGCTCCACGTGCTCATGCTTCCGTTCGTCACCGTCATCTTCCTCGCCGTCCACTTCTGGCGCGTCCGCAAGGACGGCGGCATCTCCGGGCCCCTGTAGGGCCCGAGGAGGCAAGACACATGCCCGAGGTCCCCGAACACCTGCTGCAACGCAGCCGGGAACGCCGCAAGGCGTTGGGCCTCCCCGTGCCCGGGGAGGAGGGTGCGGCCGCCTCGCCGCCGGCTTCGGCCGCCGGTGCCTCGGCGGCGGGTGCCTCGGCGGCGGCCTCCTCGGGGGCGGACCCCTCGGCGGCCTCACCCTCCTCCCCGGGCACGGGGAGGCCCA
>JBIOYN010000028.1:0-13683 GCA_044870155.1 Acidimicrobiia bacterium | reverse complement strand
GTCGTCGAGGTCTCCGGGCACATCATCGACTCGCTCATCCTGGCCAAGATCCTCGATGAGATCATCGACTTCGGCGCCGACTACCGGATCGCGGAGATGGACGTGGGCAAGGGCCCGGCCGACATCTCCCGGGCCCGGATCGAGATCACGGCCCCCGACGAGGACGCCCTCGCCGACCTCATGGCCCGGCTCCACCCCCACGGCGCCCACCCGGTGGTGGAGGCGGACGCCGAGCTGGTGGCCGCCACCTTGGAAGGGGTCCTGCCCCAGGGGTTCTACTCCACCACCAACCTCCCCACGGCCGTGAAGGTCAACGGCCGCTGGGTGGAGGTGGAGAACCCGGAGATGGACTGCGGGCTGGTGGTGGCCGACGACCACAGCCGGGCCCGCACCGTGCCCATGCACCGGGTGGAGTTGGGGGACCTGGTGGTGGTGGGCACCGAGGGGGTCCGGGTGCGCCCCCTGGAGCGCCCCAGCGGCCGGAGCCCGTTCGAGTTCATGGCGTCGGAGGTCTCCTCGGAGAAGCCCAAGGCCCTGCTGGTGGCCGAGGTGGCGAAGCGGATCCGCCGGGCCCGGGCCGGGGGCGGCCGCCTCCTGGCGGTGTGCGGGCCGGCGGTGATCCATACCGGCGCCGGCCCCGACGTGGCCGCGCTCGTCCGCCACGGGTTCATCGACGTGCTCTTCGCCGGCAACGGGTTCGCCACCCACGACATCGAGTCCAGCCTCATGGGCACCTCATTGGGCGTCTCGGTGCGGGAGGGCACGCCCACCGAAGGGGGACACTCCAACCACCTCCGGGTCATCTCCGAGGTCCGCCGCTGGGGGTCCATCGCCCACGGCGTCGAGCGCGGGTTCCTCAAGTCCGGCGTCATGTACGAGTGCGTCCAGGCCGGCGTGCCCTACGTGCTGGCGGGATCCATCCGCGACGACGGGCCGCTCCCCGACGTCATCACCGATGTCGTCGCCGCCCAGGACGTGATGCGCACCCATCTGGGGGGCGTGCAGGTCGCCCTCATGCTCGCTTCCACCCTGCACGCCATCGCCACCGGCAACCTGCTGCCCGCCGGTGTCGAGACCTACTGCGTCGACATCAACCAGGCCGTGGTCACCAAGCTGGCCGACCGGGGCAGCCACCAGGCGCTCGGGCTGGTGACCGACGTGGGGCTCTTCCTCCGTGACCTCGTCGAGCACCTCACCCGGAGCTGACCCGGCCCCGCCTGAGGGCGGGCCCGGGGGTCGGGGTGTCCCCGAGGAGCCCGGGGGTCGGGGTGTCCCCGAGGAGACGGATGGCCTCCTGACCTGGGGTCGCCGCTATCTGGTCTGCCCACCCAGCCACTTCGGCGTGCTCTACGAGATCAACCCCTGGATGCACAAGGAGGTCAAGGTCGACCCCGACCGGGCCCGCACCCAGTGGGAGGACATGGTCGCCAACCTGGAGTCGGCCGGGGCGGTGACGGTGCCCATGGAACCCGTCGCCGGGCTGCCCGACCTGGTGTTCACCGCCAACGCCGGCCTGATCGACGCCCAGCGGTTCGTGGTCAGCCGTTTCCGGCACAACGAACGGCGGCCCGAGGCCCGGTATGACGCCGAGTGGTTCGCCCGGGCCGGCTTCGCCGTCGAGGAGCTCCCCGTCGAGCTGGGGGTGTGCTTCGAAGGGGCCGGTGACGCCCTGCCCTTCCGGCGCCGGCTGGTGGCGGGCTACCGCTTCCGCTCCGACTTCGTGGCCCACGGCGCACTGGCGAAGCTCCTGCAGGTCCCCGTCGTGTCGGTCGAGCTCAGCGATGCCCGCTTCTACCACCTCGACCTGACCTTCTGTCCCCTCGACGGCCGGCGGGCCATCTGCGCGCCCCAGGCCTGGGACCGCTACGGACTGGCCGTGATGCAGCGCCTCGTCCCCGAACCCCTCATCCTCGAGCAGGACGAGGCCCTGTCCTTCTGCGCCAACTCGGTGGTGGTCAACTCCACCATCGTCATGCCCGCCTGCCCGTCCCGGGTCGGCCGGGTGCTGGAAGGTTGGGGGTTCGACGTGTGCGTCTCGCCCGTCGACGAGTTCATGAAAGCCGGTGGCGGGGTTCGCTGCCTGACGCTGGCGCTCGACGTCGTATTGGGACAGTAGGAGCAGTTTCATAGAGCTCTGATCGGGCGCTGCGACGGCCAGTTGCCCTGGTCGGAGCACGATTCCACTGTCAATGGCGTTTTTCGCTATCGCGCTTAAGCGCTAGGACATTTCTGCCGATAGTTGTGAGTAGGGGTGGAAGCAGGACCAGATGCCGCCGGCGTCGAAGCTTCCGAATGTCCGCACCCCACGGACGAGGAGCGTGAGGGGAATGGTTTCGGCCAGCCGCCAGCAGAGGGCTCGCCTCCCCAAGGAGGAGGCGGAGCAACTGGCGGAGGATGACGCCCGGCAGGCGGAGGCCAGCCGCGAGGGTGCCGAGATCGTGGAGGACATCGACGACCTCCTCGACGAGATCGATTCCCTGCTCGAAGAGCAGTCGGTCCTCACCAACTTCCGCCAGAAGGGCGGCGAGTGATGAACTACATCACCCACTCCGGGGACGGGAGCATCAACCTCCAGGCGACGTTGTCGGCGTCGTCGGCCATGAGCCCGCCCGAGGGGGTCTCCATCCCCCACCACCCCATCACGTGCACCAGCACGTTGCGCTACGACGACGACGGGACCTTCGGGTGCGAGCACGCCGACGTCCCCCCCGGCGACGTCCGCACCCAGTTCTGCATCGACCACTCGATCGCCCTGCTCCTCATCGAGCTCTGCCGAGCGCTCTGACGCCGGCCGCCCGGTTCCGGGCGTTGTCCTGTTGTCGCTCCGCGTGGTAAATCGGAGCGCTCGACACGACTGGACGCGAAGGAGCCCAACGATGAAGAAGATGATCGGCCTGATGGTGCGGCGCCCCGACATGAGCCCCGAGCAGTGGCGGGAGTACTGGTCCACCACCCACGCCGAGATCACTGCCCAGGTTCCCGGTCTCCTCAGCTACGTCCAGAACGTCTGCCACCCCGACGAGAACGGCGATCCCGCCTACGACGGCGTGGCCGTGCTCGGCTTCGAGGACGCCACCAGCATGGAGAAGGCACTGGGCACGCCCGAGTGGGCCGCGGTCGGGGACGACCTTCCCAAGTTCCTCGACGTCGACCGCGTCGTCATCATGACCGGCGAGGACAACGTCGTCGTCTGATCCCCGGCCGGGTGTCACACCCGGCCGTTAGAGTCGGGGCGGCCGTCGAGGTCGCCCCGGTCAATGGGCCCTCCAGGTAGGTGTTCGCCACCTTCTTCGAGGAGGAGCCCATGCTGGCTTCGGTCCGCAGCGCCGTGCTCGTCGGCGTCGATGCCCATCCCGTCCACGTCGAGGTGCACGTCGCCTCCCAGGGCCTGCCCGCCTACAACCTGGTCGGGTTGCCCGACGCCGCCGTCCGCGAGGCCCGCGAGCGGGTCCGGGCCGCCATCCTGTCGTCGGAGCTGGACTGGCCCCAGCGCCGCATCACCGTCAACCTCGCCCCCAGCGGCCTGCGCAAGAGCGGCGCCGGCCTGGACCTGCCCGCCGCCCTGGGCGTGCTGGCGGCTTCGGGCGACCTGCCGGGGGCGGCGCTCGAAGGTGTCGGGGTGCTGGGCGAGCTCGGCCTCGACGGCTCCATCCGCTCCGTACCGGGCACCCTGGCCCTGGTTGATGCGCTGCGTCAGGCGGGGACGGCGGCGGTTCTGGTGCCCATGGCCGACGCCGCCGAGGCGGCGCTGGTGGAGGGCATCCGGGTCCTGCCGTGCCGGTCCCTGGCCGAGACCCGGGCCTGCCTCAAGGGCGAGGAGCCCTGGCCCGAGGTCCCCGCTCCCCTACCCGGTGGCGCGCCAGCGGCCGGCCCGGTGCCGGACGGGCCCCTGGTCGACCTCGGCGACGTCCGGGGCCTGGTCGGCGCCCGGCGGGCGCTGGAGGTGGCGGTGGCGGGCGGCCACCACCTGCTGCTGGTGGGCCCGCCCGGCGCCGGCAAGACGCTGCTGGCGCACGGCCTGCCTTCCATCCTGCCCCCTCTGAGCACCGCCGAGGCCCTGGAGGTCACGAAGATCCATTCCGCCGCCGGCCAGCCCGTGGGGGGTGCACTGCTCCGGGCCCGGCCCTTCCGCGCCCCTCATCACACCGCGTCGGCGGCGGCGCTCGTCGGCGGTGGGAGCGGACGGCCGCGGCCCGGCGAGGCCACTCTGGCCCATCGCGGCGCGCTCTTCCTCGACGAGCTGGGTGAGTTCTCGCCGTCCGTCCTCGACGCCCTGCGCCAACCGCTGGAGGAGCAGGTGGTGCGGATCTCGCGCCAGCACTCGGCGGTGAGCTTCCCGGCCGACTTCCTGCTCGTCGCCGCCACCAACCCCTGCCCGTGCGGTCTCGGCCCGCCCCGGTGCACCTGCAACGACGCCCTGCGCGCCCGCTACCGCCGGCGTCTCTCCAATCCGCTGGTCGACCGGTTCGACCTGCGGGTGGCGGTGGGTAGCGCCGCACCGGATGCACCGTTCGGGTCGCCCTCGGAGGAGGTGGGCGCCCGGGTGGCGGAAGCCGTGGCCCGCCAGGCGATCCGCTTCCGCCACCGACCCTGGTCCCGCAACGCCCGGGTGCCGGCCCAGGCCCTGCTGGCCGACATCCCCCTGCCCGGCGAGGTGGAGGATGTCCTGCACGAAGCGGCCCGGCGCCGGTCGTGGAGTGGCCGGGGGGTGGCCGGGGTGCGGCGGGTGTCGCGCACCCTCGCCGATCTCGACGGCATGAGCGAGATCACCTCGGCCCATGTCCTCGTCGGCGCCGGCCTGCGCGAGGACGTGCTGGCGTGATCGAGGCGCCCGTGAGCGACCGGGTCCTGGCGGGCGGCGCCCTGGCCGCCCTGGTCACTCCTCGCCGGCTGGAGGAGGTCCTGGCCCGATGGCCGGATCCGGTGGCGGCCCTCCAGGCGCTGGGAGAGGAGCCGCCCCGGGGGCTGGCTCAGGCCCTGGCCGGACGCGACACCCGGGTCGTGCTCGCCTCCGAGGAGGGCTTTCCCATCTCCGAAGATCTGCCCCGGCGGCCGCCGCTTCTGCTGGTGGAAGGCGAGCGGCAGTGCGTGTTCGAGGCGCCGCGGGTGGCCATCGTGGGGACCCGTGCGGCCACGCCGCACGGGTTGGCCGATGCCCGCCATCTCGGCGCCTTCCTGGCCACCGCCGGCGTCACCGTGGTCTCGGGGATGGCCATCGGCGTCGACGGCGAAGCTCATCTCGGCGCCCTGTCGGTGGCGGAGGCGGGTGGCGGCGGTTCGGCCGGCCCCGTGGGGGTGCTCGCCACCGGCCTCGACATCGTCTATCCCCGGCGGCACCGGTCGCTGTTCGACCGGGTCCGGCGCTCCGGTGTGCTCGTCTCCGAATGCGCCTTCGGCACGCTGCCCGAGCCGGGACGCTTCCCGGTGCGCAACCGGATCATCGCCGCCGTCGCCGACGTCGTGGTCGTCGTGGAAGCGACCTTGAAGGGTGGATCGCGGATCACCGCCGAACGGGCCCTCGACTACGGGCGTCCCGTCCTCGCCATCCCCGGGTCGCGACGCAACCCGGCGGCCGCCGGCTGCAACGCCCTGCTGGCCGACGGGGCCCACCCACTCCTCGACCCGACGGACGTCCTCCTCGCCCTCGGGCTCACCGCCGGCGCCCGGCGGGGCTGGTCGGCGCCTTCACCCCGGCGTCACCTGAGCCCGGATGCCGCCCGGGTGGAACGGGCCCTGGGCGGCGAGTCAGCCCATCCCGACGACCTCGCCGCCCGCACTGCCCTCCCGCCCGACCAGGTGGCGGTCGCCGTCGAGGAGCTCATCGACGCCGGCCGCGCCCAGCGATCCCGCGGCTTCGTCTGGCCGGCCTGAACCCACCCCCTTGCTGGCCTCCTGACCCGGACCAGATCCCCCATCCGGGTCAGTAGGCCCGACAGGGCTAGTAGGGCAGGAGGACGCTGGCGCTCTGGCCCTGGGCGGTGGCAGTGACGACGGCCTCGCCGGGGGCGTCGGTGCGCACGGTGATCGTGCAGTGCCCGGCAACGTCGGTGGCGCAGCTCATGGAGCCGACCGGACCGCCGTTCACGGCGACGACCGAACCGGCCCCGTCGGTCACATAGGCGAAGGTGACGGCCTCGCCGGCCGCCGGCCCCCAGGAAGTGCCACCGTCGTCGGAGGCCTCCACCGTGGCCTCGAACACCTGCTCGGCACCGGAGGCGTCAACGGCTGCGGGCGTCAACGCCACCCGGTAGGTGGTGCCGCCACCGGCGTCAGCCTCGGCGCCGCCGGCGCTGGATGATGCCACCGCCGGCGCGATGGCCAGGACACCAACGGCCGCCACCGTCATCAGCAGGACCACCTGACGGACGAGCCGCCACGTCACGCGCGCGCCACCCACGAGACACACCCCTCCAAGAATGAAGGTGGCGTGGGTGGGTTCACGACTAGCTCGCCGCCACCCCCGTGACCAGGCCCGGGTGGCGGGTCGACGCTTCCACATCACCGATGTCGTCAACATCAAGTGTCGGTAAAGCGGGCGCCAAGCTGTACGGGACGCTCCCCCTCCAACCGGGACAGAGCCGCCGGCGCCTCGATCAACCTGGGCGTCAGGGACCGGCCGCTTCGTCACCAGGACCCGAAACGCGCCGGGGCCCCCACCTTGCGGCGGGGGCCCCGGAGACGTCCGGTGGAGCTCGGAGTGTCAGCTCTGCATGCCGACGATCGGCTGGTTGAGCTTCTTGTCACCGGTGGAGCCGTAGAACGGGGCGTCACCGAAGGAGAAGATGCCACCGTCGGAGGCCACCAGCCAGTAGCCGTCGCCGGTGCGGGTCTTGGCCATACCCACGATCGGCTGGTTGAGCTTGATGTCACCGGTGGAGCCGAGGAACTTGGCGTCACCGAAGGTGAAGATGCCACCGTCGGAGGCCACGAACCGGTAGCCGAGGCCGCTGGCCGTGCGGTCCATGCCCACGATCGGCTTGTTCAGCTTCATGGCACCGGTGGAGCCGTAGAACTTGGCGTCACCGAAGGAGAAGATGCCACCGTCGGAGGCCACCAGCCAGTAGCCGTTGCCGGAAGGCGTGGAGGCCATCCCGACGACCGGCTTGGACAGCGGGGTGCCCCCCATGGAGCCGAAGAACTTGGCCGAGCCGAAGGAGAAGATCCCGCCGTCGGCCGCCACGAACCAGTAGCCCTGGCCCGAGGGGTGCGCCGCCATGCTCACGATCGGGCTGTTGAGCTTGATGGCACCGGTCGAGCCGAAGAAGGCGGCGTCACCGAAGGAGAAGATCCCGCCGTCGGAAGCGACCAGCCAGTAGCCGTTGTTGGACGGCGTCCCGGCCATGCCCACGATGGGCTTGTTGAGCTTGGTGGCGCCCATGGAACCGTGGAACGGGGCGCTGCCGAAGGTGAAGATGCCACCGTCGGAGGCCACGAACCGGTAACCGGACCCACCGCTGCCGCCGCCGGGGATGATCCCGCCGCCGCCCGGTCCGGGCTGGCAGCCGGCGCCGCACTGCGGAGCCTCGGTCAGCCGGCGGACGAAGGTGTCGAAGGCGTCGTTGACGTCGCCCTCGACCAGGTTGTTGGCGGAGGACACGAAGGCCACCACCAGACCGTCGGCGCTCACGGACGGCATGTAGCTGTCCAGGTTGCCCTGGCCGGCGCTGGGCTCCTGGCCCGGGCGGGTGCTGAGGCGGGTCACGGCCCCGGTGAAGGGGTTGGACAGGAAGACGTCCTGGACCACGTTGGAGTCGTCGCCCACCAGGTTCTCGGCCCGGGAGGCGAAGGCCACCAGGGTGCCGTCACTGTTGATGGACGGGGTGACGCTGGGACCGCCCGGAGCTGCACCGTTCATGCCGATGCTGGCCAGGAGGGTGCGGCTGCCGCCGATGTCCCGGACGTAGACGTCGAGGTCGGGGTTGGCGTCGGTGGCCGCCGGCAGGAGCAGGTTGCTCGCCAGGGTCGTGAACGCCACCCGGTTGCCGTCGGCGGAGATGACGGGGTCGAAGCTGTCGCCGTCGGCCGTCTCGCCCTGGTTGTTGACGGTCACCTTGACCACGGGCCCGCCGGCCTGACGCTGGATGAAGATGTCGTCGGCCCGGTCGCTGGGCGGAACCTCGGTCGTGCCGGTGATGTCACGGTCCCGGGAGATGAAGGCCACCGTGCCGTTGTCGGACACCGAGGCGTCCCAGCTGGGCCGGCCCGCACCCTTGGGCGCCTTGCCGGGGGCCGGCTGGGCCGAGCTGGCCATGGTGAACTGGCCGGTGGACGTGTCGTAGCGGTACACCGACATGTTCGTAGCCAGGATGGTGGTGAACACGCCCCGGGACTCGAAGCCGATGAACCGGCCGTTGGGGCTGATGGAGGGGTTCTGGGCCGGGAAGGCCTGGCCAGCCGAGGAGGTGATGGCCTTGGTCTCACCCGTGCTGCGGTCGTGGAGGTAGATGTCGGGCATGTTGTTGGTGTCGCCGGAGACCAGGTTGCTGGCCACCGACTCGAACACCACGTAGCGGCCGTCGGCGCTGATGGCGGGACGGATGCTGCCGCCGTTGGACTCGGCGCCGCCGGGGCCCACACTGATCCGCGTGGTGGCACCGCCGGCCCGGACGAAGATGTCGTTCACGCCGTTGCTGTCGCCGTCCACCAGGTTGGAGGAGTCGGACGAGAAGGCGACCACGGAGCCGTCACCGGAGATGGCCGGCGGGTGGCTCGGGGTCGAGGCGAAACCGGAAGCCTCGACGCCGTCGGCGCGCTGGCTGATCCGGGTCACGGCCTTCGTGCTCATGTCCTTCATGAACACGTCCTCGGAGCCGTTGAAGTCGCCCGGCACCAGGTTGGTGGCGGCCGAGGTGAAGACGACGAAGTTGCCGTTGCCGCTGATGGCGGCGAGCTCGGCCACGTTGTCGGCCAGGTCACCATCGGCGCCGGCGGCGCCGGCAGCCCGGCTGGCGGCCACGGGGCCACTGGTGACCCACACCTGGTCGCTCCGGACGCTGGGGTCGAAGCGGGCGGCCGACTGGAAGGCGGCCTTGCCGTCGTTGGCGATGGAGGGCACGACCGCGGGGCGGTCGGTGATGTCCGAGCAGGTCGAGCAGCCACTCACCAGCTGCGGGTTGCCACCGGAGGCGGAGACGACGAACACGTCCTTGCGGATGTCGCTGTCACCGAGCTCGGCGGCGTAGGCCACCTGGCCGCCGTCGCCCCGGATGTAGGGCTGGAAGGCCTTGAGGTCGGCGGTGAGCCGCTTGGTGGTCCCGGCAGTGAGGTCACGGACGTAGATGTCGTCCTCGCCGTTGGCGTCCTCGGTGCCGTCACCGACGTCGTTGGCAGCCGAGGTGAACGCCACCTTGGTGCCCGAGGCGTCGATGGTGGGCTCCTTGGAGGGGCCGTTTCCACCGACCATGGTGCCGCCAGGAATGACGCTCACCATCTCAGTGCTGGGCGTGGCGCTCGGGGTCTTCCGGACGAAGACGTTCTGGAAGGGCTTCGGCGCGCCGGCCAGGTTGTTGGCGAAGGAGGTGAAGGCCACCGTCCCGTTGTCAGCCACGGACGGGGCGAAGCTCTGCAGGTTCCCCTGGGCGCCGCTGTTCGACTGGCTGGCCATGATCAGGCCCGAGGCCTGGCTCCAGACGAAGACGTCAGCGGAGCTGTTGGAGTCGCCCGCCACCAGGTTGGTGGCCTTGGACTCGAATGCCACCCACTGCCCGTTGGGGCTGATGGCGGGGGTTTCGCTGTCGCCGTTGGCGTCGCCGCCACCCGCGGGCTGGCTGATGCGGGTCAGCGTGACCGAGGAGGTCGACGGGTCACGCCGCCACAGGTAGATGTCGGAGGCGTTGTTGTTGTCGCCGTCCACCAGGTTGGGGGCGCGCGAGGCGAAGACCACGGCGTTGCCGTCGTCGCTCACGGTGCGCTTGGCGCACTTGCCCACGGTGAGGGCCGAGCAGCCCGTGGTCGAGCCGGTCGGAAGCTTGTTCCGCTCAGCACCACTGGCGGACAGGCTCACACGCTCGAGCGTTCCCGGTGCCGGAGCCGCCTGGGCCAGAGGGACCCAGAGAGCGGCGAGCAGGGCGAGCGCGAGAACAAGCCCCAGCGGGCGCGTTCCGTATCTGATTCCGGGGAACCGGGATGGTTTCATTTTGCGCAGACCTCTTTCGAAGTTCAGTCCCCGCGTACCGACCGGGGGGGTCGGCGCGGTCATAGGGGGGCACCACTGACTGTGGTCAAAATACGACGAGGAGGGCTGATCTCCTGCGTAGTGACTAGTCATCATTCTCAAGACGGCCTGATTCTGCGGTCATGACGGAAAGTCTGGCACCCAGATCACCCACGGTGGTGTCAATGCCCACATAGTCTTACACAACCAACAGGGGCATCAGAACGGTCGACGGGGGGCGAACTCCGTCAGCGACCTTCGAAGCGGGGCTCCCGGCGCTCGAGAAAGGCCTTCATCGCCTCGGCGGTGTCCGCCGAGGACAGGCAGACGGTCTGTCCGAGAGCTTCCACTTCGAGGCTTTCCGCCATCGTCAGTGACAGCCCCTCGTGCATGGCCTGCTTCATCCTTTCCAGGGCGATGGGCGGGCCGGCGGCCAGCCGGGCCGCCAGCTCCCGGGCTTCGCGCTCCAGCGCATCGGGGGCCACCACCCGGTTCACCAGGCCGATGGCCTCCGCCCGCCCGGCGTCCACCATGTCTCCCAGGAACGCCAGCTCCTTGGCCCGGTGCAGACCCACCAGCCGGGGCAGCAGCCAGGAGCCGCCGAAGTCCAGGGTCAGGCCCCGCCGCACGAAGATCTCGCTGAAGCGCGCCTCACTCGAGGCCAGCACCAGGTCGCAGGCCAGCGCCAGATTGCATCCGGCACCGGTGGCCACGCCGGGCACCACCGCCACCACCGGCTTGCCCAGGTTGTGGAGGGCGAGCGGGACGGCATGGAACCGCCGCATCCGGTCGAGCCAGGCGGCCACCCCACCCCCGCCGGCGACGGTCTCCGGATCGGAGAGATCGGCGCCCGACGAGAAGGCGCCCCCCGCCCCGGTGAGGACCAGCACGCGGTCCTCGGCGCGGCGCTCGACCTCGGCCACCAGTGCCGTCAGCTCCGCGACCATGCCCAGGGTGAGGGCGTTCTTCCGCTCTGGCCGGTTGAGCGTGGCCCACACCACACCGTCGCCGGCGCGCTCCACCAGGACCGTCGTCATGCCCCGGTACCCTAACCACATGGCCCCCGCCAACCCCAGAAGGAAGCGCCGGGGCGAGACACCTCCCGATCCCGGTGAGGTCGAGGTCCGACACGTCCAGCCCTACGAGGCGGGAAAGGCCTACCGGTGCCCGGGGTGCGACCACGAGATCCCGGTGGGCACCGGCCACGAGGTGGTGGTCCCGGTCGCCACCCCCGACCTGCGGCGCCACTGGCACACCGGGTGCTGGCAGCGGGTCAGAAGGCCGCTTCGATGACCTCCACGGTGGGGGTGGTCCCGGGGGCGGCCACGACACAGGCCACGTCGAAGCGGAGATCGGCGAACCACGGCGACCCCGGCGGCCGGTCCTCCAGCCAGCGCCGCGCCAGCTGACGCAGGCGACGCTGCTTGGCCGGGGTGACCGCCTCGGCGGGCAGCCCGAAGGCCAGGCCCCGGCGCGTCTTGACCTCGCAGAACACGGCCACGCCGCCGCGGGCGGCGACCAGATCGAGCTCGCCCTGCCGGCAGCGCCAGTTCCGCTCCAACACCTGATAGCCGGCGGCCGCGTACCACTGGGCCGCCAGTTCCTCCCCCGAAGCCCCCAGCTCGAGCCTGGCCCGGGTCATATCTCCTTGCCGGCCAGCTCCTCGACGTTGACATCCTTGAACGTCACCACGTGCACGTCGGAGACGAACCGGGCCGGACGGTACATGTCCCACACCCACGCGTCGTGGAGGTGGACGTCGAAGTACACCCGACCGGCCTCGTTCTTCACTTCCATCTTCACGTCGTTGGCCAGGTAGAAGCGGCGCTCGGTCTCGACCACGTACGAGAACATGGGCAGGACGTCCCGATACTCCTTGTACAGCTGGAGTTCGATCTCGGTCTCGTACCGCTCGAGGTCTTCAGCGCTCACCGACGCCTCCCATAGGGGCCAGTGTAGAAGAAAGGTGTGACTGGCTCAGAGGAAGCCGATGCGGGGGATGGGCCAGATGCGCAGAATGGCCCGGCCGATGACCTTGTGCTCATCGATCGGCCCGAACACCCGGGCGTCCTGGGACTGGTTCCGGTTGTCACCCATCACCCAGAGCTTGCCCTTGGGCACCTCCTTGGGCGCGAAGCCGGGGATCGTCTCCTCTTCCAGGTAGGGCTCCACGAGCTCGCGCCCGTTGATGTAGATCTTCCCGTTCCGGCCCTCGACCGTCTCCCCCGGCAGCCCGATGACGCGCTTGATGAAGTCCTCCGTCGAGGGCTGGCGCAGACCGACACTCTCGAGAATGCCGTGGATGACCCGGATGGGAAGGCTGCGGTCGTCCTTGCCGTTCTCGAAGGGCGAGGTGAAGACCACGACGTCGCCCCGACGAGGGTCGTGGAGCCGGTAGGACAGGCGTGACACCAGCACGCGGTCACCGACCATGAGAGTGGACTCCATCGACTCCGAGGGAATGAAGAAGGCCTGGGCCACCAACGACTTCACACCAAAGGCGATGAGGAAGGCCACGAGCAGCAGGACTGGCAGCTCGCGGACGAGGGACCGCCGCTTCTCCCCCTGGTAACCCAACGGCGCGGCGGCGGGCTCGGGGATGACGGCCGGCCAGTGCGAGAACGGTCGCCGGGCGCCCCCCGAGGTCACGAGGGTGCCGACCGGGCGCGGCTCCTCGCCGGCATCGCCGGCCCCGGGGTCATCACCGGTGTCGGTCAGAACCGCTTCTCCTTGATCTTGGCCGCCTTCCCCACCCGGCCCCGCAAGAAGTAGAGCTTGGCCCGGCGGACATCACCCCTGGTCAGGACCTCGATCCGGGCCACGATGGGCGAGTGCACGGGGAACGTGCGCTCCACGCCGACGCCGAAGCTGACCTTGCGAACCGTGAACGTCTCCCGGATGCCACTTCCCTGGCGGCGGATGACCACGCCCTGGAAGACCTGGACCCGCTCGCGGTTCCCCTCCACCACCCGGACGTGCACCTTCAGGGTGTCGCCGGGGGAGAAGCCCGGGACGTCGTCGCGGAGGTAGGCGCGGTCGACGAGGTCGGTGCGTTGCATGACGAGGCTCCTGACCGAAAGCGGGGGCGGGCGACCAGCCAGTGTAACCGGGCTCAGTCGGGCTCCTCCAGCAAGGCGCTCTCCTCGGGGCTGAGGTCCCGCCCGGCGAGGAGATCGGGCCGGCGGTCCCGGGTCCGGCGCAGGGCCTGGGCCCGGCGCCAGCGGGCCACCCGGGCGTGGTCGCCCGAGCGCAGGACCTCGGGAACGGCCAGGCCGCGGAAGTCGGCCGGCCGGGTGTACTGGGGGTACTCGAGGAGGCCGGTGGTGAAGGACTCCTCCCCCGCCGAGCACTCGTTGCCCATGACCTCGGGGACGAGGCGGGCCACGGCCTCGATCACCACCACGGCGGCGGCCTCCCCGCCGGCCAGGAAGTAGTCGCCCACCGAGAGCTCACCGTCGCACAGGTGGTCGGCCACCCGCTGGTCAACGCCCTCGTAGCGGCCGCACAGCAGGGAGAAGCCGGGCCCGGGC
>JBIOYN010000027.1:0-11583 GCA_044870155.1 Acidimicrobiia bacterium | reverse complement strand
CGCCGGGTACCCGTGCCGGATCATCGACAACGTCGGGATCGAGTTCAACATCTGCTCGACCGCCGGCCGTGCCGCCTTCTGCGCCGCCATCACCGCCGCCCTGGCGCTCGCTGCCGCCGTCGTCTGTGCCACGGCGAGCGTCGTGGCCGCCATCCCGTTCGTCGGACCGGTCCTCGCCGTCCCGCTCTTCATCGCCTGCGGGGCGGCCCTGGTGGTGCTGACGGTCGCCACCTCCGCCTGCTTCGCCACCCTCGTCGCCGGCGACCTCCGGGGCCCCCTGCGCGACGGCATCGCCTTCGCCACCCGTCGCGGGGTTCCGGTGGTGACGATCGCCGGCAACCGGCTCCAGCCCGCCTCGCTGCCTCCCGTGATCCGGGAGATCATCGATCTCGAAGAGCAGCGGACGGAGCGGTGGCAGATAATCCCGGCCGCCATCCCGGAGACCATCGTGGTCGGAGCCGTCGATCCGACGACGTTCGAGAATATGCACTTCTTCGGTTCGCGGGTCGACCTGTGGGCCCCGCAGGGCACGCTCTACTACGCGCCCCCCACCACCGGGGCGCTCACCTCGCCGGCGCTCCACGTCCAGCAGAGTCCCTTCGGTGGCTCGAGTTGCGCTGCCCCCTATGTCACCGGGGTCATCGCCTTGATGCAGGCCGTCAATCCGGCCCTCGACCCGGCCAACACCGCTCTCACGGACGCGGCGCGGGCGGCCATTCCCGCCACCGTCAAGGCGATCCTGACCAACACGGTGTTCAGCAACGCGGTGTTGACTGCGGCTGGGATCGCCAACCCGCGAGGTGAGCGCGGCAACCTGGTCAACCCACTGGCGGCGGTACAAGCCGCCGCCATCAACACCGCCCCACAGCCCCTGCCCGATTTCGATCTCCTGGGTTACGACCGCGCCCTCAACTTCGACGAGGTCGGTGCCACGACGTCGGCTGACACGGCCGCGACGGCGCGACCGCTGACACCGGGCGTTCCTGTCACCGGGACCATCCTCACCATCCGGGGGGAGGGCGGCGTCGCCAACCAGCACGATGCCGACTACTTCACCTTCACGATGCCCGTCGCCCCCCCGGGGCTCTATGCCGCCGAGCTGACGCTCCGGACTCCGACCATGGCCCGTTTCGGCACCCTGGAGGTCGTCGGCGGTGGCCTGTCGGTCGCGCCGCCGGTGGCATTGTCGCCCGTCGAGGAGGTGCGGACGGTCCGGACAGGGGAGCTGTTCCCGGGAGCGACGCTGACCTTCGCCATCCAGGGGCGAGGTGACGACGACAACCTCTACCGGCTCGAACTGGGCACGCCGGCCGTCGTCCGGCCGCTGCCCACCGCGGACCGCTTCGACGCCGATGATCCGCAGGTGACCCCACCGGAGAGTCGCCCCAACAACAACGATCCCGCACGGGCCGCCCACCTGGGGACGGGCCAGTTCCCGTGGGTCCTCGTCGCCGAGAACGCCGTCGGCGAGGAGCTCTACGAGATCCGGGTCCCGGACCTCAACTTCCACGAGCCCGCCGACGTCGACTGGTTCGAGATTGTCGACCTGCCGCCCTATCCGTTCTTCGAAGGTCCGGGGTGCCGGCCCGAGCTCATCATCGAGTTCGGGCCCGGGATCCTGCTCACGGCGACCACGGAGGACGGCGTCGTGCTCGTGCAGGACCGATCGTCGCCGGTGCGGATCCCCGCCGATCTGGTCACCGTCCCGTTGCTGTTCAACCTCCGGCCGGCGGTGCCGGGTACGTTCGTCGAATACGACCTCCGGCTCACCTATAACCTTCCCAGCTATCGGATCTGTCGCCTGGCCGAGCGCTGGGGGATGATCGAAGAGCTGGCGGGCATGCGTCGCGAACTGGTGTTCCCAGGGTTCCTGCCGGACCTCGAGCCCTTCTTGGCTCCAGTTCCGTTCCCCCGGGTTCCCCGTCAGGTCGATGAGCGGGGCCGCATCGTGGACGCCGACCACTACGTCGTCCCCTGGTTTGGAGACGGGCCCTTCGAACTGCGGGCCTCAGTGCCGGCCGACCAGTCGCTGCAGCTGCAGCTGCTGGCCGGCGACGGCGAGGTGATCGCTCAGGTGGGATCGCCGGCGCTCTCGCGGGAGGTCTCCGAGCCCCGGTCGAAGCGGACCCGACACACACTGCGGATCGAGATCCCCTCCCTTCCCGCCGACGACTACGTCCTCGCCGTCAGCCACGCCCTGCCGGGCACCCGGGTCGACCTGGAGCTGCCAACGCGCTGACCCGAGGTCTCCACCGCTGCCGGCTCCGGAGATGAAGGAGTGTTGACCAATGCGATCAATCGACACGGTCATGCAGCTCAGAAGCCACCGCGACAGTGACGACCTCGTTCTGGTCAAGGGCTACTGGCAGGCGGCTGACGGCGGCGGCGGCGTCTTCACCAGGGTCGACCTCCCCACGGATCCGCAGGCCGTCCCCAAGGAGTTCATCAGCCGCCGGACCGCCACCGTGGAGGGAGACGGCGGGACGATCATCCCCGCCGTCGGTGGCGGCTTCTGGGTGCGGATGTTCGATGGGCCGATCGACGTGCGCTGGTTCGGAGCCTGGGGACGGCCCAATCCGCTGCCCGGTGGACCGTTCCCGAGCCAGCCGCCCTGGGAGAAGGCGGTATTGGCCGGCGACAACGGCCCGGCCTTCAACGCCGCGCTGGAGGCGGCCGCTCGCCGGGCCGTCGACACCGCCGGGACCGACCGGGACTCTCCTGGCCGCGGCACCGGACTCCACACGGCTCCGCCGGTGTACGTCGCCAGCGGGGTCTATCCGATCGCCACCACCGTGCTCGTCGGGCACTACTTGTCCCTGGAGGGCGACGGCGCCTCCGCGCTGCGCGCCGCCGTCGTGTCGAAGCCGAGATCGCGCACGAAGGCGTCCCTGTGGACCGTCGAGCTTCTTCGCCTGGCGGGGCAGTACCACCGGCTCGAAGGACTGCTGTTCCTGGGCGGGCGCCACCAGGTTGTGCTCCACGGGCCTGGCCCCGACGGCGCTCCCTTCGGTGGGCCGCCGGAAACCGACGCGCCGATCACCATCCGGAACTGCGAGTTCCGGAACAGTCGGGGCCCGGCCATCTTCGGGGACACCGATCACCCGCAGGGAATGAGCCCCGACGGCCGGTCCTACGCCGCGCTCTGGGAGCGGACATCGGTCTCTGCCCTCCTGGTCGACCGCTGCCGTTTCGAAGGCCCCTCCGCCTTCTGGGGCTCCTTCGACTACTGCACGTTCCGGGACTGCGTGGTCAACCTCAAGCCCCACGCCGACGTTGTCGACTCCGAAGGCCACCCCCTGGCTGCGTTCAACAATGGCGGCGGCCTGCTGGTCGACGGCTGCTACGCCACGCCGGGCTACTACGAGGACGGGGACAGGTTCAAGGCGTTTGCCAGCGACGCCGCCTGGTTCCAGGGTCTCGGAACGTTCAACATCAACAACTGCAATTTCGGTGGCGAGTCGGTCGCCGTAACCGGCATCCGCCTGCGCAGTCCCGTGTGGCAGGGCCGGACGTTCCAGGTCAACTTCAACTGCGAAGACCTCGGGAAGCTGCAGAGTGATACCGGCCCTGACGCACGACTCCTCAGGTACCGCCCGAAGGTCTCGATGCACGGGACCAACATGTCGTCGATGGGCAAGGCTGGCGATGCCAAGCTCGAGTGGAACTGGCTTGAGGTGTATCCGGCGCCGGCGTTGGCGGCGGACCGCTCGGGGCCCTCCGTACCGAAGCGGCACGACTGCCGGGGTGAGCCGTCGGCCGTCACCCAGGCGCTGGCCAAGGCCCGCAACGTGCCGAGCGTCATCCGGATCACCGGGCCGATGCCCGAGTTCGTGAGCGGCGATCTGCACGACGTCCGGCTCGGAAGCGGGATCTGGATCAGCAGCGCGATCCCCATGGAGGCCTATGCAGGTCGGGATGCCAGCGGCTTGGTGGTGGACGTCGAAGACCTGCCCGCCGGCCTGCGGGCCCGGCGATCGCCGGACCCCAGGGAGCCCGGCGATGACTTGTGGCCCGTCCTCCGGCAGTTCGCCGTCGTCGAGCGCTCACCTGTCGCCAACACCCTCTATGCACCACCCCGGGGTCCGGGGATCTGGTTCGAGGACAAGGGATCGCACGATCTCAAGTTCTTCGAGCACTTCCCGACCCAGGTGGCTGCGGCCCGCGAGGTACCTGACCACCCCGAGATGGTCGACGGGCTCCAGGTCACCCGCTACCAGTTCGCGGCTCCGGATGCGAGCGTCGGCGTGCACTTCTACTGCGCGCGTCTGGCGGCGCCGAATCCCGAACCCTGGGGCTGGGACGTGGCGTCGGGGGAGTACGTCTTCTCGTGCTTGATCCGGGCGGAACGCGAGGTTCGCGTGCACATGGGGATCAGTCGACTGGACGAGCAGCGCCCGAGAGTGACGAGGTTCCTTCCTGGCGCGCCCCACTTCCAGCAGGTGTGGTTCCCCTTCTACCACCTCAACCCCAATGACCGCGATCGCTGGGACGACGAGGCTGTCGTCGGATCGCAGCCGCGGACGCTGTGCATTACCGTCCAACCGACCAGGTACCGTCCCGTTCCCGTCAGCGACAAGTACACCAACACGTTCGCCGTGGGAATGTTCGCGGTGCATCCGCTGGGAGCGGCACGGCCCAGCTGAGGAACGACACGTGGGGGGTGGGCGCTCTTTGGCGTTCCCTGGCCTCCCCGGGGCGGCTGGTGTTGGCGGACCGGATGGCTTCGCTAGGCCAGCCTGGCTGCCGCGAAGGCGAGCGCGGCGGTCGACAGCACGGCTCCGATGTTGGCCAGTACGAGTGTCCTGATGGATGCGAACCGCAGGTCCATCCGTTGCTCGAGGGCGTCGAGGTCGCGCTTGGTGGCGACGTCTGCCCAGCCCACGGGCGGCATCAGCTCCATGAGCGTCTCCGCCGGCCGGGGTCCCAGTACCTCTTCGAGGCGGAGGAAGAGCTCGTGTCGTGACCGTTCATCAAGGGCCATGATGCGTCTCCCGGAGTCGTCGGACAACCCGCGGAGAGCGTTTGAGGCCCGCTCACGAAGCCGTTCGGCACCGTAGCAAGGCGGCCGCCGCCGACCCGGGGGAATTACCCGCCGGGCGGTGCGGGGGTCAGCGCCGGCCGGCGAGGAGCCCGGCCGCTTCGGCGGCCATGTCGGCCACGATCTCGGCGGCGGGCTTGACCGACTTGATGAGCGGCGAGCTCTCGGCGCCGGCCAGCAGGCACATCTCGTCGAAGTCGCCGGTGGTGTCCCGGGTGGGGATGACGACGCTGAACTTGCCCATGGCGTAGGGCATCCCGCCGGGCACGCTCCAGGGCATGAGCCGGGCGGTGCCCACCACCGCCGGACCGGGCGGCGGGCTGGGGATGGCGTCCTCCTTGCCCTTCCACTCGGCCAGGACCCGGTTGACGATGGAACGGGTGTAGGCGCTGGGAAACTCGGGGCCGAAGATGGCCGTCGGCGTCGTCTGGCTCCAGCCGTCGGTGACGGCGATGACCCGGCGCATGTACTCCTCGTGCGCATAGGACTCGGCGGAGACGGCGAAGCGGGTCCCCACCCAGCCGCCGTCGGCCCCCTCGGCCAAGGCGTTGACCAGGGTGCGGCCGTCGGCGATCCCGCCCGAGCCGAGCACCAGTACGTCGTCGGGCACGGCCGCCTTCACCAGGGGCACGATCTCGGAGCGGTGCAGGGGGTTGCCGTCCTGGAAGCCGCGCACGTGGCCGCCGGCCTGCTTGCCCTGCACGACGATGACCTCGGCGCCGTAGCCCACGGCCTCGAGGGCCCCCTCGACGCTGCCCACCTGGGCCCACTGCCGGATGCCGGCCTCCTTCAGGCGCTGCACCCAGCGGGCCTCGGGGGCGGTCCAGTACCACACCACGAAGTCGACCTGTTCCTCGATGAGCACGTCGACGTGGCCGTCGTTGATCGACCACGTGAAGTTGCGGCCCCGGTGCTCGTCGTCGTCCTCGTAGCCGGGCGTGTTGATGGTCTTGTCGAAGAAGGGGAAGTAGACGAAGTCGACCCCGAAGGGACCCGACGTCAGCTGGCGGGTCTCGGCGATCTGGGCCCGCAGCCCGACGGGTGACTCGGGCACGGGGCCGAGCACCCCCAGGCCGCCGGCGTTGGTCACCGCCGCCGCCAGCGCCGGCGTGGCGTAGAACGCCATGCCCGCCTGGACGATCGGATAGCGGATGCCATACGCCTCGGTCAGGCGCGTCCGCAGTACCTCAGCGGCATCTTCTGGGAGTTCCGCCGCCCCCGCCGGGGGGCCGAGCAGGCCCGGGGTCCCACCGGTCAGCGTGGCGCTGCCCAGCCCGGCGACGCCGGCGCCCAGCAGCTTGAGGGCCGTCCTGCGGTCGATCCCCATCGCCCCTCCCCGACCCAACGCGATACGCAGATCAAAACTCTACAAGTCGCGATGTATCAGGTCAAGGAACTGTATCGCGTTGATCCAGGGGTGCCGGCGCCGGCGGCGGGTGGCGGGTACCGGCCGGCGTACTCGGGGTCGAGGGGGAGGAGCGGGGCACCGCCGGCCTGGCACACGGCGACCAGATGGGCCTCGGCGGGAGCGGCGAGGACGTGGTAACAGCGGGCGGTCACGGCGTAGGCGTCGTCGCCCACCCAGGCGGCCGGCCACAGCCCGGCCGGCAGCTCCGGCTCCTTCAGCACGATCCGCCGATAGGCGTGCACCAGCAGCGTCTGGGTGAGGAAGGCGCTCTCCCCATCCAACGTCTCCGAGCTTGACGGGTCGGCGGCGGCGGCGGTCGCTTCGGCCAGTGGCTTGAAGCGGCGGAGAAACCTTCGCCACACCGGCTCGAGGCTCTTCAGGCCACTCGCCAGCAGGCCGGCCAGGTCCCGGTCCCCGAGCCCGACCGCGGGTGGGGTCTCGCCCCGGAAGACCACCACCTGATCGTCCAGCCCGAGGTCGGCGAGGAACCTGCCGAGGGCGTCGGTGTGGTCGAAGGGAGACACGTGGATGGACGGGGCCAGCGCGGCGAAGCCCAGCGAGGCCAGATGCTGGCGGACCGCCGCCCGGGCGGGGGGAGCCACGATCCTGGTGTCCACCACCACCGTCCAGCGGCCGTCCCAGGGGTCGCCCCGGGGGTGGTAGATCCGGCGCTCGGCCCGCAGGAACTCCCGGCGGGCGGCGGGGGTGACCGAGTAGAAGCTGCGCTTGCCGTGACGTCGGGTGGCGACCAGTCCCTCTCCCACGAGCCGGTTGAGGGAGGTCCGGGCCAGCCGCTCGTTGATCCCGAACGGCTCCACCAGCCGGAGCAGGCTGCCGACCCACACCTCGCCGCCGTGGGGCTCGATGCCGTCGCCGAACACGGTGACGAGCAGGGTGCGGGCGCTGGCGTCCGGCCGTTGCCGGTAACTCCGGATCAGCGAGTTGCACCGGGTCTGGAGCGACGCCACGGTCGCCATTGTGCGTCACGCATCGGTCAGCCGGCGGCGCCGGTCTCGGCCAGGCGGCGTATCAGGTAGCGGTGCTCGGCGTCGGTGGCCACCAGTTCGAGGGCTTGCCGATAGGCGGCGGCGGCTTCCTGGTGGCGGCCCAGGCGCCGGAGCAGGTCGGCCCGGGTGGCGGGGAGCAGGTAGTAGTTGGACAGGGCCCCGGATGCGTCCAGGGCCTCCACCAGCGCCAGGCCGACGGCGGGCCCGTCGGCCATGGCCACGGCCACGGCCCGGTTGAGCTCGACCACGGGTGAGGGCGTCATCTTGGCCAGCGCGCCGTAGAGGGCGGCGATCTCGGTCCAGTCGGTGGCATCGGGCTCGGTGGCGGTGGCGTGGCACGCCGCGATGGCGGCCTGCACCTGGTAGGGGCCGGGCTCGCCCCGGCGCAGGGCGGCGTCGAGGAGGGCGACGCCCTCGTCGATGGTGGCCCGGTCCCAGCGGCGGCGGTCCTGCTCGTCGAGGGGGACGACGTCGCCGGCGGCGTCGACCCGGCCCGCCCGGCGGGCGTCGTGGAGGAGCATGAGGGCGAGCAGGCCGGTGGTCTCGGGCTCGTCGGGCATGAGCGTGGCCAGGGTGCGGGCCAGGCGGATGGCCTCGGCGCACAGGCCGTGGCGGATGAGGTCGACGCCGGCGGTGGCGGCGTAGCCCTCATTGAAGAGGAGGTAGAGGACGGCCAGCACCGCCGTGGTCCGGTCCGGCAGCAGGTGGGCGGGCGGGACCCGGTAGGGGATGCCGGCGTGGCGGATCTTGCCCTTGGCCCGCACCAGGCGCTGGGCCATGGTCGGCTCGGGCACGAGGAAGGCCCGGGCGATCTCGGCCGTGGTGAGGCCGGCCAGGGTCCGCAGCGTGAGCGCGACCTGGGCCTCGACGGCCAGGGCCGGGTGGCAGCAGGTGAAGATCAGTCGCAGTCGGTCGTCGGCCACGCCGCTGTCGTCATCGGCGCCGGCGCCCAGGCCGGCCATGGCGAGTGCGTCGGTCGGTTCGTCGGGGGGCGTGAGCATCGCCGCCTCCTGCAGCTTGGCGGCGCCGGCGGCGGCCCGGCGCAGCCGGTCCAGGGCCCGGTTCCGGGCGATGGTGGTGAGCCAGGCGCCGGGCTTGCGGGGCACGCCGTCGACCGGCCAGCGCTCGAGGGCGCGGGCGAAGGCGTCCTGGGCGCACTCCTCGGCCAGGTCCCAGTCGCCCGTCACCCGGATGAGGGTGGCGACCACCCGACCCCACTCGGCCCGGAACGCCTCGGCGACGGCGGCGTCGACGTCGACGTCCGGAGCGGCGGTTGTCCCCGCCGGCGCCGGCGCCGGCCCCGGCGGGGTGGAGCCGGTCACATCTCCCAGATGGGCCGCACCTCGACCGTGCCCGTGCGGGCGCCGGGGATCTTGGCCGCGATCTCGATGGCCTCGTCGAGGTCGCCGCAGTCGACGATGAAGTAGCCGCCCATCTGCTCCTTGGTCTCGGCGAAGGGGCCGTCGGAGGTGAGGGTCTGGCCGTCGCGCACCCGGACGGTGGTGGAGTCGGTGGTGGGCCGCAGCCGCTCCCCGCCCCGCAGGACACCCCGGCGGCCCATCTCCTCGGCGAAGGCGTTGTACTCCGCCATGGTGGCCGCCGCCTCCTCGGGGCTGACGGCCTGGTCGGCGGACTCGTCGTTGCAGATCAAGAGCACGTAGCGCATCGGTTCCTCCTCGTTGCTTCCGGTGTAGCACTACGACGAACGGGAACCGGCGGGATCGACAGGTGATTTTCTGAGATGACTCAGGCCAGCTCGGCGGCGGCGAAGGCAAGGCCGGCGGTCGACAGCTCGCCCCCGATGTTGGCCAGCACGAGAGTCCTGGTCTGTCTAGGTGACGGCGCTCACCAGCTCTCCTCGCAGGGTGGCGAGCAGTCTGTGCTCCATGGCATCGAGCCGGTGCTCCATGCCGTCTCTCCGCCGGCTGCGGGCCGAGCACCTCTTCGAGGCGGAAGACAACCCTGGGAGAGCGTGCGAGGCCCGCTCACGAAGCCGGGCGCAACGGGTACCAAGGGACGTTCGGAGCGAGGCGAGGATTTCCGGGGCGGGACAAAGGTTGGAGATCTACCGGGCCGCGAAGCTTTGCCCCGCAATGGTCTGAGCCCCCTCGCCGTGTCGGTGACAGCATCCTTCGGCGGTCCTTCCACAACTGCGAGGAGGGTGTCATGTCGGCGGCAGACGAAGCGGTGGTCCGGCGGTTCTACGAGCAGATGTGCAACGAGCGCAAGAACGAGATGGCATGGGAGCTGTTCACTCCGGGGCACCGCTTCCACGACCCGCAGGTTCCGGCGGCCGACGGTCCCGCCGGGGTGGCCGAGGTGGTGGCCGTCTATCAGGAGGGCGTCGACGGCCACTGGGAGATCGAGGACATCCTCTCGGCCGGCGACAAGGTGGTCGTCCGCTGGACCGGCTCCGGCACCCACGTCGGCGAGGTCAACGGCATCCCACCCACCGGCATCTCGGTCGAGGTGGACGCCATCTCCATCCACCGCCTCGAGGGCGGACGGATCGCCGAGACCTGGGAGGTGTGGGACACCCTGGGCTTCCTCCAGCAGTTGGGTGTCGTCCCGAGCGGGCCCTGAGCGCTCGTGAACGCCGTTCCGACCGCCATCCCCGCCTACGTGGGGCCCTTCACCTGGGACGACGGGGGCTGGCGGTGCTGCCTCCCCTGTGACGTGGAGTGGGTCGGCGACGGCCGCTGCTTCCTCGAGCCCTCCCACCCCGGCGTGCCCGGAAGGCTGCGGTCGTGGTGCACGCACGGTATGCGGCGGGTGCCCGGCGCGGGACTGCCCGTCTGCCCGTCGTGCCAGTCCCATGCGCCATCCGACTTCACACCGGAGTTCATGGACGCCCTGGCCATCATCGCCGACCGGGTCCGGGTGTCCGCCAACCGTCTCTGAACGGGCACGGCCGGCTCACCGGATGGAGACGAGGTAGGACTCGACCCGGCCGATCAGCTCGCCGGCGAAGGTGAAGACGGTGCAGAAGGCGAACCCGTGGTACTCGCCCGTCTTGTGCAGGGCCTGGCCGTGGCCGATGGCCACCACCGTGTCGGCTTCCTCGACGAGGCGGTCGAGGGTCAGCTCGGGGCTGCCCACGAAGTCCTCGTTCTCGATCTCGCGGTCGAAGGCGTCCTTGCCCCGGAGGTGGGTGTAGCCGGGGAGATCCCAGACGACATCGTCGGTGAGGAGGGCCAGGATCTGGTCGTGATCACTGCGCCGGAACCCGTCGAAGTACTGCTCGACCACGGCCTTGCGTGCTGACACTGCCTCCCCCTGGTTGACCGGCTGACGTGCGGGGTGCCGACCAGGCTACGGCGGCGCCCCAATTCGCGCCCCGACGAGCGATGTGCCCGTTTGGTGACTTCCGCTGCGGCCGGCGAACCGTCACGCTGGAGGGGCCATGATCGCCCCGCGCCCATCGTCGTCGCGCCCGTGACCGCCACGCTGGGGCGGGTGGCGCTCGTCGGCGCCCTGGTGGCGTGCGTGGCCGCCCTGTGGGTGTCGTGGCTCGGCACCCGCCGCCGGCGCCCGGCGCTGGTGGAAACGGGTACCCGGCTGCTGGCGGGCGCCGCCGCGCTGGCCGTCGCGGCCATGGCCGCCCTGGCCTGGGCCCTGCTCACCGGCGACTTCACCCTCGCCTATGTGGCGCTGGCCACCAGCCGGTCGATGACGTGGCCCTACCGGCTCGGGTCGTTGTGGGGCGGCATGGAAGGGTCGCTGCTGCTGTGGTGCGCCTTCCTGACCGGCGGCGCCGCCCTGGCCGGCCGGGCCCTGCGCCGACAGGCGCCGGACCTGTACGGCGGGGCCCAGGCGGTGCTGGCCGCCGTGGGAGCCGGCGGGCTGCTCCTACCGCTGGTCCTGGCCGACCCCTTCGCCCGCCTGGCCGTCCCCGCCCTCGACGGCGGTGGCCTCACCCCCATCCTCGAGCACCCGGCCATGCTCTACCACCCGCCGATCCTCTACCTGGGCCAGACGGCGCTGGCCGTCCCCTTCGCGCTCACGGTGGCCGCCCTCGCCCTCGGGCGGCTCGACGGCGCCTGGATGGCGCTCACCCGCCGCTTCGCCCTGGTGGCGTGGGTGGCCCTGTCGGCCGGGCTGGTGGCCGGCGCCCACTGGGCCTACCAGGA
>JBIOYN010000026.1:0-8911 GCA_044870155.1 Acidimicrobiia bacterium | reverse complement strand
AAGAGATCGAGCGCCGCACCCGCACCCACCACGAGGCCCCCCACTTCCGGGGCGACGAGGACTAGGGGACGGCGACGATGTTGATGCCCAAGAAGGTCAGGCACCGGAAGACGCATCGGGGACGCATGGAGGGTGTGGCCAAGGGCGCCTTCCGGGTGAACTTCGGCGACTACGGCCTCCAGGCCATGGAGCCCGGGTGGATCACCAACCGGCAGATCGAGGCCGCCCGTGTCGCCATGACCCGCCACATCAAGCGCGGCGGCAAGGTGTGGATCAACATCTTTCCCGACAAGCCCATCACCGAGAAGCCGGCCGAGACCCGGATGGGCTCGGGGAAGGGCAACCCCGAGCGATGGGTGGCCGTGGTCCGGCCTGGCCGGGTCATGTTCGAGCTGTCCGGCGTGCCCGAGCCCGTGGCCAAGGAGGCCATGCGTCTCGCCGCCCACAAGTTGCCCATCAAATCCCGTTTCGTCCTCCGGGAGGAGGAGGCGTGATGGTCAAGGCCAGCGCCGAGTTGCGCGACCTCGACGACACCGAGCTCGAGATCCGCTTGGCGGAGTCGAAGGCGGAGATGTTCAACCTGCGTTTCGCCAACGTCACCGGCCAGCTCGACAACTCCGCCCGTCTGGGTCAGGTCCGGCGTGAGATCGCCCGGATCAAGACGCTCCTCCGGGAGCGCGAGATCGCCGCCGCCGAGGCAGAGGGACTGTAGAGGCATGGACGAGACATCCACCCGGGTGAACGGCCGCAAGACCAGGGAAGGCACCGTGGTGTCCACCAAGATGGACAAGACGGTGGTCGTCGCCGTGGTCGAGCGGGTCCGGCACTCCCGGTACCAGAAGACCCAGAAGCGCACCACGAAGCTCTACGCCCACGACGAGGTCAACGACCTCAAGGAGGGTGACCGGGTGCGGGTGCAGGAGACCCGGCCTCTCTCGGCGCTCAAGCGCTGGCGGGTGATCGAAGTGCTCGAGCGGGCCCGGTGACCCAGAGATGAAGGAAACACAGTGATCCAGCAGGAGTCACGGCTCAAGGTGGCGGACAACTCGGGCGCCAAGGAGGTCCTCTGCATCAAGGTGCTGGGCGGCACCAAGCGTCGCTACGCCAGCATCGGCGACGTCTTCGTGGCCACGGTGAAGGACGCCATCCCCGGAGCGGCGGTGAAGAAGGGCGACGTCGTCAAGTGCGTGGTCGTGCGCACGGCCAAGGAGAAGCGGCGTCCCGACGGGAGTTACATCCGTTTCGACGAGAACGCCGCCGTGCTCGTGAACGACCAGATGCAACCCCGGGGCACCCGCATCTTCGGTCCGGTGGGCCGCGAGCTGCGGGACCGGCGGTTCATGCGCATCATCTCCCTCGCCCCCGAGGTGCTCTGAAGATGAAACTGCGAAAAGGTGACCGGGTCCGGGTGATCGCCGGCAAGGACCTCGGGCGGGAGGGCGTCATCATGCGCGTCCTGCCCGACAAGAACCGGGTGATCGTCGAGGGCGTCAACGTGGCCAAGAAGCACCAGCGTCCCCAGCGGGCGACCATGCAGGCCGGGATCATCGACAAGGACATGCCGCTCAACGCCTCCAACGTGGCCCTGGTGTGCGGCTCCTGTGGCGGGCCCACCCGCATCGGGTACCGCTTCGACGCCGCCGGCAAGAAGGTGCGCGTGTGCGCCAAGTGCCGGGGGGACATCTGATGACGGCCACCGAATCGGTCGAGGCCCCGGCCCGGCCCCGCCTGCGCACCAAGTACGACGAGGAGATCAAGGCGGCGCTCAAGGACAGCCTCGGCCTCGCCAACGTCATGGAAGTTCCCCGCCTGGTCAAGATCGTCCTCAACTGCGGAGTGGGCAAGGCCACCCAACAGGCGTCGCTCCTCGAAGGGGCGGTGACCGACCTGCGGATCATCACCGGTCAGAAGCCGCTGGTGACCAAGGCCAAGAAGTCGATCGCCGGCTTCAAGCTGCGGGAGGGCAACTCGGTCGGGGTCAAAGTGACGCTGCGGGGCGACCGCATGTGGGAGTTCTTCGACCGCCTCATCACCCTCGCCATCCCCCGGATCCGTGACTTCCGGGGCCTGGATCCGAACGGCTTCGACGGCCGCGGCAACTACAGCTTCGGGGTCACCGAGCAGCTCATCTTCCCCGAGATCGACTACGACAAGGTGGACACCGTCCGGGGGATGGACATCACCATCGTGACCACCGGCCGCACCAACGACGAGGGCCGGGCCCTGCTCGACGCCTTCGGCTTCCCCTTCCGGCGCGACGGAGGCAGGTAGTACATGGCCAAGAAGGCCCTCATCGAGAAGCAGCAGCGCAAGCCCAAGTTTAAGGTCCGGGCCTACACCCGTTGCCGGCGCTGTGGCCGGGCGCGAGCCGTCTACCGCGCCTTCGGTCTGTGCCGGATCTGCCTGCGTGAGATGTCCCACGCCGGCGAGGTGCCCGGCGTCAAGAAATCCTCCTGGTAGGTATGCCATGACCATGACCGACCCCATCGCCGACATGCTGACCCGGATCCGCAACGCCAACGTGGCCATGCACGACGAGGTGGTCATGCCCTCGTCCAAGCTCAAGGAGGCGCTCGCCGCCCTCCTCGAGCGCGAGGGCTACATCACCGGCCACCGCGTGGAGGGCGACCCCGGCCACCCGGGCCGCAAGCTCATCGTGCGCATGAAGTACACGCCGGAGAGGGCCCGGACCATCACCGGCATCCGGCGGGTGTCCAAGCCAGGGCTGCGGGTCTACTCCCAGGCCGACAAGGTACCCCGCGTGCTCGGGGGCATGGGCGTCGCCATCCTGTCCACCAACAAGGGTCTCCTCACCGACCGCGAGGCGCGCGAGCGCCGTGTGGGCGGCGAGGTGCTCTGCCACGTCTGGTAGGTCGACATGTCGCGCGTTGGCCGCAAGCCCATTCCCGTTCCCTCCGGAGTCGACGTCAGCGTGGAGGGGTCCCGCGTCGTGGTGAAGGGGCCCAAAGGCACCCTCGAGCGTCTGGTCTCGCCCGACATGACCATCTCCCGCGAGGAGAACACGCTGGTGGTGACCCGCCCCAGCGACGCCCGGGAGCACCGCTCCCTCCATGGCCTCACCCGGTCGCTGGTGTCGAACATGGTGGTGGGCGTGTCCGACGGCTTCGCCAAGGATCTGGAGATCGTCGGAGTGGGCTACCGGGCCACCGCCCAGGGCCCCAACCGCATCGAGCTGGCCCTGGGCTTCTCCCACACCGTCCCCGTCGAGGCCCCCGAGGGGATCACCTTCGAGGTGCCCAGCCCCACCCGCATCACGGTGCGGGGCGCCGACAAGGAGCTGGTGGGCCAGGTGGCGGCCAACATCCGCAAGATCCGCAAGCCCGAGCCCTACAAGGGCAAAGGCGTCCGGTACGCCGGCGAGCGCATCCAGCGCAAGGCCGGCAAGGCCGGGAAGAAGTAGGAGTCGCCATGACGCTCTCGCCCCAACAGGCCAGGGTCCGGCGCCACCGCCGGGTGCGCAAGCGGGTGGTCGGGACGGCGGCCCGTCCCCGGCTGTGCGTGTTCCGCTCCAACAAGCACATCTACGCCCAGGTCATCGACGACACCTCCGGGGTCACCCTGGCGTCCGCCTCCACCGTGGAGGCGGGCCTGCGGGAGAGCGGCACCGGGAACGTGGACGCGGCCAAGGCCGTCGGCCAGCTGGTGGGGGAGCGGGCCAAGGCCGCGGGCGTCGAGAAGGTTGTCTTCGACCGGGGTGGATTCCGGTACCACGGGCGGGTCGCCGCCCTCTGCGACGGGGCCCGAGCGGCCGGACTGGAAGTGTGAGAGCGCATGGCTGAACGCAGACGCGAGCAGCGAGAAGGAACCGACTCGGCCTATGAGGAGCGGGTCATCGAGATCCGCCGGGTGGCCAAGGTGGTCAAGGGCGGCCGCCGCTTCTCCTTCTCCGCCCTCGTGGTGGTGGGCGACGGCGCCGGCAACGTGGGCCTGGGCCTGGGCAAGGCCAAAGAGGTCCCGGCCGCCATCCAGAAGGGCATCGAGGAGGCCAAGAAGAACCTCATCCCCGTCCCCCTGGCCGGCACCACCATCACCCACCAGATCATCGGAGAGCACGGTGCGGGCCGCGTCCTGCTCAAGCCCGCCGCTCCCGGTACCGGGGTCATCGCCGGCGGCGCCGGGCGGGCCATCCTGGAAGCGGCGGGGGTCAACGACGTCCTGGCCAAGTCCCTGGGTTCGTCGAACCCCATCAACGTGGCCCGGGCCGTCATCGCCGGGCTCCAGGCCCTCAAGCGACCCGAGGACGTGGCCCGGCTGCGGGGCAAGTCGGCCGAGGAGGTGGCGCCGGCGGGGATGCTGCGGGCCTACACCGAGCGCAACCGGGCGCCGCGCCCGATCGTCGAGGTTCCGTGATGCCAGGACAAGACGACACTGTTCTGCGGGTCACCCTCATCCGCTCGACCATCGGCACCAAGCCCAAGCACCGGGGCACCATCCGGGCGCTGGGGTTGAAGCGCATCAACCACTCCGTCACCCTGCCCGACCGGCCCGAGATCCGGGGCATGCTGGCCCGGGTGCCCCACCTGGTACGTGTGGAGGAGAACCAGTGAAGGTCCACGATCTGCAGCCCGCCCCCGGTTCGAACCCGCCGAAGAAGCGGGTGGGCCGGGGCATCGGAGGCCGGCGGGGCAAGACCGCCGGCACGGGCACCAAGGGCCAGGGCACGCGCGGGAGCATCAAGCCGGGGTTCGAGGGCGGCCAGACGCCCATGACCCGGCGCACGCCCAAGCTGAAGGGGTTCAAGAACCCGTTCCGAATCGAGTACACGGTGATCAACCTGGACGGCCTGGAGGACTTCCCGGCCGGCGCCGAGGTGACTCCCGAGTCGCTGCGGGCCAAGGGCCTGGTGCACAAGCACGGCCTGGTCAAGGTGCTGGGTCGGGGCGAGGTGACCAAGCCCCTCACCGTCCGCGTCCACGCCTTTTCCAAGTCGGCCGCCGAGGCCATCCGGGCGGCGGGTGGGACGGTGGAGTCGCTGGTTCCCGAGGGCGGCCTGCCCCGTCCCCCTGCCCGGGGGAACGCGCTCACCAACCGGTAGAATGATCGCCCCGCCGAGCCCGAGTCTCTAGGAGGTCAGGTCCCCATGTTGTCTCGTCTACGGAACATGTTCCGGGTGACGGACCTCCGGAACAAGATCCTCTTCACCATCGTCGTCATCGGCATCTACCGGTTCGGGTCCCACGTCCCGCTGCCCTATGTCGACTTCGAGGCCGTCCAGGCGCTGCAGGACCGGGTGAAGGAGGGCGGGGCGCTCGAGTTCCTGGACCTGTTCTCCGGTGGGGCGCTCACCAACGTGGCCGTCTTCGCCCTGGGGATCATGCCCTACATCACCTCCTCGATCATCATGCAGCTGCTGGCCGTGGTGATCCCCAAGCTGGAGGAGTGGCAGCAGCAGGGTCAGGTCGGGCAGAAGAAGATCACCCAGTGGACCCGGTACCTGACGGTGGCCCTGGCCCTCATGCAGTCCACCGGCATCGTCTTCGCCCTGCACCAGGGCGGGGGGAGCTTCCTCGGGTCCCGGGCTCTGTCGGGCATCGACCTGATCCCCAAATTCTCCGCCCCCCGGGTGCTGCTCATCGTGGCCACCCTGACGGCCGGTACCGCCCTCATCATGTGGCTGGGCGAGCTCATCACCCAGCGCGGCATCGGCAACGGGATGTCCATCCTGATCTTCGCCTCCGTGGTCTCCCGGTTGCCGGCCCAGGGCTCCCGGATCTTCGCCCAGGGCGGCAAGCTCCAGGGCACGGTCGTGATCCTCATGGGCGTCGCCATGATCGTCGGCATCGTCTTCGTGGAGTCGGGGCAGCGCCGCATCCCGGTCCAGTTCGCCAAACGCGTGGTGGGCCGCCGCATGTACGGCGGCCAGAGCACCTACATCCCGCTCAAGGTCAACCAGTCCGGCGTCATCCCCATCATCTTCGCCAGCTCGGTGCTGCAGTTCCCGGCCCTCATCGTGGGCACGCTCCCGTGGCAGGGCGTCAAGGACTGGGTCAACTCCAACCTCATCCGTCAGGGGAGCGTGTTCTACATCGGGGTCGAGGCGATCCTGATCGTCTTCTTCGCCTACTTCTACACGGCCATCGCCTTCAACCCCGCCCAACAGGCCGACGTCATCCGGAAGCAGGGTGGGTTCATCCCCGGCATCCGGCCCGGGCCGCCCACCGAGCGCTACCTGGCCCAGGTCCTCAACCGGATCACCCTGCCCGGGTCGCTGTTCCTGGCCGGCATCGCCGTGATCCCGCTGGTGGTCTTCGCCGTGTGGGACATCAGCCAGTTCCCCTTCGGCGGGACGGCCATCCTCATCACCGTGGGTGTGGCCCTGGAGACGATGAAGCAGATCGACAGCCAGCTGATGATGCGCAACTACGAGGGCTTCCTGAGGTAGTGGCCGGCGGCTCGCGCTACCTCCTGCTCGGCAAGCAGGGGGCCGGAAAAGGGACTCAGGCGGCGCGCTTGGCGACGCATTTCGGGGTTCCCCACATCTCCACCGGGGACATGTTCCGGGCCGCGGTGCGCAAGGGCTCGGAGCTGGGACTCCAGGCCCAGGGCTACATGCAGCGGGGCGAGCTGGTGCCCGACGAGGTGGTCATCGGCGTGGTGGCCGAGCGCCTGGCCGAAGACGACGCCGTCAATCGGGGTTTCGTCCTCGACGGCTTCCCCCGCACCCGCAGCCAGGCTGAGGAGCTCGAGCGGGTGCTGTATCCCGAGGGGCTCGACGCCGCCATCGACATCGAGGTCCCCACGGCGGAGGTCGTCCGCCGGATCTCGGGCCGGCGGGTGTGCAGCCGCTGCGGGGCGACGTATCACGTGGAGGCTCCACCGGCCGAGAACTGGCACTGCGACAACGACGGGGCCGACGTCGTCCAGCGCGAGGACGACACCGAAGAAGCGGTCCGCCGCCGCCTCGCCCTCTACGAGACGGAGACGCGCCCCTTGCTCGACTTCTACGACGAGCAGGGCCTCCTCGCCCGGGTCGACGGCACCGGCACGGTGGACGAGGTCTTCGAGCGGATGATGCAGCAGATCAAGAACGGCGATGTCCGGGCGGTGACCAAGTGATCACCCGGAAGACGAAGGCCCAGATGGACCTCATGCGCCGGGCCGGCCGGGTGGTGGCCGAGATCCACGAGAAGTGCTCGGCCGGCGCCCGGCCCGGGGTGACGACGGCCCAGCTCGACACCATCGCCCGAGAGGTCATCGACCGGCGCGGCGCCCGTTCCAACTTCCTCAACTACCACGGCTTCCCGGCGGTGATCTGCACCTCGCCCAACCACGTCATCGTCCACGGGATCCCCGGGGAATACGTGCTCGAGGAGGGCGACATCATCTCCATCGACGCCGGGGCGATCATCGAGGGGTGGCACGCCGACGCCGCCGTCACCGTGCCCGTCGGCGAGGTCGGCGCCGAGGCCGCCCTGCTCATGGATGTGACCCGCAAGTCGCTCGACGACGCGATCGCCCAGACGGTCGCCGGGAAGCACCTGGGCGACATCGGGGCGGCGGTGGAGAAGGTGGCGGTGGCCTCGGGGTTCACGGTGGTGCGCGAGTACGTGGGGCATGGCATCGGCACCGCCATGCACGAGGAGCCCCCCGTCCACAACTTCGGCCAGCCCGGGCGGGGCGTGCGGATCAAGGAGGGCTACGTCCTCGCCATCGAGCCCATGGTCAACGCCGGCGGCGCCGAGACCGAGACGCTCGAGGACGGCTGGACGGTGGTGACGAAGGACCGTTCGCTGTCCGCTCACTTCGAGCACACGGTGGCCGTCACCGACAATGGCCCGGAGGTGCTCACGCTGCCGTAACCGGTCGGTTTCGCGGCGGTTTGACAGAACCCATATACTGGCGCGCTGGTCTCGAGGCGGCCGCTGGTCGCATCGCGTGTGAGAAACGTAGGTGGTTCCCCCTGGCAAAGCCCAAAGATGACGCCATCCTCGTGGAGGGGACGGTGGTCGAGCCGCTTCCGAACGCCATGTTCCGGGTCGAGCTCGAGAACGGTCACAAGGTGCTCGCCCACATTTCCGGAAAGATGCGGATGAACTACATCCGGATCCTGCCCGGGGACCGGGTGCAGGTGGAGCTCACCCCCTACGACCTCACCCGGGGACGCATCACCTACCGCTACAAGTAGCCCGGGAGAGAGATGAAGGTCAGGCCCAGCGTCAAGAAGATCTGTGAGAAGTGCAAGGTGATCCGGCGCCACGGCGTGGTGATGGTCATCTGCGAGAACCCCCGCCACAAGCAGCGGCAGGGATAGGCAAGGGTACGTAGGAGGCAACTGGATGGCACGGATCGCCGGGGTCGACATCCCCCGGGAGAAGCGGCTCGAGATCTCCCTCACCTACATCTTCGGGATCGGCCTCCCGAGCTCGAAGATGGTGTGCCAGGCCACCGGCATCTCGGGCGACACCCGGGTGCGGGACCTGACCGAGGACGAGGTCGCCCAGCTGCGCACCTGGATCGACCAGAACCTCAAGGTCGAAGGTGACCTGCGCCGGGAGGTGGCCCAGGACATCAAGCGCAAGATGGAGATCGGCTGCTACGCCGGGCTCCGTCACCGGCGCGGCCTCCCGGTACGGGGCCAGCGCACCCGGACCAATGCCCGGACCCGCAAGGGCCCGAAGAAGACGGTGGCCGGGAAGAAGAAGGTCCGCAAGCACTAACAGTCGACAGGAGCGGGAGTGGCAAAGCCCAAGCCAGGTGGACGGCGGCCGCGGCGCCGGGAGCGGAAGAACATCGCTTACGGCGTCGCCCACATCAAGTCGTCGTTCAACAACACGATCGTCACCATCACCGACCAGGAGGGGAACACCATCTCCTGGGCAACGGCCGGCAACGTCGGCTTCAAGGGGTCGCGCAAGTCGACGCCCTTCGCTGCCCAGATGGCGGCCGAGGC
>JBIOYN010000025.1:0-6421 GCA_044870155.1 Acidimicrobiia bacterium | reverse complement strand
CGGCGCCGTCGGCTACCTGGTCAAGTCGACACCCGGCCCCGAGCTGCGGGCCGCCCTGGTGCGGGCCGCCGGGGGGGAGCCGGTGTTCTCCCCCGCCCTGGCCGCCCTGGTGCTGGGGGAGTTCCGGCGCATGGCCAAATCGCCGTCAGGCGGGAACCCGCTCTCCGACCGGGAGCGGGAGGTGCTCCAGCTCGTGGCCCGGGGCCACACCTACAAGGAGATCGGCGGCCAGCTGTTCATCGCCGAGAAGACCGTGGAGAACCACGTCCGCAACATCCTGGGGAAGCTGCACCTGTCCCGGAAGCAGGAGCTCATCCGCTACGCCATGGAGCACGGGATCGAGTAGTCCGGAGTCCCGCCGCCCCTGACCGCTGGGGGGTTCCCCAGGCGGGAATGGGGGCTGGGCCCGATGGTGGCCGACGGCCGCCGGCCGCACCATCGGGAGCATGGACACCAACGCAGTCCCCTCGGGCCGTCGCACCGGCGCCACCTGGGTGGCCGGCACCGGCGCCTTCCTGTTGCTGGCCGCCGCCGCCACCTTCATCGCCGTCCGCTGGGGCACGTTGCCCGAAGCGGCCAAGCTGGCCCTGGTCGGCGCCCTCACCGGCGGCTGCCTGCTCGGCGGCCGGGCCCTGGCCCGCACCCTGCCCGCCACCGGGGACGTCCTCTACCACCTCGGCGCCCTCCTGCTGCCCGTCGACGTGGCCGGCCTGGCCGTGCGCGGCCAGTGGGGGTGGCGCTGGCTGCTCCTGGCTGAAGGCCTCGTCGGGGTGGTGGCCCTGGGTGGCCTGGCCCGCGTCCGGTCGGGGTCCGTCGTCCTGCGGGTGGCGAGCGCCGCCTCCATGCCCCTGCTGGCCGCCGGTGCGGCCGGCCTGACGCCCGTCCCCGTGGCCGTCGTGCTCATCGCCCTGGCCGTGGTCGCCGACGAGCTGGGGCGCCTCGGGGTCGCCGGCGCCCTGGCCGGGATCTCGCCGACGGAGGCCGTCGGCTGGCGCCGGGCGGCGGCGGGCTGGGCGGCAGCGGCCGGGCTGGCCCCGCTGGTCGGGGTCGTGCTGGTGGCCGTCACCCGCCCCGGTGGGTGGACCGGGACCTCCCTGGGTGCCGGCACCCTGACCGACCTCGGCCTCCTGGGCCGGCCCCTGGCCCTCACCGCCGGGGCCACCGGGCTGATGGCCGCCTGGGTGCTGGGCCGGCGGGCCCGGGAGCGCACCGACCCCGCCCTCGCCTTCCTCGCCCTCGGCTGCATCGCCACCGGTGCGGTGGCCTCGGTCGTCACCCCCGGGATCACCGCCGGCACCGGCGTGGTGGCGGCCGCCGCCGCCTTCCTGGGCCTGGAGCTGGCCGCCTGGCTGGCCGGACGCGACCCGTTCTGGGGCCCCGTGGTCCGGGCGGCGGCGGGCGTGGTCGAAGCCGTCGTCTCCATCCCCACGGTGGTGACCGCCGGTGGGTTCGTCGCCCTGGCCGCCGTGCTCGGCTTCATCGGCGACCTCGCCTCCTGGTCGGGGTCGGCCGCCCTCGCCCTCGGGATCACCGCCGCCGCCTGGCTCGCTGCCGACCTGCGCCACGCCGTCACCGGGGGGAGCACGGGATCGGTCCTCTCGACGCTGGTGCGGGGCGGCGGCCGGGAGGGTTTCTTCGTACTCGCCGTCACGTCCGCCGTCGGCGCCGTGGTGGCGGCCACCGCCTCGCCCGTCGCCGCCACCGTCGCCCTGGTGGTGACAGCCGGCGCCGCCGTCGCCTCCGGCCGGATGGCCGCCCCCGGGGTCGCCGCCGCCGCCGTGGTCTGGGCCATGGTGGTCGCCTTCCCGGACCCGGGCTGGTCGCTCGCCGCCGGCCTGGCCGGCGCCGCCGTCCTGGTGGAGGCGTCCCGTCTCGGCCGGCGCAACCAGGACCTGCACCGGGTCGCCGGCCCCCTCGGCGTCTTCGAGCTGCTGGCCGTGGGCTCCGTCCTCGTCGCCCTGGCCGGCGCCGGTCTCGGTGTCGACCTCGTCGGCCCGGGCACCGCCGCGGTGGTCGCCGTGGCCGCCTGCTGGCTGCTGGCACTGCGCCTGGAGATGGGGACGGGCGCCGCTCCGACGTCAGGGTCGACAGCCGACGTGGCCCGGATCGGGATGCTCGTGCCCCTCGTCGTGCTGGCCGGGCGGGGAGCGCTGGCCGGCGCCGAACCCGTCTCCGTCACCGACGAGGTGTTCCGCTCCACGGTCCACGAGGCGCTGCCCGCCGCCGCCTCCATCCCCGCCGCCGTCGTCGCCGTCGGGCTCTACGCCTTCGACGCCGCCCGCCGGCGGCGTCCCCTGCTCGGCTTCGGCGCCGCCGTCGCCGTGCAGCTGCTCCTGGCCGAGGTGGCCCGGGCCGCAGGCCTGGACCACGCCGGGATCGGACTGACGCTGGCCGCCGGGGCCATCGCCTGGAGCGGCCTGGCGGCGGTGGTGGAGGACCCCTGGCGTTCGCCCTTCCTCGCCGCCGCCGGCGCCGGCCTCGGTCTGGGCGCCGTGGCCGCCGGCGGCGACCCCGCCACCCTCAGCAGCGTCATTCTCATCGCCGGCGGCCTGCTCGTCGCCGCCGGCCTCGTCTCCCGCCGAGCCCTGGCCGGCCATGCCGGCGGCGTCCTCATCGCCCTCGGGATCGGTGGCCATCTCGTCACCGCCGGGGTCGCCGCCCCCGAGCCCTACGTCGTGCCCGTCGCCGCCCAGCTCGTCGTGGCCGGCGCCCAGGCCCGCCGCCGGCGGGACGGATCCCGGCCGCCGGTGTCCTCGTGGGTGGCCTACGGGCCGGCCATCGCCCTGCTCGGCGGGGTCGCCCTGGCCGAGCGGCTGGGCGGCGGCCCGGGATGGCACGCCCTGGTGGCCGGGGCCGTGGGGGTGACGGGCGTCGTCGCCGGCGGCGCCTGGCGCCTGGCCGGGCCGCTGGTGCTGGGCACCGGACTGCTGGTGGCGGTGACACTCCACGAGTCGCTGACCGCCCTGGCCGGCGTGCCCACGTGGGCGTGGCTGGCCGCCGGCGGCTCGTTCCTCCTCGTCATGGGCGTGGCCCTGGAGCGCTCCGACACCTCGCCCGTCGAGGCCGGACGCCGGGTCGTCGACGTCCTCTCCGAACGCTTCGCCTGAAAGGAACCGCACCCACCGTGGACACCGTCCCCATCGACACCCTCCTGGCCCAGGGCCTGATCACCCCCGAGCAGGCCGACACGCTGCGGGCGCAGGGCCCCGCCGGTCCCGCCGGTCCCGCCGACCCCGGCGACGTGGACGCCGGGTCCTCCCGGCGCACCCGGGTCCTGCCTCTGGTGGCGGAGGCCCTGGGCTACGTGGGGGCCACCGTCGCCTTCTCCGGCGCGGCGGCCGCCACCTCCACCTTCTGGGCCGACCTCGTGCCCGGCGCCCAGGTGGCGCTCCTGGCCCTGGTCACCGGCCTCCTGCTGCTGGCCGGGTTAGGGGTGCCGGCCGGCGAGAACGCCCATCCCGCTCTGCGCCGGCTGGGCAGCGTGCTGTGGTTCCTGTCCGTCGCCTCCTTCGCCGGAGCCGTCGGTCTCGGCCTCGACGACCTTCCCGTCCACATCTGGTTCGACGCCGACAAGGCCAACTTCGTGGCCACCTCGGCCGCCACCGCCGGCTACGCCGGGGTGCTGTGGTGGTTCCGGCGCCAGTGCCTCCAGCAGGTGGCGACCTACGCCGGTGTTCTGGCCACGGTGGTGGCCGTCCTGGCCGCCCCGGAGCATCCGCCGGCCGCCAGCTGGTTCGGCCTGGCCGTGGGCGGTCTGGGGGCGGCGTGGGCCGTGCTCGGCTGGGGCGGGCTGCTGCGCCCCGAGCGCGCCGCCCTGGTGCTGGGCTCCGTCGGCGTCCTGGCCGGCGCCCAGGTCATCGGCTTCGAGTCGGGCTGGGGGCTGATCCTCGGCCTGACCGCCGCCGGCGGGCTGGTGGCCGGGGGCGTGGCGCTCCGCCGGCCGCTGCTGCTCGGCCTGGGGGCGGCCGGCCTGCTGGTGTTCCTGCCCCAGGGCATCGGACGGTGGCTGGGCGATTCCGTGGGTGCCGCCCTCGTGCTCATGATCTCCGGCCTGGCCGTGGTGGCCACCGGGGTCGTCGTCGCCCGCCTCCGCGGCCTCGAGGAGCGGTCATGAGCCCGGCTCGCCGGGCGACCGTCGCCGTCGCCCTGGCCGGCGCCGTCACGCTGGTGGTGGCGGGCGCGGTGTGGCGCTACGGGATCGTGCCCCTCCCCGAGTTCCCGGCCCTGGCCGTCCGGCCCGACCCGTCCATCACCGGGACGGTGACCTTCCGGGGCGACGACGACTGCCCCCGCGTCGTACCCGCCGCCGGCGGGCCGGTGCGGCGGGCAGGCCGGTGCGACGACCACCACCCCTTCGACGCCGGCGTCCGGGACGGGTCGCACCTGGCCGACGGCTCCGAGGTCGAAGTCCCCTACGGCGACGACGAGCAGCGGGCCCGGATCGTGGCCCGCTCCCCCGTCGACGGTACCGAGCGGACCCTTGTGTCGGTCCGGGCGCCGGCCGACTACTCGTTCGAGACGGTGACCGTCAGCCCCGACCGCCGGTTCCTGCTCGTGGTCGACAGCGAGGGCCGGCTGCTGGTGGGGAGGGCCGACGGCTCCTCGGGGCTGCGCCTCCTGGCCACGGGCGCCGAGTCCTACGGCCGTCCCGTGTGGCAGCAACCGCTCTTCGCCCCGGCCGGTCAGGCCTCGCCGCCGCCCGCTTCCAGGTAGCGCTTGAAGCCCTTGAGGGCGTTGTTGATCACCATGCCCGCCGCCTGGCGCTTCATGAAGCCGGGGAGCGGGAGGCTGAGGTCGACGGCCAACCGGTAGGTCAGCGCCGTGGCCTCGGCGCCGTCGTCGGGATCGGGTTCGAAGAGGTAGGCGCCGTCCAGAGCGTTGAGGATGCTGGACTCGGCCAGCTTCCACGAGAACCCGGCGGGCGCGCCGGAGTAGTCGTAGTAGAGCGTGTAGCTGATGTTCTGGCCCAAGGCGGACACGGCGAAGCGGACCTTGGATCCCCGGCCCTCGTCGTCCCGGGCCAGCACCTCGGCCCGCTTCACGTCGGTGGCCCACAGCGGGTAGTGCTCGAAGTCGACCGCCACCTCGAAGCAGCGCTCCGGTGGCGCCCCGATCCGGATGTGTTCCTCGGCTGAATCGGACATGCGGCGCCACGCTAGTGGCGCTGGAGGCGGGGCAGGGGCCCCCGCCGACGCAGCGATGAGCCGCCAGGCGAAGAGCCATGAACTCAGGGACGTCACCGGGACGGTTGTGGGATGGGGGGAAAGCTCCCGTGGCGGGCGGCCCACACGCCGCACAGGGCCAGCGGCCAGACGGGGACGAGGATCCCGAAGGGCTCGGCGGTGGCCGTCACCACCGTCACCGCCAGGCAGGCGGCCAGCGAGCCGAGCAGGGCCAGGCGGACGGGCGGGGGCGCCGAGCGGGACAGGAAGAACAGGCCGCCCACCGTCACCTTCTCCTCGTTCCGGGCCGTGCGCAGCGCCCCCTTGGCCAGGGCGTAGCCGGCCAGCGGCAGGGAGGCCACGAACAGGGCCAGGGCCACGACCATGGCCGGGTAGAGCGGGCCCTGCTCCGAGAACCGGTCCGGGTTCTCGGCCCGGGCCACCAGGGCGGTGACGGCGAAGACGGCCGTCCCCGCCCAGCTGGCCCAGACGATCCCCCGGCCTTTCACCGGCCCGCCACCGGCACCATGGCCGCCGGTCTCACGGGGCCAGCATCGAGACGTCGCCGGCCGCCAGCGGGGCGAGCCGGGCGGCCAGGATGTCGTAGGCGAACTCGGCCTCGGCCCGGGCCCGGGCGGCCGCGCCCAGGCGCCGGCGCCCCTCGGGGTCGGAGAGCAGCCGGTCGAGGGCAGCGGCCACGGCGGCCGGGTCCCGGGGGGCGACGACGAGGCCGGTCACCCCGTCGACCACGGCGTCCTCGGCACCGCCCGAGCGGCCCGCCACCGACGGGGTGGCGCACGCCGCCGCCTCCAGGAAGACGATGCCGAAGCCCTCGGCCTCCAGGCCCCCCCACCGCTCCCGGCACAGCATGGCGAAGACGTCGGCGGCGCCGTAGAGGGCGGGCAGGTCAGCGTCGGGGACCCGGCCGAGGAGGTGGAACCGCTCGCCCAGGCCGGCGCCGGCGGCCCGGCGGCGGAGCCGGTCCCGGTCCCGTCCCCCGCCGGCCAGGGCCAGGTGGACCCCTCCGCCCAGGCGGGCGGTGGCGTCGATGAGGACGTCGAAGCCCTTGCGGGGCACCAGCCGGCTCACCCCCAGCACCAGCGGGGCGCCGGCGGGCGGCAGGCCCAGGCGCTGGCGGGTGGCGGCGATCTCGCCGGCGCCGGCCGGGGGCCGGAACCGGTCTACGTCGACACCCGGAGGGACCACCAGCGTGGGCAGGCTCCCGCCCGCGGCCCGGGCCGCCTCACGGGCCGGGTAGC
>JBIOYN010000024.1:0-5712 GCA_044870155.1 Acidimicrobiia bacterium | reverse complement strand
TCCCGTCCTGGCCCGGCCGGGCTCGCTGGTCACCGGCCTGCACGTCTACACGTTCAACCAGGTCGCCGAGACCGAGGCGTGGCGCCGTGAGTACCTCGACCGGCTGATGGCGGTGCGCTAGTGTCCTGAGTCAAAAGTCCGCGTTCAGCGGATAGGCTGAGGGATGCCGAACTCGAAGTTGCCGGCGCTGTCGTTGAGCAGTGAGGAGACCGAGGAGCTCAGGCGGTGGGCACGTCGCCCGAAGACCGCTCAGGCGTTGGCGTTGCGCTCTCGGATCGTGTTGCGGTGCGCGGCCGGCGATGGCTTGGACTCCAACACCGTGGTGGCCGAGGATCTCGCGATCGCCCGGGGCACGGTGGCGAAGTGGCGGGCGCGGTTCCTGGTCGATCGTCTCGACGGGCTGCTTGACGAGCCACGCCCGGGCCGGCCGCGCACGATCAGCGACGACCAGGTCGAGGCCGTCATCGTCAAGACGCTGGAGTCGGCCCCAAAGAACGCGACGCACTGGTCAACCAGATCGATGGCGGCCGAGCTTGGGCTGACCCAGTCCGCGGTCTCGCGGATCTGGCGCGCCGTCGGTCTCCAGCCGCACCGTCAGGACAAGTGGAAGCTGTCCAAGGACCCCCAGTTCGTCGACAAGGTCCGCGACATCGTTGGTCTGTATGCGAACCCGCCCGAGGGGGCGTTGGTCCTCTGCGTGGATGAGAAGTCCCAGATCCAGGCCCTGGACCGCACCGCCCCCGTGCTGCCGCTGCGGCCAGGGATCCCTGAGCGGCGCACCCACGACTACGTCCGCAACGGCACCACCAACCTCTACGCCGCTCTCGATGTGGCCTCCGGGAAGGTGATCACCGACCTCACCCCCCAGCACCGGGCCATCGAGTTCCGCAAGTTCTTGAACCTGATCAACCGCAGCGTCCCCGCCGAACTCGACGTGCACGTGATCGTGGACAACTCCTCGACCCACAAGACACCCGAGATCCATCGCTGGCTGGTCCGCCACCCCCGCTTCACGCTGCACTTCACACCCACCTACAGCTCGTGGCTGAACCTCGTCGAGCGGTGGTTCGCCGAACTCACCGAGAAATGGCACCGTCGGGGCACCCACCGCTCCACCAAAGAACTCGAAGCCGCCATCCGGTCCTGGGTCGACACCTGGAACGACGACCCCCGCCCGTTCGTCTGGCACAAAACCGCCGACGAGATCCTCGAGAACCTCGCCGCATATTGCGAGCGAATCTCCGACTCGGGACACTAGCCTGTGGACATGGAAAGGGAGCTGGGCCGCTATCTCATCGCCATCGGAGCCATGCTCGCCGTAGTGGGATTCCTGCTCACCTTCGGCGGCCGGCTCGGGTTGGGTCGCCTTCCCGGGGACTTCTCCGTGTCCGGCGGCAACCTTCGCTTCTTTGCTCCCCTCGGCACCTGCCTGCTGCTGTCCGTCGTCCTGACCGTGCTGCTGCGCCTGTTCGGCAATCGCTGACGCCGCTCATCAGCCGTCAGGCGACGCCCAGGTAACGCACGAACCAGTCGCGGCTGAGCCGGGCCACCTGTTCCAGGGCCCCCGGTTCCTCAAAGAGGTGCGAACCGCCGGGAACGATCTCCAGTTCGGTGGGCGCCCGCATCATCTCCATGGCCTGGCGGTTGAGCCCGACGACTACCGGGTCCAGCTCCCCCACGATCAACAGGGTGGGCTGGGTCACCAGCTTGAGGTGGTCGCCGGCGAGGTCGGGACGCCCGCCCCGGGACACGACCGCCGCCCCCGATCCGGGGCGTTCGGCGGCGGCCACGAGGGCGGCCGCCGCTCCCGTACTCGCTCCGAAGAGCCCCACATCCAGGCCGGCGGTGGCGTCGTGGTCCACCAACCAGTCGACGATGGCGGTCAGCCGCTGGGCCAGCAGCGGGATGTCGAAGCGGAACATGCCCGTGTTGCGGTCGGCCTGCTCTTCCTCGGGGGTGAGGAGGTCGACCAACACGGTGCCGAGGCCGGCGCCCCGCAGCTCCTCAGCGACGTAGCGGTTCCTCGGACTGTGCCGGCTGCTGCCGCTGCCGTGGGCGAAGACCACCACCCCCCGCGCCGGCACGGGCAGGTTCATGTCGGCCTCGAGACCGGCGCCGACGATCGGGATCTCCACCGTCTGATCGATGGCGTTCATGATGCCCCAGGGTGGGATGTGATAGGAGGTGGGTCATGGCCCCGCGGGCCGTGCTCATGGATCACGACGGCGGAGTCGACGACTACCTGGCCTTGGTCCTGCTCATGACCATGGCCCACGTCGATCCGCTGGCGGTGGTCGTCACGCCGGCGGACTGCTACCCGAAGGCCGCCGTCGGCGCCACCCGCAAGATCCTGGATCTGATGGGGCGCTCGACGATCCCGGTGGGCGAGAGCACGGTCCGGGGCGTCAACCCCTTTCCCCGCCTCTTCCGCCGCGACTCGTTCACGGTCGATGCCCTGCCGCTCCTGAACGAGCGGGAGGCGGTCCGGACCCCCCTGGTGACAGAGCCAGGCCAGGAGTTCATGGCCCGTCTCCTGGACGCAGCCGCCGGTCCGGTCACCCTGCTGGTGACGGGACCGTTGACCACGGTGGCCGCGGCAATCGACCTGGCCCCGTCGATCGAAGGGAAGATCGCCGAGATCGTCTGGATGGGCGGCGCCCTCGAAGTGGCCGGCAATGTCGACCCCATCCTCGAGGGCGGACAGGACATGACCGCCGAGTGGAACGCCTACTGGGATCCCTTCGCCGTGGCTCGCGTGTGGCAGACGAGCATCCCGGTCACCATCTGCCCGCTGGATCTGACCAACCACGTGCCGGTGACGCCGGAGTTCCTCCGGCGGCTCAGCCGGGGACGTCTGCACCCCCTCTACGATTTCGCCGGCCAGTGTTACGCCTTGGTCACCCACCAGTCGTACTTCTTCTGGGACGTGCTCACCACGGCCTACCTGGGCCGCCCGGACCTGTTCGAACGGCGGTCCCGGGAAACGGTGGTCATCACGGAAGGCGCCGGCCAGGGGCGCATCAAGATCGAGGCCGGCGGACGGGAGGTCCACGCCCTCGACCAGGTGGACACCGGGAAGTTCTACGAGTACGTCCTGGACCAGTGGGCGCGCTGAGCGGCCACCAGCTGCCGTCCTATGCTCGATTCCCAGAGCGAACCTGCGAGGGGGCGTCACATGACGGTCCAGGATGCTTTCGCCCGGGTCACCGAACTCGACGACGCCACGGTCAACCGGTTGATCGACCGCCTCGAGTTCCGGGGCCGTGATCCGTTCTTCGTGCAGATGCGCGAGGCCTATCTGGACCGCATGGCCCTCGACCCTGATGCCAGGGTCCTCGAAGTCGGTTGCGGGACGGGCGTGGTCGTGCGGGCGCTGGTCCAGCGGCCGGGCTTCTCCGGGACGGTGATCGGGATCGATCCCAGTCCGGTGTTCATCGATGCGGCGCGCAAGCTCGCCGCCGAGGAGGGACTCGCCGATCGGATCCAGCTCGAGGTCGGTGACGGCCACGCCGTGGTGTTTCCCGATGCCAGCTTCGATGCCGTGCTCGCCCACACCGTGATCAGCCACGTGACCGACCCGCTGGCGCTGCTGCGGGAGTGCGCCCGGGTCGTGCGGCCGGGCGGCCAGGTGGCGGTCTTCGACGGGGACTATGCCTCATGGACCTTCGGCCACCCCGACCACGACCTGGCCCGGGCCATGGAGGAGGCGGTGATCGGAGCGGTGGTCAACAACCCGCGCGTGCTGCGGGACATGCCCCGCATGCTGAGCGAGGTCGGCCTCGAGCGCACCGACACCCTCGCTGACGTCTACGCCGACATCGGGGCGGGCAGCTTCTTCGGCCCCGCCATCGAGGCGTACGGCCCGCTCGCCGTCGGCGCCGGCCTGGCCACCGCCGAGGCCATGGACGGGTGGCTGGGAGACCAGCGCCAGGCCCGGGAGCAGGGACAGTTCTTCGCCGCCTGCAACTACTACACGTATCTCGCCCGGCGCCGGCCCGGTCCGGATACCGGCGAGGGGTAGCAAACACGCCCGCCCACAGCTCAACCGAGCGGCGGGTCCTCGCAGTTGGCGGTGCCACCGCCCTGGCGGTTGTCGTCGGCCAGGTCCGGCGGCGTCACGAAGCCGCTCCCGGGGTCGCCGGTGGTGAGGAACCGGACGATGCCACGGGCCACGGCCTCCCCCACCACCTTCTGCACCTCGGGTTGCGCGTAATGGTGCTCCTCCGCCTTGTGGGAGATGAAGCCGATCTCGGCCAGCGCCGCCGGCGTCCCCTGGGTGCGACGGAGGATGCCGTAGAAGTCATCGCCGGCCGAGTTGCGCCGGGGCTTGGCGCCGGGTCGGGGGGTGGCTGCCCAGTCGCTGACGTCGAGCCGGGCGAGGACCGCCGCCACCTCCTCGTAGACGAGGCCGGCCAGGCGCCGTGACTCGGCGGCGCTGGCGCCCACCGCCTGGTGGAAGATCTCGGTGCCCGGCGTGCCTCGCAGGTGGGAGGGCACGGAGTTGTGGTGGATGGAGACGAACGCCCGGGGCTTGACCGCGCTCACGATGGCGGCCCGGGCGGCGATGGCGACGCGGTAGTCGCTCGTCCGCGTGGGGATGGCCGCGATCCCGGCGGCCTCGAGTGCCTGCTGGGCGTAGGAGACGACGGCCAGATTGAGGTCGCTCTCCTTATTTCCCAGGGGACCGATGGCGCCGGTCTCCCGGCCGCCGTGGCCCGGATCGAGCACCACCGTGCCGGTCAGCGGGCGGGCGTTGTAGACGGTCGCCGTCCGACCGCATGGCGTCCCCACCAGCCAGCCATCGCCGGCGACGCCCAGCACCGGCACCACCACGCCGGCGGGGGTGACGGCCGCCCCCGGCTGGAGGGGCGGCGGGCTCGTCGGGGCGGTGGACACGGGGACGGCCGGCACATCGGGCGCGGTGGCGGCCAGGGCCGCGTCCCGCTTCAACTGGAATCGGGGGCTGCAGGCGGGGGCCAGGACCATCACGACCAGCAAGAGGCCGACCCGCGCCCACCACGCCCTTTTCCGGTCCCAGCTCGCCTCGTGCATTTGTCCCATTTTGCAACCTTTGGGAGCCGAAGAGGAGAACCTCCCTAAGGTTGTCGAGGGAGCGGGCACCGCTGGAGGTGGCTGTGGCCGAGCGGGTCACCATCGGGACACTGGAGGAGCTGGAGACGAGGGGCTGCCTGACCGGGAAGGCCGGCGCCCAGCCGATCTGTGTGTTCTGGAGCGAGGGAAAGGCCTTCGCCCTCGACGACCGGTGCCCGCACATGGGGTTCCCCCTCCACCGGGGCAGCGTGGAGAGCGGCCTGGTGACGTGCCACTGGCACAACGCCCGCTTCGACCTGGGCTCGGGGGGCACGCTCGATCCCTGGGCCGACGACGTGCGCTCCTACCCGGTGGAGATCGTCGGCGGACGGGTCACCGTCGTGCTCGAACCCGAGCGTGACCGCACCCCGCATCTCCAGCAACGCCTCGAGGAGGGACTCGAGCAGGGCATCACGCTGGTCATGGCCAAGGCCGTCCTCGCCCTGCTCGACGCCGGGGTGGGAGCGGCGGAGATCGTGCGCACCGGCGTCGCCTTCGGGACCCGCTACCGGGCCGCCGGGTGGGGGGCGGGACTCACCGTCCTCACCGCCATGGCCAACGTGCTCCCCCACCTCGACCGGGCGGACCACGGGCTGGCGCTCACCCAGGGCCTCGCCTTCC
>JBIOYN010000023.1:0-3295 GCA_044870155.1 Acidimicrobiia bacterium | reverse complement strand
CCCGCCGCCCACGCCGCCGGGAGGGTCCCGGCAGCCACGAGGCGGCGCTCCGCCTCCGTCGCCGAGACGCCCGGCGGCAGATGGCACTCCCAGCCGCTCACGGAGCCGCAGGGGGCGCGGATCCGAGCACGGCGGCGTGCACCGCCCGGGCCAGCCGGGCGCCCCACACCGACCGGGGGCCCCCGAAGGGCTCGGGGACGCCCGAGGTCGGGCAGGCGACGGCGATGGCGTCGGTGGCGGTGCCGGTGGCGTCCAGGCCGAGGTCGGCCAGCGCCTGGACCTTGGCCTCGGTGGCGGTGGCCACGGCGTTGACGAGGGCGGCGTCGGCCAGGCGGACGGGCACCACGGCCACCAGGTTGATGGTGCCGGCCGTCGCCTGGTCCTCCCCCCCGGCCGGGGTCGCGGCCCGCAGCGGGTGCCCGAGGCCGACGGTGGCGACCACGGCTACGCCCCCGTCGGAAGTGGTGACGGCGTGCTCCACGTCGGCGGCGGTCAGCATCCCCACCCCGGCACCGGCGAGACCCAGCGAGGCGGCGATGGCGGCCAGATGGGCGTCGGGGTCCCGGCGGGAGTAGCCGGGTGGCACCTGGGCGTTGAGGACGAAGCGCCGCAGGCCGAGGCCGCCCCCCCAGGGCGCCGACGACAGCACCCGCCGCGGCCCGGGGAAGCGGACGACGAGGACGGGCATGGCCCCCTCGGGCTCGTCCCGGAAGCGAAGGTGGACCTCCACGGCGCGCGGCACGGTAGCCTCCGCCCCGGCGAGGAGGCGGCATGAAGCGGGTGGTTCCGGTGGTGGTGGCCGGGCTGGTGCTGGTGGCCGGTTGCGGGGGTGGCCCGGAGCCCATCGCCAAGGACGAGTACCTCAAGCGCGCCGCCAAGATCTGCCGGGAGGGCAACCAGGAGCTGGCCACCGCCACGCAGCAGGCGTTCAAGGACCTGAAGCAGGGCGAGAAGCCCACACCCGAGCAGCTCGAGCGCTACGCCCGCGACGTGGTCGTGCCCATGGTCCGCCAGCAGGTGAAGGACCTGCGGGCGCTTCCCGACCCGAAGGACGCCGGGGACCAGGTGGACGAGATCTACGACGCCTTCGACAAGGCACTCGACCGCATCGACGAGGAGCCCTCCCTGCTCACGAACAATCCCCACATCTTCGGGCTGTTCAAGGAAGCCGACGGCCTGTCCAAGAAGTACGGCTTCCCCGTCTGCACCTAGGAGACCGACCGAGGAGCGGCCCCGCCGGTCGTTCAGCCCGCCGAGGCGCCCACGTTGGCGGTGCAGAAGGCGCAGCGGGTGGCGGCGATGGGGATCGACGACAGGCAGTAGGGGCAGTCCCGGGTGGTGGCCGCCACCTCCGGCTCCGTCTTGCGCCGGTCCATCAGCCGGGTGGCGGGGCGCACGATGAGGAAGAAGACCGCCGCCGCGATGATGAGGAAGTTGATGATCTCCTGGATCACGGCACCGTAGAGGAACTCGGCGCCCCCGATCGTGAAGGTCATGCCTGAGAGGTTGGGCTTGTCGCCCGGGATGGCCAGTACGGGCGTGACGATCCCCTTCACCACCACGTCGATGATGGCCTTGAAGGCGGCGCCGATGACGACGGCCACAGCGAGGTCGAGCACGTTGCCCCGTAGGACGAAGGCCTTGAATTCCTTGAGCATTGGTTCCTCCCGATGCTCCCCTGGTGGCGAGGGGGCCTTTTCTACCGCATCGGTGGTGGCGGGGACCGGATGGCCCGGGCAGGAGCGCGGGGTTGGGACGGAGAAGACAAAACCGGCAAAACTGGACTTTGGGGGCTTACGTGCACAGAAGGCGCGCCTTGGTGACGGCGATGGGGCTGCTGATCGTCGTCCTCGGGCCGGCGAGAGCGGCCACCGCGGCCACCAGCACTGCTGACGTGGAGGACTACGGATACCGGCCCGGCACCGTGACCATCGAGCCGGGCGACCGGGTGCGCTGGCACAACCAGGCCAAGCAGGTCCACACCGTGACCACGGACGATGCCGGGGCCGAGGACTTCGACTCGGGCCGGCTCGGGGAGGGCGAGGAGTACACGCACACCTTCCAGCAGGCGGGGACGTTCCGGTACCACTGCGAGATCCACAACAGCATGCAGGGTGTGGTCCAGGTGGGGGCGCCGGCCACCACGACCACGTCATCGACGACCACGACAAGCACGTCGACGACGACCACGACCACGAAGCCGGCCCCGACGACCACCACCACGACCCAACCGGCCGCCGCCACCACCACCACCACGGCGCCGCGGCCGGCCACGACGACCACCACGGTGCGGAGCCCGGCAACGGCGGAGTCGCCGACGACGGTGACCACGGCTCCCCCGGCCACCACCACGACCCGGCCGGGCGTCACCACCACGACCACGGTGCCGCCGGCGTCGACCACCACCACCACCACCGGGACCGCCGGGGAAACCACGACCACCACGGCGACGGCCGAAGTTGGAGCCCCGCTGGGCCCTGAGGTCCCGCCGCCTCCCGCCCCTCAGGAACCTGACGGGGAAGGCGACCTGGCCGGTCAGGCGGCGTCGCCCCGCTCCGGGGAGTCCGGCGGCGGAGGCAGCTTCACGGTCCTGCTCCTGGTGGCCGCCCTGGTCGGGGCGGGCGCCTTCGGGGGCTGGACCCTCTGGAAGCTGCGGCCGGAACAGAGTTCCTGAACGCTGCCAAAGCGGACAACTCCGCTGCTTTGGGGCGAAACGGGAGGAGTTGCGCCCGGCCACGGAGAAGTGAACCGGCACCGTCAGTGAACGCGTGGCGTCGGGGGCGAGGGGAGAGGCGTGTCGAGACGTGCCGCAGAGCGGCTGGCCACTGTGATGCTGCTGGCCGCGGCCGGCGCCATGGTGCTGTCCAGCAGCGGCGCCGGGCGAGCCGTCCCGCCCCTGCACCGGACCCCCGTGGTGTGGGCCTCACTGGTGATGACGCCAGCGGCGGAAGCGGGCCCGCCCGGCACCGTGGCCGGCGGTCCCGGATGTCCTCCGGGGCAGGACCCGGGTGAGCCTCCCGGGCAGAACCCGGATCCGACCACGACCACGACCCAGAACCCGGGCGATCCCATGGCGCAGTGCGCCACCACCACGACCACCACGCCGCCCCCGCCACCGGACCCCCCGACCACCACCACGACCGAGCCCCCGACCACGACGACCACTGAGCCGCCGCCCCCGCCGCCGCCCACGACCACCACCACCACCACCGAACCTCCGCCCCCGCCGACCACGACGACGACGAAGCCGCCGCCTCCGCCGCCGCCCACCACGACGACGACGAAGCCGCCGCCT
>JBIOYN010000022.1:0-13085 GCA_044870155.1 Acidimicrobiia bacterium | reverse complement strand
CCTGGACGCGCACGACCAGCTCGGGCTCGGCAAGGCCGAAGTCGGCGTCATCGGCCTGGGCGTCGATCCGCCGGTAGGCCTGGAGGGGAAGAACCTCGGTCTCCCGCTCGGCCAGGAGCCCGCTCACCACCGCCGGCGTCCCCGGCTCGGCCAGCCAGGTGGCAGCCGTGCTCCGCACCAGGGCGACCTGGCCGCCCTTCGACTCCACGCTCAGGCGGTGGACCTGGGCCGGCACCAGATCCACGACGGAGAACACGGTGGGGGTGGCGGGGGCGGACGGGGCGGGGTCCGCCACCTTCTCCTGTCCTCCGCCGCCCGAGGAGCACCCCACGCCCACGGCGAAGGCGAGGACGACGGCGACGACGGTTCCGGGGCGCACGGCGATCAACCTCGCCGCAGGCGCAGGAGCGCCACGGGCATGGGGACGAGGAAGGCGAGGGACGGGAAGACGATGCCGGAGCGGACCAGGGTGTCGCGCCGGGCCTTGGTGAGGACGACCTTGTGGACACCCCCGTACGTCCGGCCCGCCGAGATCACGTCGTTCTCCCGGCCCACCCACTGCACCAACCCGGTGACGAAGTCCCGGTTGCCGAAGCTGTCGATGAGCCGGTTGGAGGCGATCCCGGCGCTGCCCACCACGCCGAAGCGGGAGGTGACGAGCTGCGCGCCGCCGGGCTCGTTGGACACGGCGCTGGCGTCGAACAGGGCGGCCAGGACGAAGGGCCCGTCGGCCTCGTTCCCGGGGACGTTGCTGTGCGAGCTGCTGGCCACCAGCGGCGTCACCGACTCGGCCGCCTCGCCGCCGGTGGCCTTCTCCAGTGGGTGGGGGTCCACCAACAGCACCGGGATGCCGTCCCGCTTCAGGTCCCGGATGGGAGGGCTCTCGGACGGATAGGAGAAGGCCACCACCGAGGCCGGGTCGTCGGCCAGCGAGCTGCGGTCCCGGACCGTCCCCGCGCCGAAGGCCATGCCGTAGGGGCGGAGGAGCTCGTTCAGCTGCGCCCGGGCGGCGTCGTCGGGGTCGGCCATGATCACCAGGCGGCCCCGGTTGCGCACATGGTCCGAGAGCAGGGTGAGCTCAGCGGGCAGGAGCGGGATGCGGGGCCCGGCGATGACCACCGTGCAGCGCTCGAGGCGGGCCAGGGCCCCCGGGGCGCCCAGCGCCAGCTGTTCCGTGCCGTACCCCAGCTGGCGGAGGTAGGCGGCGAAACCGTCGTAGCCGTCGGGGCGGGTGTCGTTGATGTCGGGCTCGCCGTGGCCCACGGTGAAGCAGGCCAGCGCCGGCCGCTCCCGGGTGAGGCGGAGGATGGCGCTGGTGAGGGACACCTCCTCCACGTCGGGGACGAGCTCGGAACGCGCCCCCAGCTCCACCAGCAGCTGGCCGTAGCGGGTCACGCCATGGGCCCGGGCCCGGCCCGGCTGGGCGTCAGGGTCGACCAGCTCCAGGGTGACGGGGATGTGGGCGGCCCGGTACTGGCGGATGAGCGCCCGCATCTGGACGGCCAGCGGGCCGTCGGGATCGACGAAGCCGGTGATGGTGACGGGTGAATGGATCCGGGCGGCGATGGCCTTGGTCTGGCGGGTGATGGTGAAGCGCTTGGTGGGGGTGAGGTCGGCCTGGGCCTCGACGGACGCCCCCGCCACCAGCAGGACCACGCCGGCCGCGCCCACGGCGCCGAGCAGCGCCCCCCGCCGGGGACGCAGGTGCCGGACCACGCCGGGCCGCTGCTTCTCCAGGGCGTGGGCGGCAAGACCGAGGCCCACCACCACGCAGGTGAGGAAGTAGGCGACGTCGCCGCCGTCGAGCACGCCCCGGGTCCCGGCCTCCAGGTGGGAAGCGGGCGAGACCGAGCCGATGGCCCGACCCAGGCTGCCCCCCAGCCAGCGGGGGGCGAACTGCAGCGTCCACAGGCCGAGCAGGAGTCCGAAGCCGAGGACGGCGGCGCCCGTGGGCGACGTCGCCCGGGCCGACACGCCGAGGGCCAGGGCCCCGAGGGCGGCGGCCAGCAGCAGGATCCCGATGTAGCCGGCCACGGCCTTTCCCACCTCCACCTCGCCGAGGCTGAGGAGGAGCCGCAGGTAGAGCCAGGCCACCGAGAGCAGGACCCAGGTGTAGAGCGTGTTCACCAGGTACTTGCCCACCACCAGGGCGGTGCGGGGGATGGGCCACGACAGCGTGATGTCGAGGGCTCCCGCCCGGCGCTCCTCGGCGAAGGAGCGCATGGCGATGATGGGGCTGAGCACCAGCAGGGTGGTGGCGATGTTCGAGTAGTACTGCTCGAGGTCGGGGAGGTTGGACTGGATCAGGAAGGTGAGGAAGAAGACCCCCGACAGGGCCAGGAAGGCACTGGCGATGGCATAGGTGTGGGGCAACGTGAGGAGGGAGCGCAGCTCCTTGCGCAGCACGGCCAGGAGGGCGCCCATCATCGGGGGGGATCCTGGTCGGTGACGGCGTGGCGGAAGGCGTCCTCGAGGGCGTCGGACAGGGGCTCGACGGCCTCGATGGCCCAGCCCGCCAGCACCAGGTGGCGGGTGAGGGCGGCCACCGCACCCTCCCCGGAGAGCTCCACCACGGCGTCGCAGGCCCCGGGGCGGGAGGCGGCCCGGACGATGCGCCCGCCCGCCTCGGCCACCAGGGCGGCCAGCTGCGCGTCGTCGCCGCCCTGGGCCCGGACCCGCACCCGGCGGGCCTCCGTCCCCGAGAAGGCCATCTCCACGGTGGGGCCGTCGTAGACGATCGATCCCGTGGCCAGGACGATCAGGCGGTCGCACAGGAGGCGGGCCTCGGGGAGAGTGTGGGTGGAGAGGATGACCACGTGGGTGGCGGCGTACTCGGAGAGGACGGCCCGGATGTCGAGCAGGTTGAGGGGGTCGAGGCCGGCCGTGGGCTCGTCGAGGATGACCACGGCCGGGTCACCGAGGAGAGCCTGGGCCAGGCCCACCCGCTGGCGGTAGCCCTTGGACAGGTTGCCGATGATGCGGGAGCGCACGCCGTCGAGTCCGGCCCGGGACAGGGCCACCTCCACCGCCTCGTTCCGCTCCGAGCGGGCGATCCCCTTGGCCGCGGCCACGTAGGCGAGGTAGGCGGCGGTCCGCATCTCGGCCGGAAACGACACCCGCTCGGGCATGAAGCCGATGGTGCGGCGCAGTGCCCGGGGGTGGCGCTCTCCGTCGATCCCGTCGACGGAGATCCGGCCCCGGTCCCAGCTCTGGATGCCGGCCACGCAGCGCATGAGCGTGCTCTTGCCCGCCCCATTGGGCCCCAGGAGACCGACCAGGCCGTTGTCGAGTTCGAAGCTGATGCCGCAGAGGGCCCGGCGGCTGCCGTAGGTCTTCTCCAGGTCGGAGACCAGGACGCGCATGGAGGCCTCCGGCCGGTCGGCCGGGGCCTCCTGCTGCGACCCGGTGGCGCCGGCTCGGGGGTGGTCGGCCGAACCCCGCAACGCCGACGGCGTGGGCGACATGGCTCCCCGGTGCCGAACGATGATTACCGGCGCCGGGTCGAGGTGTCGACGCCGCTCTGGGCCAGCTCGTTCAGGTAGTCGGCGATCTGCTCAACGGCATCGGCCGTCCACTTGACCTGGATCTGCAGGTCCTGCACCTGGGCGGCCAGGTCGTCGGCGGTGGTCGTCTCCGCCTTCGCCGCCTTGGCGCCGCTGAACAGGGCCACGCCGCCGATGACGGACAGCGCCACACCCAGGAGCCCGCCACTGGCCACGTAGGGGATCTGGGCGGCGATGTTCTGGATGTCCTTGATCTGGGCCCAGGTCACCACCAGCGCCACCAGCCCGATCACGATCAGGCCGAGGCCGATCATCGCCTGGCGGGATACGCCGCGCCGGCGGGGCTCGGTGTCCTCCTCGGCTCCGATGATCCGGCCGTAGTCGAGACCCGACAGGGCTTCTGCGTTTGCTGCCATCTCTCGCTCTCCTTCAGTGCGTCGCTGTCGCCCAGCAGATTCCGATGCACACCATCATCACGCTCAGGCCGCCAGTTTCCCGGCGACGGCCATGCCGCCCACCCAGATCAGGGCCCCCACCAGGACGAGGATCCCGCCCAGGAGGCCGTTGGCAGTGTTCTTGGCCGCCCGGGCCGACTCGGCCGCCGCCAGCTGGAGGCTCGACGCCGACTGGCCCCCGGACGGAGCCGTCAACAGGCCGGTGGTGCCGGTGCCGGTGGACGGGAGGGCCGACTCGGTGGCGGCGCCCAGGTCGGGGACGCCGGTGTCGAAGCCGGCTCCCAGTCCGCCCCCGCCCGTGGAGTAGCCGCCGCCCAGGCCGGAGGTGTCCAGCCCGGCATCGAGCCCGGACGTCCCGAGGTCGGGAGAGGGCGAGGCGGCCGTCAGCAGAGAGCTGTCAGGCGGTGAGAACGAACCGCCCTCCGTCCCCGGGTCCGATAGGTCACCGGATTCGAGGTCCCCCAGGGAAGGAGGTTCGAGGTCGAGCCCCTCCAGGGCGTTGAGGATGGCGTACACCGTGGCGTAGCCGAAACGGACCCCGAAGTGGTCCCCGCCCTGGCCCGCCCGGGAGGTGTTGGTCTGGCCGATCTCCAGCGCCGGGCCGGTCACCGTCATCCCGCCGTCGCTGTCCTCCTGGACCGCGGGAGCGACCAGCCGGATGTAGTCGGCAAAGGCCTTCTCCTGGAAGGTGGCGCCGGCCTTGGCCACCTCGGCGTTGAACTGGTCGATGAGGTCGCGCTTGGCCACGTTCTGGCCGGCGATCACGAGGCCGTTGCCACCCAGGTTGGCCACGGGCTCGCCGTTGACCTCCACCCCGGCGAGGGTCATGGCGTAGGAGACGACCGGGTCGGCGTCGAGGTGGTACTCGAGCTTGAGGATGGTCTCCAGGTTGTGGATCCGGACGGGGCCGGCGAGCACGCCCTGGACCCGGGAGACGGCATAGTCGGTGATCAGGTCCCCGTCGAAGACGGCGTGGGTCTTGGCAAAGCCTCCATCGACCAGCACACCTTCGGCCGGGGCGACACCCGAGACGGCCTCGCTGATGCACTCCGTCCGGCTCGGGTTGTTGGTGGAGGCGTGGGGCCCGGGCATCCCGAAGGGAGCGAACTCCTCCTTCGTCTCTTCGTCCAGGGGGGGTGGGTTCTGAGTCCGGGCCATGGTGCGGTTCTCATACTGCCCGGTGGTCTGCAGCACGCCTTCCTCGATGACCTCGTCGGGGTAGTAGAGGGCGGCGAAGCACTCCGAACGCCCCGGCGAGGCGTCGAGCCAGGAGCGGGCGAAGGGCACCGTCGGCTTCAGCTCACCCGGGATCCCGAAGAAGGGCGACACCGGCCGGGCGTCGGCGAACGTCAGCCAGTTCCGCTTGGCGGCCAGCTCGTGGAAGGCGGCGTCGTCGTCGGCTGCTCCGGCGGCGGGCGCGGTGCTCTCCTCGGCCTGCGCACTGGTGGCCGGGACGGCCCCCAGGCCGGCGATGACCAGCGCCAGCCCGCCGATGGACAGCCCCCGCAGCCAGCGTCCCCGAGGTGTCGATCGCGTCTCCATCTACCCCACCCCCTTGGCGGTTGTCGCCAGGATCTCTTCACCCATGTAGGTCCCCTCCATGTGCTCCTCGGCGGCGGTGACCGGCCCCGAGAACACGATGCGGCCCTTCTCCAGCACCTCGCCCCGGTCGGCCTTGCCCACCAGGCGGGAGGCGAACTGGTCGACCACGATGACGCTCAGGCCCCGGTCGCAGAGCTGGCGGAGGGTGTCCAGCAGCTCCATGACCACCAGGGGCGCCAGGCCCATGGACAGCTCGTCCACCATCAGCAGGCGGGGCCGGGACATGAGGGCCCGGCTGATGGCCAGCATCTGCTGCTCGCCACCGGACAGCGACCCGGCCCGCTGGTCCTTGCGCTCATCCAGGCGGGGGAAGATCGCGTAGCAGGCCTCGAGCTGCTCGGCCACCACCGACTTGTCCTGGCCGAAGGAGCCGGCCAGCAGGTTCTCCCGCACCGACAGGTTCTTGAACACCCGCCGGCCCTCGGGACAGAGGCTGATGCCGGAGGCGAAGCGGGCGTGCGTCGGCTCGTGGCTGATCTTGCGGCCCCGGAAGGCGATCCCGCCTGAGCGCACCGGCAGGATGCCGAGGATGGTCTTGAGCAGCGTCGACTTGCCCGCCCCGTTGGGGCCGAGCACGCCCACCATCTCGCCCGGCTGTACCAGCAGGTTGACGCCGAAGAGGACGGGCAGGCGGCCGTAGCCGGTGGAGACGTTGTGGAGCTCAAGCATGGTGTTCGTCCTCTCCGAGGTACGACGCCCGCACCTTGGGGTCGTTGGCCACCTCAGTCGGCGTGCCGGCGGCGATCAGCGTGCCCTGGTCGAGCACGTAGATCGGGTCGCTGTTCTCCATGACGGCCTGGACGAAGTGCTCGATGAGCAGGACGGCCAGGCCCAGGTCCATCTGCATCCGCTTGACCAGGGCGACGAGCTCCCTGGCCTCGTGGGCGTCGACCCCGGCGGTGGGCTCGTCGAGAAGCAGCAGCCGGGGACCGCTCATGAGGCTGCGGCCGATCTCGATGCGGCGCTGGGCGGCGAAGTCGAGGGACCGGGCCATCACCCCGAGCACGGGTTCGAGGTCGAGGAGACGGGCCACGGCCCGCGCCGCCAGCCGGGCCCGCTGCTCGTCGGAGTAGTTGCCCCCGCGGCGGAACGTGGCGGTGAAGAGCCCGCCCCGGATGAGCTGGTAGGCGCCGGACAGGAGGTTGTCGAAGGTGGACAGGTTCAGGTCGATGTGGTTGGCCTGGAACGTGCGGCTCATCCCCAGCTTGGCCCGGTCCCAGGGCTGCTTCCTGGTCACGTCCTGGCCGAAGAGGATGACCTCGCCCGTGTCCGGCGTGGTGAATCCGTTGAGGACGTTGAACAGCGTCGACTTGCCGGCCCCGTTGGGGCCGATCAGGCCGACGAAGCTGTGGGGAGGCACCTCGACGAGGGGCACCTCCCGGAGCGCCCGGATCCCGCCGAAGGCCTTGGAGATGTCCCGGCCGACCAGCGGCGTTCCCTCGTAGGTCTGTTCGGGGATGAACTGGCTGAACACCTCGAGGGCGGCCTCCTGGCCCTCGGCCAACTCGAGGATCGGGTTCGGAGTCACGGTGGTCATGGCACTACCTCCTCGCCTCGAGCCGGGACGGAGGCCGGGGTCGGAGGATGAGGCCGGTGCCGCGGCTCAGAGCCGGGGCGAGCCCGTCGGCCCCGCCCACCATGTCGTCGCCGTTACTTTGCCGCCGGCTGGCGCCCACGCCGGCGGGGATCCGGGTCCGGGACCGGGGCCGGGGGGCGGGGACGGTGTCGATCACGACCGGTTCGTGCGCCTCGTCGCGGGGCAGCACCACCGTGGTGCCCACCCCCAGTTGGGCCAGGGTCTGGTTCTCTCTCTTCTCCCGGAGCTTGTCGAGCACAGCCCCGCCGATTCCCCGGGCCCCGATGTAGGTGCCGGTGAGGAGTCCGAGGCCGCCCACCACGTTGGGCGAGAGGCGGATGCCCAGCTCCTCCAGGCCGGCCGGGAGCATGGTGAAGCCGAAGGCCACCATGATCACGGCCAGGAGGGACTCGGAGCCGGCGGTGACGGGCACGGCCAGGAGGAACAGCGAGGCGAACGACAGATACTGGAGGAGCGTCGGGGGAGAGCGGTACAGAGGGGCGGTCATGGCCCCGGCCAACCCCAGCAGGGCGCCGCAGATGGCGAAGGCCAGGATCTTGTAGCGCCAGGGGGAGATCCCCACCGCCGCCGCCGCCTCCCGGTTGGTTCGGACAAGCAGGAGGGCCCGACCGTGACGGGACTGGCGGAAGAGGGTGAGCATGATCACCACTCCGGCCAGGGTCGCCGCGCACAGGTAATAGAAGGCGATGTCGGAGTCGAAGCCGAGGCCGAAGAGCCGGGGCCGGCTCAGGTACACGCCTTCGGAGCCGCCGGTCAGCTTGGCCACCGAGAACACGGTCCGCTCGATGGTCACCTGCAGGCCGAGGGTGAGGACCATGACGTAGATACCGGAGAGCTTGGCCGTGGCCAGGGCGGCGAAGGAATGGAGGACGGTGGCGACCGCCACCCCGGCGGCCAGGCCGACCAGGAACGGCAGGTGGAGGCCGTCGGAGCGCACGATGTAGCCGGTGAGGTACACCGACGTCCCCACCAGGGCGGCCGAGGCCAGCGACACCTCGCCCGCCCACCCGACCACCACGGAGAGCCCGAGGCCGGAGATGGCCAGCAGGCAGGCGGCGGCGCCGAGGAAGACCCAGAACTTGGGCGCCACCAGGACCCAGCCCAGGGCGACGGCCAGGAAGGCGGCGTAGGCCCAGGGCGGGACGTTGGACGACAGGACGCTGGAGTAGCGGCGGAGCATGGGTCACACCCCCCCGAGGTTCACGATGCCGCCCCGGCGTCGGGCGATGAGCAGGATGCCGCCGAAGAGGAGGATCATCAGGACCACCTCTCGCATGCCCGAGGAGACGGGGCCGAAGACACCACCGCCGACGACGCTCTCGACCAGGCCGAAGATCAGGGCGCCGACCAGGGCCAGGGGGAGGCTGTCGAAGCCGCCGAGCACGGCGGCGGCCAGCGAGCGCATGAGGACGAACAGGACGGCCAGCTCGGTGAGCGTGCTCATGGGGACGATCAGGGCGCCGCCCAGGGCGGCCAGGGCGCCGGAGAAGGCCCAGACTCCGATGGCCACCGAGCGGACCGGGATACCCACGATCTGCCCGGCCTCCACGTCGTCGGCGATGGCCCGGATGTAGACGCCGAGGCGGGTCCGGCTGAGCACCAGGGTGAGGACGGCGGACAGGACCACCAGCAAGCCGACGCTCACCACCTGGTGGCGGGTGACGTTCATGGAGAAGAACCGCATGGTCCCCTCGCCGAAGGGGCTCGGCACCCGCTCGAAGACGCCCTTCCAGATGGTGCCGGCGATCCCGGCCACCAGCAGCATGGCGCCCAATGAGAACGTGGTGACCGTGACCCGGGGCCAGGCGGCCATGCGCCCCATGACCACCGAACCGAAGATGAACCCGCCGAGGGCCCCGAAGACGAGCACGATCCCCAGCGAGGGCAGCTTGGGCCAGCCCAGCACCGTGAAGGCGCTGGCCGAAGTGGCAGCCAGGTACCAGTAGAGGTAGGCCGAGATGCTGGCGATGCCACCGTGGACGAAGGCCACCGAGCGGCTCATCCGGAAGGTGAGCACCAGGGCGATCGCCATCAGCGCGTACAGCGAGGAGATGGCGATCCCGTTGACGATGGCCGGAGCCAGGATGTTTGAGTTGAATTCGAGCGCGAGAACCATCAGCTTTGTCCAATCATCAGAGCCACCCCAACGGTTCGTCGATGGGGAGCGGGGTCCCGCTCCCCATCGCCCTGTTCAGCTAGTTATGGCGCGTCGTCGCAGACGTACGACTTCCGAGGCTCGGGAATGAACACCTTGTAGCTCCCGGTGTCCGAGCTGTTGAACTTCATCATGTATTCGCAGCGCATGGTGTCGTGGTTGCCGGGCCCCCACAGGACGGATTGTCCGAGCCCGGGGCCGAAGTCCCAGCGCCGGCTCTCGAGCACCTTCGTGATGTTGTCCCGGGTGAGGTTGGGACCCACCGCCTTGGCGGCGTCGGCCGTGATCTTCACGCCCACGTAGCCGCTCTGGGTCTGGTGGTGGTGCATCTTCTTCATCTGCGGGGCGTACTTGTCCATGATGGCCTGGTACTCGTCGCCCGAGCCCCACAGCTTGTAGCTGGTGATGGAGTACATGCCCTGGGTGGCCCAGTCCCCGATCAGACGGCCGACCTGCTCACCGATGAGGTGGTTGCCGCTGATGCCCATCTTCGGCCAGTAGCCCTGCTGGGCGGAGTCGACGATGAACTTGATCATGGGGGGCGGCCACGAGAAGTGGATGATGTGGTCGGGGTTGGCGGCCCGCATGGAGAACACGTTCGAGCTCTCGTCGGGTGTGTCGATCTCCTGGGGGATCTCCCGCACCACCTCGATCTTGGCCGGGTCGAGGATCTCGTGCAGCGCCGCCTTGGCCAGCTGCTGCTCGGGGGTGTTCAGGTAGAGGATGCCGACCGTCTTGGGCTTGACGATGTCCCGCACCCAGATGGCGTCGGCCCGGGCCTCGGTGACGGTGGACAGGTGGACGGGGAACATCCACGGGTCCTTCCACTCGCTGGTGTAGAAGCCCCAGCTCCCGATCCAGGGGACCTTGTCCCGGGCCAGGTCGCCGTGGACCTCACCGGTGCCCCAGGTCACCGAGGTGATGAAGGAGAACACCTTGGCCTCGTCGATCAGCTTGCGGTAGCACGACCGGAACCGGGTCACGTCCCCGGAGTCGTCGCAGTCGCCGATGATCATCTTGCGACCGAAGATGCCGCCCGAGTCATTGACGGCCCGCATGGTGGCGAACACGGCCGTCGTCACCGGCTGGGAGATCAGGTTGCCCAGCGGGGTGTTGTTCCCCGAGATGGACCCGAACTTGATGGAGTTGGCGGTCACGCCCACGTCGGTGGCGCCGCCGTTGTCGGGAACGGCCGGAGCAGGCTCACCGCCTCCGATGGGGGTCCCGGCGGCGGCCGCCGGACCGGCGTTGGCGGCGGCGGTGGCGGCCCCGGTGCCGGCGGCGGCAGCGCCCCCGGTTGGGGCTGCAGCCTTGGAGGCGGTCTTGTTGGCCCCCGAGCCGTCGCCGGTGGCGGCACCGGTGGACGTCCCTCCCGCCGCCGGCGTGGCCACACCGGCGGTGGCGTCGGCGGCGCCGGTGTCGGTCGGAGCCAGGGCGGCATCGGTGCCGGCGCCCGGCGCCAGCCCGGTGTCGGCTGCGGCCGGCGCGCCGGTTGCCACCTCGTGAGGCTGGCTGCCGCCGCAGGCGGCGGCCACGAGCGCCAGGGAGGCGACGACGGCTATCAGCATCAGGCGCCGGGTGGATGCTGATGCTCCCGGCCGGGTGATCAGTGTTTGCATTCGGGCCCCCTTGGAGGTACGACACGTGCACGGGCTTTTCGCCCCTCACGCAGTGGAGCACGCGGGCACCCGGGGAGTTAAGGACACGAGGGGCCAACTTTGTCCCCTTCGGGCAAATCGGACATTTCCGCGCTGACCTGCAAAAGCACCGCTATTTGAGGCGAGCGTGGGCGCGCTGCACACTGGCAGGGAACCCAGCCAGAGGGAGGCCGTACGGGCTCGTTGCGCGATCACGCCGACATCCGGGACAGCCGGGTGGCCGCGGAGCGGACGGTGTCGTGGATCCGCTTGGCCATCACGTCGTCGATGGCGCTCATCGTCGCCGTGGCGGGGCGGGAGCGGACGCCGTACCCGAGGGCGGCCACGATCATCCTGGCCGCCGCCCTGGCCTACGCCGGCCTCGCCTTCCTGAAGACGACCAGAGACGCCCGGGAGGGCGTCAGCAACCTGTGGACAGCCTGGATCCTCTCGCTGGTCTCGGGGGGGTTCGTCGTCGTCTCCGCCGCCGTGACCGGGGCATCACGCAGCCCGCTCCTCCCGGTGGCCATCACGGTGGTGATCTCCACCGCCATCCGCTTCGACCTGGCCCGGTCCCTGGCCGTGGCCGTCGGCATGGCCGCCGGCCTGTCGGCCGCCATCCTGTGGATGCCCGAGCCCGCAGTGGAATGGACCGAGCGGATCCGGGACGCGGCCTGGTGGTCGTGGCTCATGGTCGCCGTGGCCCTGCTGGTGGGGGTGCTCTCCCAGGCGGCCGACCTGGCCCGTCAGGCCCGGGCCAAGGCGGAGGCGGAGGCGGCCACCGAGCACAGCCGCCTGGAGCAGGAGCGCGAGCTGCGCCTGCAGCTCGAAGGCATGGACGAGGCCCGGCGGGACTTCCTGGCCGCCCTGGCCCACGACTTCCGTACCCCCATCGCCTCCATCGCCGCCCTGTCCACCGCCCTGGCCCGCCGGGCCGGTGACCTCGATCCCGAGGAGCGGGCCGAGATCGCCGAGCTCATCGAGGGCCACGCCAAGCACCTGGGCGACATGCTCTCGGAGGTGCGGGAGCTGGCCGTGAGCGAGTCGCTGGCCGGCGACCGGCGCGTCGAGCTCTCCGACATCTACATGCCGGATCTGATCCGGGCGTCAGCGGCCGCCGCCGGCCTCACCCCCGACCGGCTCGTCACCGAGATCGAGCCCGGCGTGACCCTGCTGCGCACGGACGGCGAGAAGACCCTGCGCATCCTGGCCAACCTGCTCCAGAACGCGGCCAAGCACTCACCCGTCGATCAGCCCGTCGAGGTGCGCCTGGCCCGCTCCAACGGGCTGGTGGAGCTGGCCGTGCTCGACCGGGGCCCGGGCATCCCGCCCGAGATCGCCTCCCAGGCCTTCGAGAAGGCGGTCGGTTTCGGTCCCCACCGGTCCACCGGGTTGGGGATGTGGATCGTGGCCCGCTTCGTCGACTCCCTGGAGGGATCGGTGTGGGTGGAACCCCGTCCTGGCGGGGGGCTCATCGTCAGGGCCCGGTTCCCCCTGGGGGCGGCGCTGTCGGTGCCCACCACCCCGTCCTGACCGGGTGCCGGCGTCCGGCCGGTGCCGGGCGCGGCGCCGGTACCCTTCCCGGGTCGTGACGTCCCCCGCCGTCGATCCCCCTCCCGCCAGCGGCGCCTGGCAACTCGGCGACGACCCGGGCCGGCGCCGGTTCGTCACGCTCTTCGCCGATGCCCCCCTGGAGCTCGAGATCGAGGGCACGCTCTCGCCCGTCACGGTCGCCTACGAGACGTGGGGGGAGCTCGACGCCGACGGCGCCAACGCCGTCCTCGTGGCCCACGCCCTGACCGGCGACAGCCACGCCGCCGGACCCGCGGGGCCGGGCCACCTCCACCCCGGCTGGTGGGACGGCGGCATCGGCCCCGGCAAGGGCATCGACACCGGCCGCTGGTTCGTGGTCTGCCCCAACGTGCTGGGCGGCTGCCAGGGCACCACCGGGCCGTCGTCCCTCGCCCCCGACGGCCGGCGCTACGCCGGGCGCTTCCCCCGCATCACCATCCGTGACCAGGTGGCGGTGGAGGTGGCCCTGGTCACGGATGGTGATGCGGGGGAAGCGCCCGGCGTAGCGCCGCCCGTCGGGGGCGAGGGACGACGGCCCGGTGGTGCCCTGGCAGCCGCCCAGCA
>JBIOYN010000021.1:0-2932 GCA_044870155.1 Acidimicrobiia bacterium | reverse complement strand
CACGCCAGTCACGGTCACTGCCGGACAAGCCAAGAAGGGAAGTGCTCCTGCCAGCAGGACACTCAGAGGCGGCGAGCGGAATTGAACCGCTGTACAGGGTTTTGCAGACCCTTGCCTGAACCACTCGGCCACGCCGCCGGACGGCCCGTCAGGTTACCCGAGACCGAGTTGGGTCAGGGCTTCCACTATCTCCTGAGCCTTCGTGGCGGTGACGGCGCCCCGGACCTTGTACCGGATGACCCCGGCATCGTCGACCAGAAACGTCTCGGGCGGGCCGGTGACCCCGAAATCGACCGCCAGCCTCTCGTTCGGGTCCTCCAGGATGGGCCATTGGCCGCCCAGGTCCCGCCGGTAGCTGCGAGCGCCCTGGATGTCGTCGTTCCACAGCACGCCGAGCAGCTCCATCCCCTGGGAGCGGTAGCGGGCGTAGAGGGCCTCGAGGTTCCCGTGCTCCTGGCGGCACGGGGCGCACCACGACGCCCAGAAGTTGACGAGATAGGGCCGGCCCACCAGATCCTCGGAGCTGATGGTCCCGCCGTCGATGTTGGGCAGGCTGAACTCGGGGACGGGCTTGTTGAGCACCGCCGAGCGCTGGCCCACGGTCGGGTCCTTCCCGAGGCGGCTGCCCAGCACCACCACCAGGGGCAGGAGGACCACGACGCAGACGCCCGCCACCGCCCAGCGGACCGGATGCCCCCGCCGCCGCCGGTCGCCGGCGGTGCTCAGATCGGAGGCCATTCGAGGCGGGCGAACACCCGCTGGAGGGGCAGGAAGAGCTCCTGCCAGCGCCCGGTCACGAACAGGAGCCCGACACCCACCATGAGGACCCCGCCGAGCACCTCGATCTTGCGGCCGTGCCGCCGGAGCCAGGCCAGGGATCCCCGGGCCCGGTTGAACACGAGCGCCAGTCCGATGAACGGCAGGCCCAGGCCCACGGAATAGAGCACCAGCAACACCGCCCCCCAGGCCACCGTCTCGGTGGCGGCGGCGGCGGTGAGGATGGTGGCCAGCACCGGCCCCTGGCACGGCAACCAGCCGAAAGCGAACGCCATTCCCAGCGGGAAGGCACCCTTGGGACCGCCGGGCACCCGGGCGAGGTCGAAACGGCGCTCCCGGTACAGGAACGGGATGCGGAGCAGGCCCATCATCGCCAGCCCCATGACGATGATCAGCATCCCCGCCACCCGCACGATGACGGGCAGGTTGCGCTGCAACAGCGTCCCAACCAGGGCGAAGGAGATCCCGAGGATGGTGAACACGGTGGTGAACCCGGCCACGAACAGCACCGACGCCCGCAGCGTCACGGCCCGGGCCTCCCGCTGTCCCAGCTCGGAGATCGGCAGCGCTGACACATAAGAGAGGTAGCCCGGCACCAGCGGCAGCGCACAGGGCGAGGAGAAGGAGATCACGCCGGCCCCCACGGCCAGCAACGGCAGCAACAACGTCTCCACGCCATCAAGTCTACGGGCGACCTCCGCCGGTTCCCCGACGGCCCGCCGGCGACGGGGCGCCCGTTCAGTGGCTGTGGGGCCAGGGGTCGTCGGGTGACCAGCGGCAGCGGTCGGGTTGACCGCCGGCCATCGATTCCATCTCCAGGAGGAGATCGTCGAACACGGCTTTCTGGCGCTCGGGGTCGTCGTCGGGCCACCGGCCCGACCAGTACACCCAGACGTCGGGGAAGCCGGCGTCGGGGTCGACGGGTGCCAGATCCTGGCCGGCGCCGGTGACGTTGAGGCCGTAGGAGTCTCCCCGGCGCTCCACGTAGAGCACTTCCCCTTCGCCCAGGCGGGCGTCGACCAGAGCGGCGAAGAGACCATCGCGATCCATGCCCCCAGGTTTGTCGCCCGAGCCCCGGCGGGCAAGCACCAGTTCATGAGCGACACCGAGTCGAACCCGGCGACGCCCGCCCCCGACCTGGTCGCCTCCCGGGCCCGTTCTCTCACGCCCGAAGAGCAGGAGGCGGGCATCGAGGACCCCGGCTCCCTGGCCGACGCCGTGCTGGCCGATTCCGAGACCCGTACCTTCGACCGGTCGGGAACGGCCCGCGAGCATCGCCGCTCCGAGGACACCGTCGAACCGCCCGGCTGACGGCTTCTCGGGTCGGGGCCACCGAGCGCGCGGCAAGGTTCACAACGCCGAAACAGATTGGCAACGAAGCGCTCCTACCGTCCTCGCCGTGGACGTGGTCGTGGTGCGATGGCCGGCGGAGGCGGACCGGCGCGACCACCTGGCTCAGCACAACCTCCCCCGCCTTCTCCTCCTCGACGACGGCATCGAGCCTCCCGCCGCGCCCGACTGCCTGGAGGACTGGGTCCGTCTCCCGGCGTCCGAAGCCGACGTCCGGGCCCGCGTCCAGGGCCTGATGGCCCGGGGCCGGGTCCACCTGCGGGACGTCCCCGAGGTCGACGCCCACGGGGTCGTCCGCTACCGCGATCTGTGGGTGGCGCTCCCACCGGTCGAGGCCCGCCTGGCCGAGGCGCTGGTGTCCCGCTTCTGCGCCGTGGTGGGACGGGACACGCTCCGTCGCAGCGTGTGGCCGGGATCCTCCCCGGGCCGCAACGTGCTCGACGTCCACGTCCTGCGCCTCCGCCGGCGCCTGGCCCCCCTGTCCCTGGCGATCCGGACCGTCCGCTCCCGGGGCTACATGCTGGAGCCGGCCGACGCCCAGTCCGCGGCCTCCTCGTCGGCCGAGCCCGGCGGGGGAACGGCCTGGGGGTAACCTGACGGGAGACTGCCGGGGGGCAGTTCAGGGGGAGGACCATGGCAGCAACCGCAGACGCGGCTGCTTTTCTCGTCGCTCTTGACGGCGCCATCGCCGGCTGGGGCGCCGGAGCCAGCACGATGTTCGGCTACGCCTCCGAGGAGCTCATCGGGAAGTCGGTCTCGGTGCTCCTCCCCCCCGACGAGGCCTCCGAGTTCCCCCGCATCCTGG
>JBIOYN010000020.1:0-10515 GCA_044870155.1 Acidimicrobiia bacterium | reverse complement strand
CCTTCAACCTACGCCTCCCAGCCACACCCGGGAAGCGCCTTGCTCAGCAGGCTCCTAGGGTCGCTTCCGTGATGCCGCGCTGGGGTCGTCGGGGTCTGGCTCTGGTCCTCGCGCTGTCGGCCGCGCCGATGCTCGGAGGCCACCCGGCGGCGTCCACCCCCGGCGCCCCGCCCGTCCGGGTCCGACTGGTCGAGATCGCCGACCTCGACCAGCCCGTGGCGCTCGCCGTCCGTCCCGGCGACGACCACGTCTACGTGGCCGAGCGGACCGGCCGCGTCCGCCGGGTCTCGCCGGACGGCACGGTCGCCGCCGAGCCGGTGCTCGACCTGTCCCAGGAGGTGTCCCACGGGGTGGAACAGGGCTTGGTGGGCCTGGCCTCGGACCCCAGCGGTGTCCGCTTCTACGTCGGGTTCACCGACGTCGCCGGCGATACCCGCATCCTGGAGTACGCCTTCGACGGGCGTCGGGCGCTCCCGGTCACCCGCCGGCAGGTGCTCTTCGTCGACCAGCCCCACGAGTGGCACAACAACGGCCAGGTCATCTTCGGCCCCGACGGTCTGCTCTACCTCGGCTTGGGGGACGGCGGGCCGGTCAAGGAGCCCGAGCACCGCTCGCAGGACCTGGGCACGCTCTTCGGCAAGGTGCTGCGCATCGACCCCCGCCCCACGGCCTCCGCCCCCTACGGGATCCCGGACGACAATCCCTTCGTGGGCCGGTCCGGAGCCCGTCCCGAGGTGTGGATGTACGGCCTGCGCAACCCGTGGCGGTTCACCTTCGACCGGGCGACGGGGGACTTCTGGGTGGGCGACGTGGGCGACCTGAGCTGGGAGGAGGTCGACTTCCTCCCCGCCGGGGGGGCCGGCGCCAACTTCGGGTGGGACGCCATGGAGGCGCGCCACCCCCGGGCCAACCCGCCCGATCGGATCCCGCCACCGAAGGACCACGTGCCTCCGATCCTCGAATACGAGCACAACTCCGAGCACTGCGCCGTGATCGGGGGCTACGTCTATCGGGGGCAGCTCGTCCCCGAGCTCCGGGGCGCCTACCTCTTCGGCGACCTGTGCGGCGGCGGGGTGAGGGCGCTGCGGCGCGCCGGCGGGACAGTGCAGGTCTCCGATCTCGGCGTGTCCGTCGAGCGCCTCACCTCCTTCGGCGAGGACGCCGACGGCGAGGTCTACGTGATGTCCCAGGAGGGCGGGCTCTACCGGCTGGAGAGCCTTCCGTCCTGAACCGGCGGGACGGGGCATCGGCCCGGCTCCAACCCCGCTCAAACCCCCGGTTAAGGTCCCAGGGGATGCGCCTCGAGGTTTCCACCGTGCTGCTCCAGTGGGCTACCGGCGGCCTGTTCTTCTGCTGGCTCACGACCCGCCGGCGCGAGGTGGGGATCGGCTACGGCTGGACGCTGCGCATCACGTACCTGGTCATGGCCCTGGGCGCGGTGGTGGCCGGACGGTCGCTGGAGAGCGGTTCCACCGCCGCTCTCCTGCGGGACCTGGGGGCGATGGGTGTGGTGGTGGCGGCGGGCACCGCCCTGGCCCTGTCGGTCGTCCGGCGCCGGGCCGGCGTGGCGGGGGAGCGAGCGGTGCGCCAGGCCCGGGTGGCCCGGGTGGAGGCCATGACGGGCCGGGCCCGGCCGCCCCGATTCGCCGACGACGTCCCCGAGTTCCCACCCGCCGCCGACCTGGCCGCTCCTGCTGCCGGCGCCATCGGCCTGCTCTTCGCCGCCGCCTCCGGTGGGGGGCCGTGGCTGCTGGGCGCCGCCCGGCTGCTGGTGGGCGCCGCCTTCCTCGGGGCGGTGACCGACGCCATGCTCCTCGGCCACTGGTACCTGACCCAGCCGGGGCTGTCCCGCGATCCGCTCAAGGAGCTGGTGCGCTGGACGGGCGCCATCTGGCCGGTGGAAGTGGCGCTGCTGTGCTGGCCACCGGGGATGGTCCAGGTGCTCTCGGGCTCCGTCGACGACCACGCCAGCGGGCTCTTCGGCTGGATCTGGCTGCTTTCGGCCGTCACCACCATCGGGCTCGTGTTCGTGGTCGTGGCCGCCCTGCGGGAGCGCTGGTACTCGGCCGTGATGGCGGCCACCGGCCTGCTCTACCTCGCCATCCTCACCGCCTTCGGCACGGACCTGGTGGCCCGCGCCGTCCTGGCGCCGTGAACTCCTCAGCCACGGAGGCATCGATGACGCTGAACGGTCGCGTGGCGCTGGTCACCGGCGGCAGCCGGGGCATCGGGCGGGCCATCGCCCTGGGACTGGCCGCCGACGGCGCCGACGTCGCCGTCAACTACCGCCGGGATGCCGAGGCCGCGGGGGCCACGGTCAAGGCCATCGAGGCCCTCGGCCGCGAGGCCCGGGCCTACGCCGCCGACGTGGGCTCGCTGGCCGAGGGGCGGGACATGGTGGCCGCCGCCGTGGCCGACTTCGGCTTCGTCGACATCCTGGTCAACAACGCCGGCATCGCCAGCGGGGGCCGCAGCGTGATCGACACCGACCCCGGGGAGTTGGAGCGGGTGGTGCGCACCCACGCCCTCGGCGCCCATCACCTGTGCCAGGCCGTCCTGGGTTCGATGCGCACCCGCCCGCGGGGCGACATCGTGATGATCTCGTCGCGCATCGCCCGCGAGTTTCCGGCCAACAGCGCCCCCTACTCCATGGGAAAGGCCGCCCTCGAGGCGCTGGCCCTCGTGCTGGCCAACGAGGAGCTCCGCCACGGCATCCACGTCAACATCGTCGCGCCCGGCCTGGTCGACACCGACATGGGCCGCCGGCTGGTGGACGCCACCCTGGGGGCCAAGGACATCCGGGCCCTGGACGCCCACTTCCCCTTCGGCCGGGTGTGCAGCCCGGACGACGTCGCCGCCGTCGTCCGCTTCCTCGTCTCCGACGCCGCCGGCTACGTGAACGGCCAGAAGATCTACGTCGACGGCGGAGGGGGCCGGTCCCTCATGGAGGGCATCGCCCGCCAGGAGCGGTGACTATGCCGCCTGGGGCGGGGGCTGGTGGCCGCCCTCGCGGATGTGGTGGAGCAGTTCGAACATCAACCGGTCGAACTTCTCATCGAGCCGGCGGATGTCTGACCTGACCTCGGAACGCAAGTCGGTGATCTCGCCCCGCAGGGTCCCGATGTCGCCTTTGAGCTCGGTCCAGAGCTCGCCGATGTCGCCTTTGAGCTCGGTCCGGAGCTCGCCGATGTCACCTTTGACATCCTTGGTTTGACGGCTGGTGAAGGCGGCGAGAGCGAGAAACAGGGTGAAGGCACTCACGAAGCTCGTGATCACGGTCGTACCCACGTCGGTCATGCGGACCTCTCCTCGTTGAGATGGTATCCGCCGGGCAACCTACCGACCGGGTGTGACACTGACTCAGGCGATGAAGTACTTGGCCTCCGGGTGGTGGACGACGATGGCCGACGTGGATTGCTCGGGGTGGAGCTGGAACTCCTCGGAGACCTTGACGCCGATGCGGCCGATGTCGAGGAGCTCGGCCACCTTGGCCTGGTCCTCCAGGTCGGGGCACGCCGGGTAGCCCCAGGAGTAGCGCGACCCGCGGTACTGCTGGCGGAACAGGCCCGCCAGCGAGGGACCGTCCTCGTCGGCGAAGCCCAGCTCCTCCCGCATGCGCCGGTGCCAGAACTCGGCCAGGGCCTCCGTCATCTCCACCGACAGGCCGTGGAAGAACAGGTAGTCCTGGTAGCGGTCGGCGGCGAACAGGCCCGCCGAGTACTCGGAGGCCACCTCGCCCATGGTCACCACCGAGAAGCCGGCGTAGTCGACCTCGCCCGACGCCACCGGGCGGAAGAAGTCGGCGATGCAGTGCCAGGGCTCCTTGCGCTGGCGGGGGAAGTGGAAGCGCATCCACTCGGTGCGCCGGTCCTCGTCCCTCCACACCACCAGGTCGGTGCCGTCGCCGTTGACCGGGAAGTACCCCCACGCCACCGCCGGCACCAGTGAGCCCGCCGCCTTGGCCTTGGCCAGCTCGTCGCGCAGGGTGGGGCGGATGCGGGCCTTGAAGTCGGCGTCGGGCTCACCCCCTTGGGGGCGGAACTGCCACTGGTTGCGGAACAGGGCGGTCTCGTTGAGGTAGCCGGCGATGTCGTCGAGGGAGATGCCCTTCGACACCCGGGAGCCGACGAAGGGCGGGACGAAGATCTTGTTGTCGGTGGCGACGGCCGAGCGCTCCGGGGCCGGGGCGGCTGCTTCGGCTTCCCGCTGTGATTTGCGGGGCGGGAGCTGGCGACCACCGGGGGCACGGCCGAACTCGGGGTCGAGCACCCCGGTGCGCTTGCCCTCCATCAGCTTCTCCATGGTGCGCAGGCCCTCGAAGGCGTCCTTGCCGTAGAACAGCCGGCCCTCGTAGACCTCCCGCAGGTCACGCTCGACGTAGTTCCGGGTGAGGGCGGCGCCGCCCAGGAGGACGGGGATGTGGGACAGGCCCTGGTTGTTCAGCTCCTCCAGGTTCTCCCGCATGATGAGCGTGCTCTTCACCAGCAGGCCGCTCATGCCGATGACGTCGGCCTGCCACTCCGTGGCCTTGTCCACGAACACGGACAGCGGCACCTTGATGCCGAGGTTGGCGACCTCGTAGCCGTTGTTGGTCAGGATGATGTCGACCAGGTTCTTGCCGATGTCGTGCACATCACCCCTGACCGTGCCGATGACGACGCGGCCCTTGCCCCCGCTGTCCGCCTTCTCCATGTGGGGCTCGAGGTACGCCACCGCCGTCTTCATGGTCTCGGCCGACTGCAGCACGAAGGGCAGCTGCATGTCGCCGGAGGCGAACAGGTCACCCACCGTCTTCATGCCCGAGAGCAGCACGTCGTTGATGATGGACAAGGCCGGTCGGCCCCCGGCCAGGGCCTCGTCCAGGTCGGCCTCCAGGCCGTCGCGCTCACCGTCCACGATGCGGGTCTCCAGGCGCTTCTCCACCGGCCAGTCGGAACGGTCCTCCCGCACCACCGCCGTGGCCTCGGCGCCGGAGAAATGCGCCATGAGCTCGGTGAGGGGGTCGTAGCCGGGCCGGCGCCGGTCCCACACCAGGTCGAGGGCCAGCTCCCGGGCCCGTTCGTCGATGCGGTGCATGGGCATGATCCGGGCGGCGTGGACGATGGCGGCGTCGAGGCCGGCTTCCACGCACTCGTGGAGGAACACCGAGTTGAGGACGTGGCGGGTCACCGGATTGAGCCCGAAGCTGACGTTGGACACGCCGAGGACGGTGTAGACGCCGGGCAGCTCGGCCTTGATGCGGCGGATGGCCTCGATGGTCTCGATCCCGTCCCGGCGCAGGTCCTCCTGGCCCGAGCCCAGCGGGAAGGTGAGGGCGTCGAAGATGAGGTCGCAGGGCTCCAGGCCGTACCGCTCGACGGCCAGGTCGTGGATGCGCTTGGCCACCCGCACCTTCCAGTCGGCGGTGCGGGCCTGGCCCTCCTCGTCGATGGTGAGGCAGATGACGGCCGCCCCGTACTCCCGGGCCAGGGAGAAGACCCGGTCGCAACGGGAGCCGGGCGCCTCCCCGTCCTCCAGGTTGGCCGAGTTGAGCACGGCCCGCCCACCCATGTGCTGAAGGCCGGCTTCGACCACCGGTGGCTCTGTGGAGTCGAACACCAGCGGGATGGCGGCCTGGGTGGAGAACCGGGAGGCGATCTCGTGCATGTCGGCCACCCCGTCGCGGCCCACGTAGTCGACACACACGTCGAGGACGTGCGCACCCTCCTTCACCTGCTCGCGGGCCATCTGCACGCAGGTGTCCCAGTCCTCGGCCAGCGTCGCCTCCTTGAACTTCCGGGACCCGTTGGCGTTGGTGCGCTCGCCGATGGAGAGAAAGGAGACGTCCTGGGCGAAGGGCACGGCGGTGTAGATGGAGGCGCAGCCCGGCTCGACCACCGGATCCCGCCGCTTGGGTTCCCGGCCCCAGATGCGATCGACCACCTGGCGGAGATGCTCGGGGGTGGTGCCGCAGCAGCCGCCGACCACGTTGAGGCCGAACTCGCCCGTGAAGCGGTCGTGGGCGTCGGTCAGCTCCTCGGGGGTGAGGTCGTAGTGGGTCCGGCCCTCCACCACCGAGGGGAGGCCGGCGTTGGGCAGGCAGGACAGGAACGTGCGGGCGTAGCGGGCCAGGTGGCGCAGGTGCTCGGTCATCTCCCGGGGGCCGGTGGCGCAGTTGAGGCCGATGACGTCGGGCCGCATGGGTTCGAGGGCGGTGAGGGCGGCCCCGATCTCGCTGCCCACCAGCATCCGGCCCGTCGTCTCCATCGTCACCTGGACCATGAGCGGCACCTCACGGCCGGCGCTGGCCATGGCCCGCCGGCAGGCGATGAGGGCGGCCTTGGCCTGGAGCAGGTCGTAGACCGTCTCCACCAGCAGGATGTCCACGCCCCCGGCCAACAGCCCCTCGGCCTGGGCCTGGTAGCCGTCGCGCAGGGTCAGGAAGTCGATCTGGCCGAGCGAGGGCAGCTTGGTGCCCGGCCCCATGGAGCCCGCCACCCAGCGGGGGCGGTCGGGCCTGGAGTAGCCGGAGGCGACCTCCTTGGCGATGCGGGCGGCGGCCCGGTTGAGCTCGAAGGTCCGCTCCGGGATCCCGTACTCGTTGAGGACGACAGGGAAGGCGCCGAAGGTATCGGTCTCCACGGCGTCGACGCCGACGTCGAAGAACGAACGGTGGAGTTCGGCGATCACGTCGGGGCGGGTGACGGCCAGATTCTCCATGCACCCCTCGAGGGTGGGCCCGCCGAAGTCGTCGGGTCCGAGCGGCAGGGGCTGGAGGTTGGTGCCGGTGGCGCCGTCGAAGACGACGACGCGTTCGCGCAACGTGTCGAGGAAGCTCTTCATTGGTGCGAAAGGGTAGTGGGAGCTCTGGAAAGGTCTGAGAACATCTCGGCGCAGAATTTCCAACCCATTGGAAAATCTGCGCCCAGATGGGCCCGCCTAGACTCCCAGCCCGCATGAAGGTCTACACGCGCAAGGGAGATGACGGCTCCACCGGTCTGCTCTACGGCGGGCGGGTGGGGAAGGACAGCGCCGGGCCCGCCGCCTACGGCGAGGTCGACGAGGCCGTGTCCGCCCTGGGCCTGGCCCGGGCGGAAGCCGAGCCGGGAAGCGAGCTGGCCGAGATCCTCGTCCGCCTCCAGCGCGAGCTGTTCGTGGTCGGCGCCGAGCTGGCCACCGCGCCCGGGAACCGCCGGAAGCTCACCGCCGAGGTCTCCCTCGTCACCCCCGACATGGTGGAGCGCCTCGAGCCGCTGATCGACGACCTCACCGGCCGCTACGACCCGCCCACCGAGTTCGTGCTGCCCGGCGAGAACCGCGTCGCCGCCGCCCTTGACCTGGCCCGCACCGTGGTGCGCCGGGCCGAGCGCGCCGCCGTGGCTGCCGCTCGGGACGGCTGGCTCGACTCAAGTCATGTGGTGCCGTATCTGAATCGCCTGGCCGATCTCGTCTACACCCTCGCCCGCTGGCAGGAGGGAACGTACCGGCCGGTCCGAACCGGGGACACCCCGACCCCGGGCCGTACAAACCGAGAAGGAGCCTGACGTGCCTGTCGCTTTCTCCCTCGCCACCACCGCCCCGGCCAAGGCCAAGGCCGACCTCCTGGCCGTCCCCGTATTCGCCGGCCGCTCGCTCGGCCCCGGGGCCAAGGCCGTCAACAACGCCCTGGGCGGCCGCCTGGCCGAGTTCATGACCGACGCCGGCTTCGACGGGAAGGCGGACGAGACCCTCCTCGTTCCCGCCAGTGGCCTGGGAGCGCCGGCCGCCCTCCTGGTCGGCCTGGGTGTCAAGGACAAGCTCACCCTCGACGGTCTCCGCCGGGCCGCCGCCGCCGTGGCCCGCAAGGCGTCCAAGGCCAGGACGGTGGCCACCACGCTCCTCGATGCCGCTCCCGCCGGCTCCAACGTCGCCGCCTCCGCCGCCGCCCAGGCTCTGGCCGAGGGCTTCATCATGGGGACGTACCGCTTCCTGCGCTACAAGGGCAAGGGTGAGCCCCACGCCACCGAGCGGGTGATCGTGCTCGGTCACAAGGAGGCTCCCATCCAGGCCGCCCTGGACCGAGGGGCGGCCGTGGCCGGAGCCGTGGCCTGGGCCCGGGACCTGGTGAACGAGCCGGCGGGCACGCTCACGCCCAGCGCCCTGGCCGAACAGGCCCAGCGGGCGGCGGACGAGGGCGGCCTCGCCATCGAGGTCCTCGACGAGGTGGCCATCGCCAACGAGGGACTGGGCGGTCTGCTGGGGGTGTCACTGGGCTCGGCCGAGCCCCCGCGCCTCATCAAGCTGACCTACGAGCCCCGGGGCCGGTCCCGGGGCACCGTGGTCCTGGTGGGCAAGGGGATCACCTTCGACTCCGGCGGCCTGTCCATCAAGCCGGCCGAGGGCATGGAGACCATGAAGACCGACATGTCGGGGGCGGCGGCCGTCATCGGGGCCATGTCCGTGCTGCGCCGGGCCGGGGTGCGGACCCGGGTCGTGGCCTTCGTGCCCACCACCGAGAACATGCCCGGCGGTCGCGCCATCAAGCCCGGCGACGTCCTCAAGATCCGCAACGGGAAGACCGTCGAGGTTCTCAACACCGACGCCGAGGGTCGCCTGATCCTGGCCGACGGCCTGTCCCTGGCCGTGGAGGAGGAGCCCGACGCCATCATCGACCTGGCCACCCTGACCGGCGCCTGCGTGGTCGCCCTGGGGATGAAGATGGCCGGCCTCATGGGCAACGACGACACCTGGGTGCACCAGGTGGGGGCCGCCGCCGACCGGGCCGGGGAACCGGTGTGGCACCTCCCGCTGCCCGAGGCCTACCGCAAGGACCTCGAGTCCGAGATCGCCGATCTGAAGAACATCACCGGCAACCGCGGCGCCGGCGCCCTCACCGCCGGTCTGTTCCTGTCCGAGTTCGCCGGCGACGTGCCCTGGGCCCACCTCGACATCGCCGGGCCGGCCCGGGCCGGGGCCGACGACGGCTACACGGTCAAGGGCGGCACCGGGTTCGGCGTCCGGACCCTGGTCGAGGTTCTCAGCTCGTTCGAGAAGCCGACGAATGGAGGGCCGACCAGGCGTTGAAGCCGCCCTTGAGGTCGGAGACGTCCTCGAAGCCCGCCGCCCGCAGCAGGCTGGCGGCGATCGAGGACCGGAACCCGCTGGCGCAGTAGACGACGGTGGGCCGCTCCGGGTCGAGCTCACCGAGGCGGGCCCGCAGCTGGGACAGCGGGATGGTGACCGCCCTGTCGATCGTGCCCTGGCTCACCTCGCCCGGGTTGCGGACGTCGATCAGGACGGGATCGACGTCGGCCCGGGCCTCCACCAGCTGATCGACATCGAGGCGCGACGCCTGGCGTGCCGCCTGCGGCGCCGCCGCCAGTGCGGGCAGGGAGAGGTACCCGACCACCCGGTCGAAGCCGATGCGGGCCAGGCGGGTCTTGGCCTCCGGCTCGTGGCCGTGGTCGCTCACCAGGATCACGTCCGTGTCGGGGTCGAGCACGGAACCGGCGTACTCGGCGTAGCGGCCGGCGAGACCCACGTTGACCGACCCGGCCAGGTGCCCGGCGGCGAAGTCGGCCGGATCCCGGGTGTCGAGCACCGTCGCTCCGCCGGCCTGGAGGCGCCGCACGTCGTCCAGGGCCAGGGGTGGGGGCGGGGACTCGTCGAGGAGCGGGCGGTCCTGCTTGTTGCGGGCGGCGTCGTAGGGGAAGTACGCCGGGGCGGCGGGCTGGTCGGCGGTGACGGCGGCCACGAAGGCGTCCTCGTCGGGCAGGGCGAGGGCGTAGTTGCCCACCCGCTGCTCGCCGATGGTGGACACGGTGGCGCTGGACAGGTTTTTGCCGCAGGCCGAGCCGGCGCCGTGCGCCGGGTACACCCGGGTGACGTCGGGCAGGCGCAGGAGCTTGTGGTGGAGCGACCGATACAGACTCCGGGCCAGATCGGACGACGACAGGCCGGCCGCGGACAGGAGGTCGGGGCGGCCCACGTCGCCGATGAAGAGCGTGTCCCCGGTGAGCACGCCGAAGGGCACGTCATCGCCGGCGTCCTCCCACACCACCAGGCTGATCGACTCCGGCGTGTGCCCGGGGGTGGCGAGCACGTCGAGCGCCACCTGACCCAGGACGATCCGCTCCCCGTCGGCCAGCTTGCGGTGGGGGAAGTCGGGTTCGGCCGCCTCGCCGTAGGCGATCTCGGCCCCCGTCTGGCGGGCCAGCTCCAGGTGGCCGGAGACGAAGTCGGCGTGGAAGTGCGTCTCCACCACCAGCTCGATGTGCAGGCCGGCGGCGGCGGCGTCGGCCAGGTACTCGCCCACGTCGCGGCGGGGATCGACGACGGCGGCCCGGCCGGTGGTCTCGTCCCCGATGAGATACGACGCCTGCGAAAGGCAGTCGAGGTAGTACTGGGTGAAGATCACGGGTACCTCCCAGGTTCGGTTTTACTGTATGCGCCACGTGCTCGTGACGCTGTCGACCCCGAACGGTTCCTCCCAACTGCGCCGCCCGTGAGCGCCGGCGTCCTCCTCCTGGCCGTGGGGTGCCTGACCGGGGTCCTGGC
>JBIOYN010000019.1:0-26335 GCA_044870155.1 Acidimicrobiia bacterium | reverse complement strand
CGATGTTGACGCCAAGCGTCACCAATTCTCGCGAAACGCTGATTGAGGATCGGTGCACTTTACGCCTGTGACCTGCTATTTCGACCACGCCCACGGTCACGGACAGCAACTAACGAATGCTGCGTGCTCGGGCTCATAACCCGAAGGTCGAGGGTTCAAATCCCTCCCCCGCCACCATCGAACAGCAGGCCAGAGGCCCCGGCTGGTCCGGGGCCTCGCCGCGTGCGGGTGCGGGGACTCAGGCTCAGAGCCGTGGTCCGAGCCCGGTGGCCGTGGTGGCGCCGGCGAGGCGGGGGAGCTCGAGGAGCTTGAGGGCGAGCTCGACTTGAAGGCGCAGGTCCCCCCGTGAGGGGTCACCTCCGAGGAGGGCCCGGATCCGCTTCAGCCGGTACTTCAGCGTGTTGGCGTGGACGAAGAGGCGCTCGGCGGCTTCGTTGACGCTGTAGTCGGCCGCCACCCACGCCCCCAGGGTTCCGACGAGGTCGGTGTGGTGCTCCACGTCATAGGCGACCACGGCGCCGAGCGCTTCATTCACGAAGTCGCGCCGGTCGCGGGCGCTGTTGGGTCCGAGTAGCACCCGGTACACCCCCAGGTGGTCGAAGACGAGGGGGCGGTCGGTGATCTCCATGGTTCGCCCGACAGCCAAGGCCCGCTCCGCCTCCTCGAGGGACTGGGCCAGACCGGCCACCGACGGCACCGCCGAACCCAGTGAGACGAACAGGGCAAGTCCGGGCCGGATCTGGCCGGCGGCGGCCCGGAACCGGCGGAACAGCTCGCTCGCCGCCTCGAAGTCCCCTTCGGGGCCGGTCGCCGGGAGCAGTACGAGGAAGCCCGATCGCCACGGCGCCACGGCCGCCACCCCGAGCACCTCGGAGCACACGCCGGTGAGGGCGGCGTAGAGCCGGGACTGGGGGCCCTGCATCTCCTCCTGCCAGCGGACGGGGCGGACGCCGCTGTCACCGCCGCGCACGGCCGTCTCGATCCGCACCACCCGCAACGGCCCGGCCAGCGTGTAGCCGAGGCGGGTCGCCAGCCCCTCGGCCTCGGCCTCGTCGTGGTAGCTGCCGGTCAGGAGGTCCTGGAGGACGTCGCCTTTGAGGCGGGACTCGACCTCGTAGGCGCTCTGCTCCCGCAGCATCTCGAGGGCGAAGATCCCGGCCGCGTGCTCGATGGCCCGGGTGTCGAGTACGTCGAGGGGCGCGCCGGCGGGCAGCACGGCCAGGTAGCCCCCGAAGTGGGTGCCCACGGCGATGGGGGTCATCACCGGCTGGTCGGTCGCCTCGGACGGCCAGCGGGCGCTGGCCAGGGGCTGCAGGGCGCCGTCGAGGACCTTGACCGGCCGGCCGATGAGGTCGGCCAGGCGCTCGGCCAGGGGCTCCATCCCCGGGGCGTCGACGGCGGTGCGGGACAGCTCGGCCTGCAGGAACACGGCCCGCTCCAGCTGCCGGCGCTGCTCCCGCAGCTCCCGGAACATCTGCGCCGACTGGATGCTGACCGCCATGAGCGGGGCCACCAGCACGAGCAGGTCGAGGTCGGCCTCGTCGAAGGGGCCGCTGCGCTTGTTGATGGCGTGGAACACCCCGATGGCCCGGTCCTCCACGATCAACGGGATCGACAGCGAGCTGCGGGCCCCGAACATGGCCACGAAGCGCTGGATGAGCCTCGGGTCGTGGGCGGCGTCGTTGGAGACGTAGGGCCGCCGGGACAGGAAGACCCGTACCGCGTTCCCGCCCACGGAGAGGGGGACGTGGTACTCGGAGATGAGGTTCGGATCGTCGATGCCGAAGGCGGGTTGCTGGAGGACGAGCTCGTCCCGGGCCTGGTCGTAGAGCAGGAACCCGCCCGTCTCCACGTCGAGCAGGCGGCTCACGGTCTCGATCAGGGAGCGCAGCGCCTGCTCGTAGTCGGCGGTGGACACCAGCGCCCGGCCCACCTGCACCAGGGCATTGATCTTGCGCTGGCTCTCCTCCACGGCGACCGCCATCGCGCCCTCCGTTGTCCGGAAGCGCCAAATGATACGGCCCCGCTTTTGTCCCCGCGGCACATGGCCCACCTGACGGCAGGGCGCGAGGCTCGCCTGTGCCCGGCGGTGCGCGCCCGCTCGCCGGAAGTTCTCACCAGGGAGGGCGGTCCATGTATACGGTCGACATCGACACGGGCGGGACCATGACAGACGGCCTGGTCGCCGGCGGCTCCGACCTGACGGCCATCAAGGTCGACACGACTCCGCACGACTTCACCGTCTCCTTCCGCCAGGTGCTGGTGGAGGCGGCGAGAGCCCTGGGCTACGAGGACGACGTCGCCGGCTTCCTCGACCAGGTCTCGTTCATCCGGTGGTCGTCGACGATCACCTCCAACGCCCTCGGCGAGGGCAAGGGGGCCAAGGTCGGGCTGCTGGTCCGGGAGGGCCACGAGGACGACCTGTACGGCTCCGGCCGGTCGCCGGTCGTCGGCACGCTGGTGGCCGAGCACAACGTCATCGGCCTGCCCCCCGGCGCCCGGGCCACCGACGTCCTGGCCGCGGTGAAGAAGCTCTTCGAGGACGGGGTGCGGCGCATCTGCGTCAGCCTCGACGGCGCCTTCCCCGACAACACCGAGGAGCGGACGGTGCGCGACGTGGTCGAGGGGCAGTACCCGGACCACTTCCTCGGCGCCGTCCCCGTCCTGCTCGGGTCCGAGATGGCCCAGGTCCACGACGACGCCACCCGGGCCCATGCCTCGATCATCAATGCCTTCACCCACACCCGGCTGGCCATCTCGCTCTTCCAGGCCGAGGACATGCTCCAGTACGACGACGGCTGGGACCGCCCGCTGCTCGTCGGCCACATCAACGGCGGGGTGGCCCGGGTGGGCAAGACCAAGGCGCTCGACACCATCGAGTCGGGCCCGGTGTTCGGCACCCACGCCTCCGCCTACCTGGCCCGCCGCTACGGCCTCGACGACGTCGTCTGCCTCGACGTCGGCGGGACGACGGCCAAGGCCAGCGTGGTGGCCGGCGGCGAGCCGCTCTTCACCCGGGACGGGGACATCTTCGGCATCCCGGTGCGGGCGCCGCTCCCCTTGCTGCGCTCGGCGGTTCTGGGGGGCGGCAGCGTCGCCCGCGTCGACGCCGACGGCAAGACCGTCCGGCTCGGGCCCGACAGCATGGGGGCGGCGCCCGGCCCGGCCTGCTACGGGCTGGGCGGCAGCGAGGCCACCCTCACCGACGCCTTCCTCCTCCTCGGCTATCTCGACCCCGACCGGTTCCTCGGGGGGCGCCGCCGGCTCGACGCCGCTCGCTCCGAGGAGGTCATCGCCAAGCAGGTGGCGGAGCCGCTCGGTGTCTCCGGCGACGAGGCCGCCCGGCGGGTGGCCGACACGGCCGTCGACATCGTCGCCGACCTCGTCGCCGGCACCCTGGAGAAGGCGGGTCTCAACCCGGGTGACGTGACCCTCTTCGCCTACGGCGGCAACGGCGCCCTCGTCGCCGCCCCCGTGGCCGAGCGCCTCGGCATCCCCGACGCCTGGGTCTTCGGCCTCGGGCCCGTGTTCGCCGCCTTCGGGTCGTCGGTGTCCGACGTCGTCCACCTCTACGAGCGCAGCGTCGGCGCCGGCGCCAGCGCCGAGGCGGCCGAGGAGGCCCTGCGGGCCGCCGCCGTCCGGGACCTCGAGGCCGAGGGCTTCGACCCCGAGGCGGCCACCATCGACGTCGAGCTGGAGTTTTCCGGGGACACGCCGGACCCCGGGGATGCCGGGAACGGCGACGGCTCCGGCGACGTCGAGCTCGTCCGGGTGCGGGCCCGCTACCCCGTCGGGACCTACGAGCCGGCGGCGCGGCCCGCCCGGGACTCGGGGTCGCCACCGACAGCAGTGGGCGAGCGGACCCTCAAACTCGGCGGTGCGCCCGTCACCGCCCCGGTCTACGACTGGGACGGCCTCGTGGGAGGCGGTGCCGTCGACGGCCCCGCCCTGGCCGTGGGCGAGACGATGAGCTGCCTCGTCCCCCCCGGTTGGACGCTCGCGGTCGACGAGTACGCCAACGGGACTCTGACCTCGAGGGGGGACGCATGAGCACGAACCGCATCCGCTTCACCGAGTACCTCGACCTCGACGTCGACGGCGAGCTGTGGCGCTGCAACCGTTGCGACGCCGAGCTCATCTCCGCCCGCCGCCCTTACAAGGAGGGCTGCCTGGTCCACGAGCGGGATCCCCGGGAGATCCACCCGCCGCTCATCGAGGGTGAGTTCACGTTCTCGCCCGACCCCGACTGGGTGCGCATCCTCGAGTTCTACTGCCCCGGCTGCGGCACCCAGGTCGAGACGGAGTACCTGCCGCCCGGACATCCCGTCACCGTCGACATCGAGATCGACGTTGACCGGCTCAGGCAGCGCCTCGCCGCCGGCGAGATCACCATGGTCGACGGCCGGATCCACGAGGCCGAGCCCCAGGGGGTGGGGTCATGACGGCGGAGGCGACGGCCGCCCAGCTCAACTCCATCGACATCGACGTGGGCGGCACCTTCACCGACTGCGTCATCACCCTCGACGGCGAACGCACCTTCGCCAAGGCGCCCACCACCGCCTACGACCTGTCGGTGTGCTTCATGAACGCCATCGAGGAAGGGGCCCTCGAGGCCGGGCAGCCCCTCGACGAGCTGCTGCCCCGCATCGACGTGGTCCGCTACTCGACCACGGTGGCCATGAACCGCCTCATCGAGCGCAAGGGGCCCAGGGTGGGTCTCATCACCACCGAGGGCCACGAGGACGCCATCCTCATCGGCCGGGGGGCGCAGTGGGTCGACGGCACCCGGGTGGCCGAGCGGCGCAACCTGGCCCAGCAGCACAAGCCCCAGCCGATCGTCCCCCGCAAGCTCATCGTCGGGGTGAAGGAGCGGATCGACTCGACGGGAACGGTCATGCGCCCCCTCAACGAGGACGACGTGCGCCGCAAGCTCCGGCTGCTCATGGAGCGGGGGGCGCGCGCCATCGTCGTGTCGCTGCTGTGGAGCTTCATGAACCCGGCCCACGAGCGGCGGGTGAAGGAGATCATCCGGGAGGAGTACCGGGCCTACCACATCGGCTACCTGCCCGTGGTCCTGTCCTCCCAGGTGGTCCCCAAGCTGGGCGAGTACGAACGGACCATGACCGCCATCCTCGACGCCTACCTGCAGCGGGCCATGCAGACCGAGCTGTCCGCCACCTGGGACAAGCTCCGGGAGGCGGGCTACCGGGGCAGCTTCCTGATGATCCACAATTCCGGCGGGTCGGGCGAGGTGTTCAAGACCACCGCCTCCCGCACCTACAACGGCGGGCCGGTGTCGGGCCTCATGGGCTCCTACCACCTGGCCGGCGCCCTCGGCTACGCCAACGTGGTGGCGGGCGACATGGGCGGGACCAGCTTCGACATCGGTCTGGTGGTGGAGAACTCCGTCCGCAACTACGAGTTCCGGCCCATCATCGACCGCTGGATGGTGTCGATCACCATGCTCCAGACGCTGTCGATCGGCGCCGGGGGCGGGTCGATCGCCTGGATCAACCCCATCGGCAACCAGCTGGGCGTCGGGCCCCGCTCGGCGGGCTCGATGCCCGGCCCGGTGTGCTACGACCAGGGCGGCACCGAGCCCACCGTCACCGACGCCGACGTCGTCCTCGGCTACATCAACCCCGACACCTACTACGGCGGCCGCATGGCGCTCAATCGGGCCAAGGCCGAACGGGCCATCAAGGAGAAGATCGCCGATCCGCTCGGGGTGCCGGTGGAGGAGGCGGCCGCCCTCATCCGCCGGGTGGTCGACCAGAACATGGCCTCGGCCATCAAGCGGGAGATCCACTTGCGGGGCTACCACCCCGAGGACTTCATCCTCTTCGCCTTCGGCGGCGCCGGTCCCACCCACGTGTCGGGGTTCCTCGGCGACCTGTCCAAGGCAGTGGTGTTCCGGGCGGCCCCGGTGTTCTGCGCCCTGGGCAGCTCGATCATGGACATCGTCCACGTCTACGAGACCTCCAAGCGGATGATCTTCATGGAGGCCATCACCGAGGCGCTCACCCCGGACTACGAGACGTTCAACGCCACCGTGGAGCAGCTGATGGACCAGGCCCGTCAGGACCTGATCGCCGAGGCGCTGCCCGTCGACCGGGCCAAGTTCAGCCTCGAGCTCGACATGCTCTACGGCGGGCAGGTCAACGTGAAGCGGACGGCGTCGCCGGTGCTGTTCCTCGAGTCCAAGGCGGACGTGGAGGCCGTCTACGAGGAGTTCGAGCGGGAGTTCTCCGAGTCGTTCAGCCCCCTGGTGGTCAACAAGCCGGGCGGGGTGTACCTCGACAACTTCGTGCTCAAGTGCACGGTCTCCACCCCGAAGCCGGTGCTGCCCGAGCACCCGCTCTCCGGCCCCGACGCCTCGGCGGCCCAGGCCGGGAGCCGGCGGGCGTGGTGGCCCCAGCAGAAGGACTGGATGGAGACGCCGATCTACGCGGCCGAGCTCCTCGAACCGGGGCACGCCCTCGATGGGCCGGCCATCGTGGAAGCGCCGCTCACCACCGTGGTGGTGCCACCCGACTTCCGCTACGCCATCGACCGCTACGGGCTCGGGATCCTCGAACCCGCCACCGCCGCCGCCACCGCCGGCATCCGCGACACCGCGGCCACCGAAGGGGGGACCCGATGAGCATCCCGACGCTCGAGCAGAAGCTGCACTGGCTCAAGCCCGAGCCGCCCACCGACCACGAGCTCAAGTGCGTGGAGCAGATCGGCCTCGGCGAATTCGAGATCGGCTTCCAGCGCACCAACGACATCCTCGACGAGGGCATGGACGTGTTCGTGCGGTCATGCCGGTCGGCCATGGGGATCGCCGGCGACTCGCTGGTGGGCATGTTCACGGCCGGCGGCGACATGGTGAACGGGTCGTGCGGCACCTACCTGCACGCCGTCATTCCGCCGCTCGTCATCAAGTACATCCTGCACAACTACTCGAGGAACCCGGGAGTCAAGGACGGCGACCTGTGGTTCGCCAACGATGCCGCCTACGGCGGGATCCACAACCCCGACCAGATGGTCTGCATGCCCGTCTTCTTCGAGGGCCAGCTGGTGGCGTGGACGGCGGCCCTGGTCCACACCACCGAGACGGGCGCCTCGGAGCCGGGGGGCATGCCGGTGTCGGCCCACGCTCGCTTCGAGGAGGGCCTCAACCTGCCGCCGACCAAGATCGGGGAGAACTTCGAGCTGCGCGAGGACATCCTCAACGTCTTCGAGGCCTTCGGCATCCGGGCGCCGCAGATGGTGGCTGTCGACCTCAAGGCCCGCTGCACCACGGCCGACCGGGTCCGCACCCGGATCATCGAGCTGTGCCAGCGGGAGGGCGTGGACTTCGTCCTCGGTTTGTTCCGCAAGATGCTGCTGGTGGCCGAGGAGGGCGCCCGGCGGCGGCTCCGGTCGTGGCCCGACGGCAAGTTCCGCTGCGTCAACTTCGCCGACGCCGTCGGCCTCAATCAGGGCCTCGTCCGCTCCTGCCACATGACGCTCACCAAGGAGGACGACCACCTGCTGGTCGACTTCTCGGGGACGGGCCCCGAGACGGCCTCGTCGTACAACGCCCATCCCCAGGCCGCCATCGGCCACTTCGCCAACTTCGTCTACGAGTACGTGTTCCACGACCTGCCCATCGGCAACGGCACCTTCGCCCCCATCGACTTCGTCTTCGAGCCCGGATCGTGCCTCTATCCCGACGTGCGGGCGGCGACGTCGAACTCGGTGATGATCGCCACCGGGGTCATGAGCGCGGTGCACAACTGCTTCGCCAAGGCCATGTTCTCCACCGAGCACTGGCAGCAGGCGGGGGCGTCGCAGGGCAACGGCGGCAACGCCCTCGTGCTGGCTGGCCTGTCGCAGTGGAAGATGCCCTTCGCCGACATGCTGGCCTACCAGATCAACACCGAAGGCCAGGGCGGGCGGCCCGAGGCCGACGGCATGGACGCCTTCGGCTTCCCCTGGTGCCCGTTCGGCCGGGCGCCCGACGTGGAGCTGGTGGAGAACGAGTTCCCCCTGCTGATCCCAGTCTCCCAGCACTGGAAGGACTCCTGCGGCCACGGCAAGCAGCGGGGCGGCGTCGGCACCGCCCAGATGTGGGTGGCCCACCACGTCCCGATGGTGTTCATGATGGCGATCGCCGACAACTCCAAGATCCAGACGCCCCAGCCGCTGTTCGGCGGCTACGCGCCGTGCACCATCCCCGGGATCGGGGTGCGGGGCGCCGACCTCGTCGCCCGCCTGGCCGAAGGCGACGTCCTCGACCTCGACATCCCCACGCTCCTGGCCGAGCACTCCGAGGGCGGCCAGTGGGAGACCGAGTTCCAGGGCCGGACGGTGCGCCCCTACAACCAGAACGACATCATCACGATCGGCTTCGCCACCGGCGGCGCCGGCTACGGCGACCCGCTGGAGCGGGACCCGCAGGCGGTGGCCGACGACCTGGAGAAGGGCGCCATCTCCCCCTGGGTGGCGGAGAACATCTACCAGGTGGTGTGGGACCCCGAGCGCCGGCGGGTGGACGCCCCCGCCACCGAGGAGCGCCGGGCCGGCGAGCGCCAGGCCCGCCTGGCCCGCGGGAAGCCCTACGCCGAGTTCGAAGCCGAGTGGTCCCAGAAGCAGCCGCCGGAAGAGATCCTGGCCTTCTACGGCTCCTGGCCCGACGCCCGGGTGCTCCAACCGGTCATGAGGCCCTAGGACGACCGCAGGAACCGGGACCGTGCCTGCCACGCCGAGGACCCGGCTCCGCATGCTGGCCCGCAGCGGCCGGGCGGAGCCGGGGATCTTCGCCCCGCTGGTGCTCGCCCAGGCGGCCGAGATCGAGGCGCTTGACGTCGCCGAGTTCCTGGCCGACCCGACGAAGCTGACCAAGGGGCTGACGGCGCTGCACCAGGCGCTGCGCACCGACGCCGTGGTGACCACGGCTCCCCTCGGAGGACGCGTGGACGACGACGCCGGGGCGCGTGAGCTGGGCGCCTCCGTGGAGGCGACGTCCCGCCTGGCGGCGACGTTGCCGGGGGAGCCGGTGCTGGTGGCGGCGCTCACCGGGCCCGCCACCCTGGCGCGCCAGGCCGGATCGGAGGATCTGGAAGCGGTCGGCATGTCGATCCTCGACGGGTTGAGGCGCCTCCTGGAGGCGGGCGCCAACCTGGTCGTCGTGGTGGAGGAGGAGGCGCCGCCGGTGGCCGATGGCGAGCTGTGGAGATCCGTCGTCACCCCGCTGGTCAACGTCGCCCGGTTCCACCAGGCGCTCCTCGTCGTCGTCTTCGAGTCGCCGTCGGCGGCGGCGGTGGGGTCGGTGCCGGTCTCCGCCGGTGTGTGCGGCCCCCCGGACCTGCCGGCGGGCGGGCCGCCGGCACGGGTGCGGGGCGTGGCCCTGTCCGTCGAGCCGAAGGAGTGGACGGCGCCCGGTCCCGGCGTGGCGCTGGTCACGACCTCGGGAACCGTCCCCCCTCACGTCGGCTTCGCCGAGGTCCTCGACGCCTGCCGCCGCCTGCGGAGCGAGGCCGGCTGATGGCCCGGCGCTACTGGGACGAGGAGCTGGAGACGGCGGCCTGGGCCGAGGTCGAGGCCTGGCAGGCGGGGCGGGTGGCCGAGTTCGTCGACGGCCTGCGGGTCCGCTCCACCTTCCACAAGGACCGCCTCGACTCCGCCGCCCGGCCCCATGGGAGCCCGTCGTCGCTGCGGTTCCTGGCCGACCTGCCGTTCACCACCAAGGACGACATCCGCCGCTCCCAGGAGAAGCGATCGCCGGGCGAGCCCCTCGGGCGCCACCAGGGCGTTCCCCTCGACGCCATCGTCCAGGTGGTGTCGTCGTCCGGGACGACCGGGAACCCCATGTTCTACGGGGTGACGGCGGTCGATCTCGAGGTGTGGCGCCAGGCCATCGCCGCCGTGTTCTTCACCTGCGGGATCCGGGCCGACGACGTGGTCGGCCACCTGGTGGGTCTCCCTGGGGTGGCCGGCGGGCTGCCCTACGCCGACGGGTTCCGGACCATCGGCGCCACCCTCGCCTGGCTGGGCGGGTTCCCCACCGACCGCATCCTGGCCTCCATCCCCCGCCTCCAGGTGACCGCCCTGCTGTCCACAGCGTCGTTCGGGACGTACCTGACCGACCACTGTGCCGACCTCATCGGGGCGCCCGCCTCCTCGCTCGGCGTGCGCAAGCTGTTGGGTGGCGGCGAGCCCGGCTTCGGCGTCCCCGAGATCAGGGCGAAGATCCGGGCCGCGTGGGAGCTCACCCATCTCCGGGAGATGATGGGCCTGGCCGACGTGCTCCCCGCCATGTGGGCCGAGTGCGACGATGAGTCGGGTATGCACTTCTGCGCCCAGCGGGCGGTGGCCGTCGAGCTCATCGACCCTGCCGGTGGGGAGGCCGTTTCCTGGGAGGAGGGCGCCGCCGGCGAGGCCGTCTACACCACGTTCGCCCGGGAGGCGACCCCGGCGCTGCGCTACCGGTCCTCCGACCACATGCTGGTGACGGGAGCGGGACGGTGCGCCTGCGGGCGCACGTCGCCCCGGGTCCGCTGCGTGGGACGGACCGACGACATGTTGATCTACAAGGGGATGAACGTCTTTCCCTCCGCCATCCGGGAGGTCGCACTCACCGCCGGCGGCGATGCCGTGGAGCCCTACCTCCGGGTGTGGAAGGAGCGGACCGACCAGGTGCGCTTCGACGACCCGATCCCGGTGGAGGTGGAGGCGGCGGGGTCGCTGCCGGTCGAGCGCTACGTGGAGGTGGCGGCCCGCATCGAGGCGGAGCTGCGCAGTCGACTCCAGGTGCGGGCGGCGGTGGCGCTCGTCGCCGCCGGCACCGTGCCCCGGGGTGCGTACAAGACGCCGCTGGTCCATGTCCGTCCGGAAGCGGGTGAGGAGACGCCATGAAGCTCGAAGGTCCCTGCATACCCCTCGGCCTCGCCTGGTCGTCGCCCTTCGCCCGCTGGCAGGGGAGCCTGGCCGACACCTCGAGCCTCGACCTGGCCGTCACGGTGACGAAGCACGCCCTGGCTCGCGGCGACGTCGACCCGTCCGTCGTCACCCGCCTGGTCATGGGCTGGACCGTCCCCCAGCGGGAGTCCTTCTACGGGGCGCCCACGCTCGCTGCCCGCCTGGGCGCCACCGAGGTGAGCGGGGCCATGCTGTCCCAGGCGTGCGCCACCGGGGTGGCCACCGTCGAGGCCGCGGCGGCGACGGTCGCCCTCGATCCCGGGGCCGTCGTGCTGGCGGTGTCCACCGACCGGACCAGCAACGGCCCCGTCCTCGTGCACCCCAACTCCACCCGGCCGGGTGGGACCCCGGATGTCGAGCGCTGGGTGCTCGACTCCTTCGAGCGTGACCCCTGGGGCGGCATCTCGATGGTGGCCACGGCCGAAGCGGTGGCGGCCGAAGCCGGGATGACCAAGGACGAGCTCGACGAGCTCACGCTCGTGCGTTACGAGCAGTACCGCGACGCCCTGGCGGACGACCGGGAATTCCAGCGCCCGTGGATGGTGCCCGTCCGCATCGAGCGCCGGCGGGGTGCACCGTTGGTGGTTGAGGCTGACGAGGGGATCCACGACACCACCGCCGAGGCTCTTTCCAAGCTGGCCCCCGTGCAACCCGACGGCGTGGTCAGCTACGGCACCCAGACCCATCCCGCCGACGGGACCGCCGGGGTGATCGTGGCCTCCGAGGCCCGGGCCAGAGAGCTTTCCGGCGGCCAGGGGGTGGCCCGGATCCTGGGCACCGGCTTCGCCCGGGTGGCGCGGGGGCGGATGCCCAAGGCGCCCGTGCCCGCCGCCCGCCAGGCGCTCGAAGACGCCGGGATCGACATCGGCGCCGTCGACGTCATCAAGACGCACAACCCCTTCGCCGTCAACGACATCTGGTTCGCCCGGGAGACCGGCGTCGACCTCGCCGCCATGAACCCCTACGGATCCAGCCTGGTCTACGGCCACCCCCAGGCCCCCACCGGCACTCGGGGCATCGCCGAGCTGATCGAGGTGCTGCGCCGCCGGGGCGGCGGGGTCGGCCTGTTCACCGGGTGCGCCGCCGGCGACACGGGGGCGGCGGTGGTGCTGCGAGTGGAGTGAGCCACCCGAGGGCGACGCCGCACCCAAAAGGTCGAGGGTTCAAATCCCCGGCGTCGTCGGCGATGGCGCCCGGGTGGTGGGCTACCTAGCATCGCTCCCGATGGGTGGGGAGAGCAGCGTCGGCGGTTCCATTCTCGGCCATTCAGTTCTGAGGGTCGAAGACCCCGGGCTGCTCCAAGGAAAAGCCTCGTATGTTGAGGATTTCGCCGTCCCGGGGACGCTGCAGATCGTCTTCGTGCGAGCGTCGGTCGCTCACGCCCGTCTGATCTCAGTCGATAGGAGCGACGCCGAGGCGATGGCCGGCGTCCGTGCGGTCTACACGAGCGAGAATCTCGAGTTGCCGCTGATCACACGAACACCTTCGCCCATTGCCCTTCCGCTGGCCTTCGCCCGGCCGCCTCTGGCCACCGGAACGGTGCGTTTCGTCGGCGACATCGTCGCCGCCGTGGTGGCCGGGACCCGCGCCGAGGCCGTTGACGCCGCGGAGATGGTCGTCGTTGACTACGACCCCCGGCCCGCCGTCGTGGATCCCGAAGCGGCACTCGACGACGACGCCGTACTTCTCTTCCCTGACCACGGCTCCAACGTCGTGTCGGAAATCCCCTCGGTGGGCGGGTCGTCCCACCAAAGCGCCCTGGAGGGCGCCGACCTGGTGGTGGAGAGCCGTTTCGTCAACCAGCGCCTGGCCGCGGTTCCCATCGAGCCCAACGGTGTGCTCGTCGAGCCGCACGGCGACGGGTCACTGAAGCTCACGGTTCCGACCCAGATGCCGTTCTACATCCGGACGGCCCTGGCCGAGCTGCTCGGGATGGAGCCCGGGTCGATCCGGGTGGTGGCCCCTGCCGTGGGGGGCGGCTTCGGCGCCAAGATCGTCCTCTACCCCGAGTACCTCATCGCCGCGGAGGTGGCGCGTCGCCTCGATGTTCCGGTCAAGTGGACCGAGACCCGCTCGGAGAACATGGTGGCGATGACCCACGGTCGTGCCCAGGTCCAACACGCCGCCATGGGACTGAAGCGCGACGGCGCGATCACCGGGTTCGCCTGCAGGGCCATCCAGGATGCCGGTGCTTATCCCAGCGCCGGTGCCTACATGCCCGCCTACACCGGCCTGATGGCGCAGGGCGTCTACGCCATCCCCCGGGTTCATTTCCGCGCCGTGAGTGTCACCACGAACTCCACACCGGTCTCGGCCTACCGTGGCGCCGGACGGCCTGAGGCGACGGCATGTCTCGAGCGCATCATCGACATGGCGGCGCGCCAACTCGACATGGATCCCGTCGAGATCCGCAAGAAGAACTTCATCCCGCCTGACTCCTTCCCGGTGACGACCCTCACCGGCGCCAACTACGACGTCGCCAACTTCGCGGGCGCGCTCGACGAGGTCTGCCGGATCGCCGGATATGACCAGCTGCGGGTGGAACAGCGCCAACGCCGGGAGCGCGGCGACGTGGTCCAACTCGGCATCGGGGTGTGCGCCTACATCGAGGTCACCGCCGGCGCCGGGAGGGTCGAGGAGTTCGGCCGGGTCGAGGTGCAACCGGATGGCACGGTGATGGCGACGGTTGGAACCTCGACGCAGGGCCAGGGTCACCACACCACCTACGCCATGATCGTGAGCGAGCTCCTTGGCATCCCGATCGACCGCATCGCGGTCATCCAGTCGGACACCGCCCTCGTGCCTCACGGACACGGAACGGTTGCGTCGCGCTCCATGCAGATCGGCGGCAGTGCCCTGTACCGGGCCAGCCAACAGGTCCTCGAGCAGGCGAAGGACCTCGCCGCCCGGCTGCTCGAGGCCAACCCTGACGACATCGTGGCTCACGGCGATGGCACCGTCGGGGTCGCCGGCGTGCCCATCAAGGCCCTGGCCTGGGCGGAGCTGGCGCAGATCGCGGCTGACGCCGCTCGCTGCCCTGAAGGCTGGGCCGGCGAGCTGGCCGCCTCCGTCGACTTCAACCAGGGAGACGCCACCTACCCCTACGGTGCGCACCTCGCCGTCGTCCAGGTCGACACCGAGACCGGCCAGGTCTCCCTCGTGCGTCACATCGCCGTCGACGACTGCGGCCGCGTGCTCAATCCTGTCCTCGTGGCCGGCCAGATCCATGGCGGAATCGCCCAAGGTGTTGCTCAGGCGCTCTATGAAGGAGTCGCCTACGACGATGCGGGCAACCCGGTGACCGCCACCTTGGCGGACTACGCCGTCCCGAGCGCGGCGGAGCTGCCCAGCTTCGAACTCGGCGAGCTGGTCACGCCGACACCACGGAACCCCCTCGGCGCAAAAGGTATCGGCGAGTCGGGGACGATGGGATCCACGCCTGCGGTCCTAAACGCGGTGGTCGATGCCCTGGCGCCCTTCGGTGTCCACCACCTCGACATGCCGCTCACACCCGAGCGTGTGTGGCGCGCCATGCAGGCGATCTGAGTCCGAGGGGCCGCTCCCGAACCAGGTCGCCGACGTCAGCTCGGCCGCCAGTACGCTGGCTCGGACCTGGTCGCCTGGAGGAGGTCGGCGTGTCGGTGCGCGTGGGGCAGCTGTGGCACTACCCGGTCAAGTCGATGCAGGGGGAGCCGACCGACGAGGTGATGCTCGGCCCGGGGGGCGTGGTCGGAGATCGCGCCTACGGGTTCGTCGACGTCGAGGCGGGCCGGCTCGTCAGCGCCAAGCACCCCAAGCGGTACGGCGCGATCCTGGAGTGTCGGGCCGCCTTCACCGAGCCGCCGCAGCTCGACGCCGAGTTGCCCCCGGTGCGGGTGACGTTCCCTGACGGGGTCACGGTGGACGGCGACCACGACGAGATCACCGCCCGGGTGGGCAAGCTCCTCGGCCGCGAGGTCCATCTGGCCACCGTGGCCGTGGATTCCGGCGTCCTGGTGGAAGAGGTGTGGCCCGACCTGGAGGGGTTCGGCCCGGTCGACTTCTACCGCATGCTGCAGATCGGCACCGAGGCCGACGATCCCGCCGGTGAACGGATGATCGGGTTCCCGCCGGCGACGGGCGCCCCCGGCACGCTCAACGACCTGGGGGCCATGCACGTGCTCACCACCAGCACCCTCGCCACCCTGGCGGCCGAGCATCCCGGCGGGCAGTGGGACGCCCGCCGCTTCCGGCCCAACATCCTCTTCGACGACGGAAACCAGGCCGGTGCCAACGGCGAGGACAGCTGGATCGGCCAGGCTCTCCAGATCGGTGGCGGGGCGCGGATCCACATCGTGGCCCCGACCCCGCGCTGCATCATGACCACGCTCGGGCAGGCTGACCTGTCCCGTGATCCCGAGGTGCTCCGCACCATGGCTCGGGCCAACCGCCGGCCGCTCGGCACCTTCGGCCTCTTCGCCGCCGCCGGCGCCTACGCCGAGGTGGTCACCCCCGGGAGCGTCCGGGTCGGTGACTCCGTCGCCGTCGAGCCGTCGACGGCCACCGACGGCCCGCTGGCCCACGTTCTGACGGCGATGGCGTCGGCGCTGCAGTCACAAGCCCGCGGCTGACGGCCCGCCCGGAGTTCAGCCGCTCTGACCGGCGCTACGACGCCCCGTACTCCTCGTCGGTGACATGGTCGCCCCACGTCAGGGGCCCCTCGGTGAGTGAGAGGTGGGTCATGAAGTGGTCGGGGGCGGCGCCGTGCCAGTGCCACTCTCCTGACGGTGTGTGGACGACGTCGCCGGGGCGGATGGTGACGATGGGCCCGCCGCGGGACTGGGCCCGGCCTTCGCCTTCGGTGACGTAGAGGTTCTGACCACCGTCGTGGGCGTGCCAGGCGGTTCGGGCGCCAGGGTGGAAATGGATGGCACCGACGTTGACGATTGAGTGTTCGTGGGCCTGGACGATCGGGTCGATCCAGACGTCGCCCGTGAACCAGTCCGCTGGGCCCCGGGCGGTGGGCGGCTTCGGCTTGATCTCCATGATGAGCCTCCTGCGGGAGGGGCCTGCGGTCGGCGCGGGTCGCGGACCTCGTCGACCGGGAGGTTCTGCGGTGTCGAGGCCCGGGCTAAAGGGGGATGCCGGCGTCGACGAGCAGTTTGAGGCCGAACGGTTCGGCGAGGATCTCGCCGAGGGCAGCCTTGACCTTTTCGAAGTGGGGGGTGGTGAAGTGGAAGTCGAGGGCGGCCTTGTCGACCCACTCTTCGATGATGGCCATGGAGGCGGGATCGTTGGGATCGACGTAGGGGTGGTAGGCGAGGCAGCCCGGCTCCGCCAGAGACGGCTCGACCATGGCGTCGATCTCTGTCTGCAGGCGTTGTTCCTCACCGGGTTTGGCCTTCAGGGTGGCGATGAGCGTCAACGTGTCGGCCACGGCGCTTCCCCTTTCCTCGAGACGGTCAGCGGTCAGCATGGACGGGGGCGGAGGCGGCTGGCAACTCCCCGCTCAGGACGGTTTGACCTTCCGACGAAAGTGGTCGGTCCTACTTCGGGATGATGGACTCCGAGGGCTGAGGGGTGGTGATCGGGTCGGTGTGCCGATGCACGAGCTTCCAGGTCTCCCCGTCTGGACGGAACACCTGGGTGGTACGGACGCCCCTGCCGCGGTGGCGGCTTGGCAGGCGGCGTCTGCCGATATTGAGGTCGCGCTCCTGGAGTGTTCCTCCGGCAGACAGTTGCTCGCTCGAGGACGCAAGGCTGATGTCCGATATGCCGCTCAGGTCGACGTGAGCAAGATCGTCCCCGTCCTTCGCCACGCCGCTTTTCGAGCCGAGCCGTAGCCGGCGACTCGGGCGTCGCGATCAGACCGGCGTCAGGTACCGGGTGAGACCGACATCGACGGCCCGCCAGAACTGCTCCGGCTGCTCGACCCAGGGGAAATGGCCCGAGTTGCGGATCTCCACGAGGGTCGAGTTCGGACGGGCCTCGTGAATGCGGCGTCCCAGCGGCGGAGAGCAGATGAAGTCGCCCTCGGCGGCGACGATCAGTGCCGGGACGGTGAGGCCGCGAACTCTGCTGAGCACTGCCATCTCGCGGTTTCGATCGAGGTAAGGGACGGCCTGGGCGGACAACGCCACCGTCGACAGGCCCGTCGCAGTTCCTCCAGGTTCGACTGGTCGACGAGGTAGGCGGGCAAGGCGTCGGCCAGGCCCTTCTCGAGTTCGGCATCGGTGGTGATGGTCCGCGAGAAAGCATCGGCGGCCAAGGAGAACCACGGCTCCTTCCGCCTGGCGTGCAGGCGTGTCCGCATGCCGCCAGGTAGCGGAGTCGGCCTGTCCTCACGTCTGTTGGGCGTCGAGGTGGAAGTCGGCGATGAGCGCGGCGTGGTCCGACGCCGGGGCGGTGCCCCGTTCGGTGTGGTCGATCCAGGTCGTGTCGAGGCGGGCGGCGAGGGCCTGGTCGGCGGCGATCACGTCGATGCGCATGCCCAGGTTCCGGGAGTAGCCGATGCCGTAGTTCCACCAGGTGAACCGGCGGGCCCGGGGCCCCCAGCGGGCCACGTCGACGTCGACCAGGCCGGCGTCGAGCAGCCGGGCGAGTGCTTCCCGCTCCAGCGGGGTCACATGGGTGGATCCGATGAAGGCGTCGGGGTGGAACACGTCGGAATCGGTGGCGGCCACGTTGATGTCACCGGCCACCACCACGTGCTCGCCGTCGCTCAACCAGCCGCGGACCTGTGCGGTGAGGGCGTCGAGGAACGCCAGCTTGTACTGGTAGTGCCAGTGGCCCACCGCCCGGCCGTGGGGGACGTACACGGACACGACCCGCACCGGCGTCGGGGCGGCGACGACGCCGCTGACCACCCGCGCCTCCCGGTCGAGATGCTCGTCGTCGAAGTCACCCGACGACCGCACGTCGCCGATCGGATGACGGGCGGCGACCGCCACCCCCCCATGGCCTCCCCGGCCGGCGTGCGCCGCCCGATAGCCCTCCCGTTCGAACATCGCCGCCGCCTGCGCTGAGAGCTCCGCCGTCCTGGTCTCCTGGAGACAGACGACGTCGGGCCGGACCCGACCGAGGAACCGTTCGACCGCCGGCAGCCTCGTCCGCAGCGAATTGAGATTCCAGGTCGCCAGCCGCAACCGCTCCGGCGCCGGCCCCGCCGGCGACAGCGACGGCCGCAACGCCAGCGCCGCCTCCCGCCGCTCCCGCCTGGCCGCCCGCTTGGCCGGCGCGTCCGAACCCCGCTCCACCACATCCTCCCCGTACCCGTTGGCGCGCCTTGCCGAGCAGCGGCGGCAGTCAACGGTGCGGTGAGTGTCATGCCTGAGCCGTTGGCGGTGTCGGGCTGCGCGAAGACACCGGTCGAACCGATGCTTACGGTGACGTCGACGTTCTGTGGACGCCAAGCGACGGCAGGGATCGGATGGCCGCTCGAGCCTCGCTTCTGGTCCTGTCCCGTTGGCGGTGCGAAAGACGATCGAGACCGTCATGGGACTCGTTGAACCGAGGAGGACGACGATGAAGCGCATGGCCCGCCGCATCATGACGATCACCCCGCTGGCCGTGGTAGCCACCTGGCTGGTGCCGGGTGTGGCCCACGCCGGATTATGGAGCAACCACAACGAGACCCTGGTCCGCCCGAAGCAGGGGTGATGTGGTCCGGGCTGGCGGCCCGTCGCGCCTGGGCTTTGGACGAGATGGGGGTGCGCCGCCGGCTGCGGGGCCGCTACGTCGAGGCCGTCGCCGCCCACCGCAAGGCGGTTGCCGCCGGCGACGAGGCTTTCGGGCCCAATGGCGCCGAACTGGCCGTCCTGTGGATCAACCTCGGGGTGGCCTGCAAATATGCCGGTTTCTTTGACGAGGGGGAGGCGTCCTATCTGCGGGCCCTCGCCGTCGCCGAACAGATCTTCCCCGCCGATGACGCGACCTTGGCGACGATCTTCCACAACCTCGGGGGCCTGGAGTACGCCCGGGGCCGTTATGGGCCGCCGAGCCCCACGCCCGCCGGTCGGTCGGCCTGCGCATCCGGGCCCTCGGCGCTGCCGATCCGCGGGTCGCCGAGGACCAGGGGGCGTTGGCGTCGATCCTCGACGCGCTCGGCCAATACGACGAGGCCGAGCGGCTCTTCCGGGAGGTCCTCGCCTGCTTCGAGGCCGCCTACGGCCCCGACCACTACGACGTGGCTGTCACCCTCAACAACCTGGCCGCCCTCCTCCACGCCCAGGGCCAGGAGGGGGAGGCCGAAGCCCTCTACCGCCGTTCACTGGCCATCAAGGAACGGCTCCTCGGCCGTCGCCACCGCGATGTGGCCGTCACGGCACAGAACCTGGCTGTCGTCTACGCCGACAGCGGCCGCATCGAGGCAGCCACCGCTCTGTGCGAGCGTGCCCTGTCCATCTTCGGCGACGCCCTCCCCGCTGGCCACCCGACCATCGCCGTGTGCGTGGCCAACCTCGCCCGCTGCGCCTAGGGATCACTGGTCGGGCCGCGCCGACCACCATCTCGTGGACATCGCCGCCGAGGCGCCAGGCCGGGTCCGCGGCTTCCCCAGCGCGCCGGGTTGGTGTCGTAGTCGGGCGGGACGGCGGACACGCGTCAGCCTACGGTTGAGCTGCAGGCCCGGTGCGTTGCCAGACCAGCGTCACTGACCGGTCGCCGGGAGAGTGCGCCGTCAGCGTCATGCGGTCGCCATCGAAGGCATAGTTGCGCACGAGATCGGTGCGGGTCCACTGAGCCGGCAGAGCGGCCCGCACGTGGTGGACGACCTCCGGCCCCCGAACCTCCCAGGTGGCGGCATACGCCAGCGCCTTTCCAGGCATCTCCACCGGTGCGGCGGCGCCGGGCCGGTCCGGGTCCATCACGATGGCGTGCATGTGCCCATCGGCCGTGTAGGTGATGTAGCCCAACGGTTCGGGTCCATAGGGCTCAACCTGCGATCCGTCGCCGCGCCTGGTTCGCATCTCCACCAGCTTCCACGTCCCGACGAACTGCTGTGGCGCCGCCGATTGGGCCATGCCAGCCTCCGTTTTCCCCGTCCGAGAACCATCCGCCACCCGTGCGCCGCTTGAGCATCCCATGACCGACGACGCCTCAGCGCGTCGGGCGTTGCGGCTGTCATGCCGGCGTACGGTTTCATGGGCTGCGAATGCGGTAGAGGCAAGAGAGCCGAAGAGCCCATTGAGGGGAAGACATCATGCGAGCAACGTTCATGTACGGCGCCGGCGATGTGCGCGTCGAGACCGTCCCCGACCCCGTCCTCCAGCAGCCCGGCGATGCCCTCGTGCGCGTCGTGCGGTCGTGCATCTGCGGTTCGGATCTGCACCCCTACCACTCGATGCCCGCCGACCCCGACGGCAGGCCGATGGGCCACGAGTTCCTCGGCGTCGTGGAGGACACCGGCGCCGAGGTCGCCACGCTGCGGGCGGGTGACTTCGTGATCGGCCCCTTCGCCTGGTCCGACGGCACGTGCGAGTTCTGCCGTGAAGGGCTGCACACGTCGTGTCTGCACGGCGGGTTCTGGGGTGCCGACGGCGTCGGCGGCGCCCAGGCCGAGGCGATCCGCGTTCCCCAGGCGGACGGCACGCTGGTCAAGGTGCCGGGCATCGGGGAGGACGACGCCGTCCTCCCGTCGCTGCTGACCCTCTCCGACGTCTACGGCACCGGCTACCACGCCGCCAGGCAGGCCAAGGTGGCCGAAGGTGACACGGTCGCCGTCATCGGTGACGGGGCCGTCGGGCTGCTGGCGGTGCTGTCCGCCCAGCAGCTCGGCGCCGGGCGGATCATCCTGATGGGTCGCCACAAGGTGCGGACCGACCTGGGCCTGGAGTTCGGCGCCACCGACGTCGTCGCCGAACGCGGTGAGGAAGGCATTGCCAGGGTCCGTGAGCTCAGCGGGGGCCACGGCGCCGCCAAGGTCATCGAAGCGGTGGGGCACATGCCCGCCTACGAGCAGGCGGTCGGCATCGTGCGCCCCGGCGGCGTGATCAGCCGGGTCGGCGTCCCCCAGTACGACGACGCCCCCGTCGGATTCGCCAGCCTGTTCGGCCCCAACGTCACCCTCACCGGCGGGCCCGCCCCCGTGCGCGCCTACATCGAGGAACTCCTGCCCGCCGTGCTCGACGGCACCGTCGAGCCCGGCATGGTCTTCGATCGCACCATCGGCCTCGATGACGTCCCCGACGGTTACCGCGCCATGGACGAGCGCGACGCCCTCAAGGTGCTGATCCGACCGTGAGCGCCGCCACCATCCCCGACGTCACGCTGAACAACGGCGTCGAGATGCCGATCCTCGGCTTCGGGGTCTACCAGATCCCGCCGCAGGACACCGAGCGGGCCGTCACCCACGCGCTCGAGCTCGGCTACCGCCACATCGACACCGCCGCCGCCTACCAGAACGAGGAGGCCGTCGGCCGCGCCGTGCGGCGCAGCGGCGTTCCCCGCCACGAGCTGTTCGTCACCACCAAGCTGTGGATCCAGGACCCCGGCGAGGGCAACGCCCGTCGCGCCTTCGAACAGTCGCTGCACCGGCTCGGCCTCGACCACGTCGACCTGTACCTGATCCACCAGCCCTTCGGTGATGTCTACAGCTTCTGGCGCGCCATGGAGCAGCTCCATGCCGAAGGACTGGCCCGGGCGATCGGCGTGTCGAACTTCTATCCGGACCGCCTCGTCGACCTCATCGCCAACAACGAGGTCACCCCGGCGGTCAACCAGATCGAGACCCACCCCTACTTCCAACGGCACGGCGACCAGGAGGTCATGCGCAGCCGCGGGGTGCAGATCGAATCCTGGGGCCCGTTCGCCGAGGGCCGCAACGACCTGTTCTCCGACAAGACGCTGGTGGACATCGGCGCCGCCCACGGCAGGTCCGTCGCCCAGGTCGTGCTCCGCTGGCTCATCCAGCGCAATGTTGTCGTCATCCCGAAGTCCGTCCGCCGCCAACGCATGGCCGAGAACCTCGACGTCTTCGACTTCAGCCTGACCGACGACGAGATGGCCCGCATCGCCGCCATGGACACCGGCGCCTCCGTCTTCTTCGACCACCGCACGGCGGAGATCGCGGCCCAGTTCAACGGCCTCCGGGAGAGCTGACCATTGAGACACGAACCCTCGGCACCAGCGGCCGCCAGGTTTCCGCCCTCGGCCTCGGCTGCCTGGCGACAACCCTGATTCACGTGTGACGTTCAGCGTGGCAGCGGCACCCCTCCGGGTGAGCTGGCGGTTGGTCTGTCGGGGTCCTGACAGACCTACGAGGTCGGAGCCAACGCTCCCAGTCCCTTCCACAGCCGGCGCAGGTGGGGAGCGAAGCGGGCGAGTTCGGCCACGTGCGATTCCGAGAGCTGTTCGATACGTCGCTGCCCGAGGCTGGTCAGGCGCAGCCTGACGATGCGGTGGTCCTCGTCGTCGCGGGCGCGGCGCACGAGCCCGGCTGCTTCGGCCCGGTCGATCAGGCCGACGGTGCTGTGGTGGCGCAGGAGAAGATGGTCGGCGACGTCGCCGAGGGTCGGGCCGGCCGGGTGGGGATGTCCGCGGACGGCGAGCAGCAGCTGGTGTTGGGCAGGCGTCAGCCCGACGGCCGCCGACTGCTCCTCGCTCCACCGCAGAAACCGTCGCAATCCGGTCCGGAACTCCAGCAGCTGCTGATAGTCGGGATCACCGCTCACAGGAACTACTATATCGTGAGACGAGTAGATCGGAGTACGATAAAAAGAGAAAGGAGACCATCTCATGATGAAGCGCATCGTGGTCGGTGTGGACGGTTCCCCCGGATCGGCCCGGGCGCTGCGCTGGGCCATCGGTCTGGGCCGGGACCAGGACGCCGAGATCATCGCCGTCTACGCCTTGGGTCCAGTCGAGGATCTGGCCCGGGGGACGAGCATCGCCGTGGCCGCCGGCCTGGGATTGCGGGCATCGGAGTCGGGCCCGTGGCGGAAGGAGCTGCGCCGGGAAGTCGAACAGCGTTGGTGCGCCCCGCTGCACGCCGCCGGGGTGCCGTTCAGGATCGAGCTCGAGACGGCCCCAGCCGCCGCCGGGCTCATGGCCGTCGCCGACGCCAACGACGCCGACCTCATCGTCGTCGGGGCCCACGGCCACGGCGGGTTCGAGGACCGGGTCCTGGGCAGCGTCAGCTACAAGGTGAGCCACCGGGCCCACCAGCCGGTGGTCATCGTGCCCCCCGAGGCGGCGTGAGCCGCCGGCCGCCGCCGAGGATCGAATTGCGGGCCGCACCTGGCAGGAACTGGCCGAGGCGGTCGGGACCATTGCCGCCAACCGCACGGGAGAATCGGTGACATGCGCGTGGGCATCGCTGATCACTTCGGCTGGGCCGTCGCCGTGACGACGTCAGCTGACCACGAGGTCGTGGACCGCCGACGGATCGAACTGGTCGAACCCGGCATGACGGTGGCACCGATCCACTGCCAGAGCCGGCGTCTCGATGTCGCCGCCACGGCTGCGCTGGTCGCCGAGGTGCGAGCGTCGGTCGTTCGGGCCGCGTCAGCTGCGCTCGACGAACTCGCAGCCGCCCTGCCCACGCCGGTCGTCTCGATCTCGCTCCGAGTCTGGCCGCTGGACTTCCCCGACGACATCGCCGTCCAACGTCGCGCGCCCTATGAGGCCCGCGCCGACGCCATCATGTACCGCCAGGTGCTCTCCGAGCTCGCACACGATCGCGACTGGGAGGTGCACCTCTATGTCGCCAAGGAGGTGATCGGTCAGGCGGCCACCATGCTGGGTGAGCGGGCCGACGAGGTCCTGCACGGCCCACGGGCAAGATGGGGGCCCCCTGGACGAAGGACCATCGGATGGCGCTGGCGGCGGCGGTTGTGGCCGGCTGAGTCTCGACTCAGGCCGTTTCGCCGGCATGACGTCGACCCAGAACCTCCTTGCCGCAGAAGCAGCAGCGGGCGTCGGTCACCACCGAGGTGCCGGACGCCGAGAGGACGCCCCGGGGGGCGTCCTCTCGGTATCCATTCATCGGCTCCCAAACGGTCAGCGTCTTCTTCTCCTCGTTACGTCACCTCTCGCAGGGTGCCCTTTTCGACCTCGTAGACAAAGCCCCGGACTGCGTTTTTTTGGGGGATGAAGGGGCTGGCCTGGATGCGCTGGATCGACTGGCGCACGTCCTCATCGGCGTCGGGGAAGGCCTCCAGGGCGAACGGCGGCCGGATCCCGGTGTCCGCCCGAATCTGCTCCTTCACGTCGTCGTCGTTGAACGTGAGCATGCCGCAGTCGCTGTGATGGATGAGGATGATCTCCTGGGTGCCGAGCAGGCGCTGGGAGATCGTGAGGGAGCGGATCACGTCGTCGGTCACGACGCCTCCGGCGTTGCGGATGACGTGGGCCTCGCCCTCCTGCAGGCCGAGGAGGCCGTAGGGGTTGAGACGGGCGTCCATGCAGGCCACAACGGCCACGTGCTTCCCCGGGGGCATGGGCAACCCACCTTTGTCGAATCCTTCGGCGTAGCGCTGGGCGTTCTCGAGCAATCCGTCAGTGACGCTCATGGCGAGCTCCCTTTCTCGGGTGCCAATCGGCGACTCAGGACGTTAGGACGGCCACCTTCCGATCGCAACGCCCCGGCATGGCACGGAACGGCGGCAAGCACGGAGAGTCGGCAGAGCGTCGGGCGTAGCCTCGGGCGGGCGGTGAGCGTATGGTCGCCTTGGCCGATTGTTCCCCAGACTGACGGAGTGGGGGAGGGCTGATGGTGACCCGACGGGTCTTCCTTGCACGGCGGGAGGTGCCGGAGCCGCGTCGCCGGTCGGCTGCGGCCGGAGTTCAACCGACTGCGCGCTCACCGGCGTTCCCCCAGGAGCGGACGGACCGGCAGTACATCGAGATCGACGCCGGCCACGACGCCATGATGACGTCGCCCGAGGCCGTGGCCGACCTCCTCGCCGCTCTAACCCGGGGGCTTGTGTCGAACCGTTGTGTGGTATCCGGCGCGGTGGAAGAGGTTTCGGTGCCGTGAAGCTCGGGTTCTCGCTCCCGGTGGCGGGCTCGTGGGCCACGCCGTCCAACCAGATCGTCATCGCCCGGCGGGCCGAAGAGCTCGGCTACCACTCGCTGTGGACCGTCCACCGGCTCCTCTACCCCACAGAGCCCCGCAACGACTACCCGAGCACCCCCGGCCAGCCGTGGCCGGAGCCGTTCAAGATGGTGGTCGACCCCATCGTCACGCTGGCGCACGTCGCCGGGGCCACCCGGACGATCCGCCTCGGCACGGCCGTGGTGGTCGCTGCCTACTTCGCGCCCGCCGTTCTGGCCAAGCAGCTGGCTACGCTCGACATCGTCTCCGGCGGCCGGCTCGACGTCGGTCTCGCCGTCGGCTGGTCGGAGGACGAGTACGAGGCGGCGGGGGTCCCCTTCCACCGGCGGGGGGCCCGTGCCGAGGAGTTCCTGCGCTGCCTCCATGCCCTGTGGGCGGACGACCCGGTCGAGTTCAAGGGCGACTTCTATTCCGTGCCCCGGTGCCTGTTCCAGCCCAAGCCGAAACAACGACCCCGGCCGCCCATCCTTCTCGGCGGGTACGCCCCGGCTACGGTCCGGCGGGCCGCCACGCTGGCCGACGGCTACGTGGGTGGGAACGTGCCCCTGACCCAGGTCGCCCCCCTCTTCGACCGGCTGCGGCGGGCGGCGGAGGAGGCAGGCCGGGACCCGGCTTCGATGCGGACCGTGTCCCGCGGATCGGTCCGGCTCCTCGACGAAGCCCACCTCGGCGACGACCGCCGTCCCCTGTGGGGCACCCTCGACCAGGTCGCCGAGGACATCGCCCGCTACCAGGAGGCCGGTCTCGACGAGCTGTTCCTCGAGCTGAACTTCGATCCCGCCGTCGCCGCTCCCGACGTCGACCCGGACCGGTCACTGGCCACGGCCCTCACGGTGCTGGAAGCGCTGGCCCCGGCCGCTGCTGAGCCGGCGCCTAGGAGTCCCATCTAGGCCGGATGGCTGGCAACCGAAGGCGGAACGCCACTGCCGCCCGTAAACGCCGGCGCCGACGACCTAGTCAGAAACTGGGATCAAGCCAGATCTAGACTTATTCCAAGATGAGGTCTAGGCTCCGGGCCGTGTCCAGGGAGACATCCGCTGACAACGATGCGCTGCTCCGCCGGCACGGTCTGCAGGTCACGGCCCAACGCCTGGCTGTTCTCCGGGCGGTGTCCGAGCGGCCGCATGCTACAGCGGACGACATCGAGCAGGTCGTGCGGTCCGAGATCGGTGCCATCTCCCGTCAGGCGGTGTACGACGCCCTCGGGACCCTCACCGACAAGGGCGTCCTCCGGCGCATCCAGCCTGCCGGGTCGTCGGCCCGCTACGAGAGCCGGGTCGATGACAACCATCACCACCTCATCTGCCGAACCTGCAGCCGCATGGTCGACGTCGACTGTGCGGTCGGCGAAACCCC
>JBIOYN010000018.1:0-2702 GCA_044870155.1 Acidimicrobiia bacterium | reverse complement strand
GGCCCTGGGTGGTCGTGGTCGGGCCCTGGGTGGTCGTGGTCGGGCCCTGGGTGGTCGTCGTCGGGCCCTGGGTGGTCGTCGTCGGGCCCTGGGTCGTCGTGGTGGGTCCGGCCGTGGTGGACGTCGTCGGGGCGCCGGTGGTGGTGGTGGTGGTCGACTTCTCAGTGGTGGTGGTCGACTCCTTCTCAGTGGTGGTGGTCGAGTCCTTGTCCGTGGTCGCCGTCGAGTCCGGGCGGGACGACGTGGTGACCTCGGTGCCGTCAGGGCATCCGGTCCCGAGGTGGAAGTGGCGGTGCCCGTCGCCGTTCTTGATGATGAACTCGGCGCCGGAGATGTCGTCCCGGTAGATGACCGTGTACGTCCCCAGGGTTCCCGGCTCGAACTTGAGGCTCTCGTGGCCGGTCCCCTGGTCGGGACCGTCCGACACCGGTTGTTGGTCGTCGGGCCCGAAGGCGCGCAGGACCGTCGTGCCGGGCTCGCAGGCGTTGACGAGGAAGTACTCGGCGGCGGCGTCCCCCACCACCTCGAAGGTGAACGTCGTCCGGTTCGACTGGCTACTGAGCCGCCGATCTCCCGACACCGAATAGTGCCGGTCGTGGTAGTCCGGACCCTGGTCCGTACCGCCGGCCTCCCCGGCCAGCAGCCCGAGGAGCATCGTGATCGTCCCGGTGGCCAGCAGCAGGTTGCTCAACCGGCGGCGTGCACGCCCACGTTCCATGATCCCCCCCAGTTCCTCGCTCGCGCGGCCCCAATACCGTAAGAGCGCCCCAGCCCCAGGTGGTGGACCCTACCCCATCCCCAGCGCCCGCAGCATCGACGGGGGCATGGTCGTCGGCGGCTCACCGGCCGCCAGCATGGCGGCCCGCTCGATGTTGATCTCGTCCCGCTCCCGCTCGATCCACCGGTCCCACGGGCCCGACCCGACCTTGCCCTCCACACAGGCCAGCAGGTACTCCCGCAAGGCGTTCACCTCGTCGGCGCCCCCCACCGGCCCGTGGCCGGGAACGATCCGCGACGCCAGGTCGGGCAGGGTGGTGAGGACCTCGGCCCACGTTGCCGGGTCGCCCTGGAAGGCGAGTGGGGTCACGCCGAAGAAGGCCAGGTCGCCGGCGAAGAGCACGTCGGCGTCGTCCACCAGGATCATCAGATCCCCGGCGGTGTGTCCCGAAGCGGGGAGCAGCTCGATGCGGGCGGTGAGGGTGGCGGCGTCGTACACCTCGTGGGTCACCTTGCGGGTGCCGGTCTCGGCCAGCTCGTCGAACTCGCCGGCAAAGGCGGGCATGAACGCCTTGTAGGCGTCGACCATCATCGGCTGCTCCAGCAGGGCGCTGGTGGCGGGCGAGCCGTACACGGCGGCCATGGGGAACGCCTTGCTGCCGCCCACATGGTCCACGTGGGCGTGGGTCAGCACCAGGCGCCGGACGGGCGAGCCGATCCCGGCCACGGCGGCGGCGAACGGTTCCCACTGGGACCGGACCATGAGCGAGTCGATGACAGTGAGCCCGTCGTCGTCGGCCACCACCCCGGCGTTGGAGATCCCCGACCCCCCGCCGGACTGGATCCACGCCCACACCCCGTCGCCCATGCTTTGGAGCACGCCGCGACGCTAGTTCTTTCGGGGAACCCCGAACCCCGGGGATACCGTTGAACTCGTGCGAAACCCCCGTGACTTCTTCAAGCCGCTCGCCATCGGGGCGCCGAATCCGCCCCGCGAGCTGGAGGTCCGGCCTTCGCGAGTGATCCACTTCCTCGACTTCTCCAACGACAAGATGGTGGCCAAGGCACCCGAGCTGGCCGCCAAGGCCGACATCCTGGTGGGCAACCTGGAGGACGCCGTACCCGTCGACCGCAAGGTGGCGGCCCGCCAGGGCCTCATCCGGGTGGGCAAGGAGATGGACCTGGGCGACACGCAGCTGTGGACGCGGGTCAACGGCCTCGAGTCCCCCTGGCTGCTCGACGATCTCACCGAGATCCTCACCGAGATCGGCCACAAGCTCGACGTGGTGATCATCCCGAAGGTGGAGGGCGCCTGGGACATCCACTTCGTGGACCGCCTGCTGGCCCTGCTCGAGGCCCGCGCCGGGCTCGACCGGCCCATCCTCGTCCACGCCCTTCTGGAGACGGCCCTGGGCGTGGCCAACGTCGAGGAGATCGCCGCCGCCAGCCCCCGCATGCAGGGCATGAGCCTGGGGCCGGCCGACCTGGCGGCCTCCCGGCGGATGAAGACCACCCGGGTGGGCGGCGGCCACCCCGGCTACCGGGTCATGGAGGACCCCGGCGCCGATCTCGACGCGCCTCGGGTCACCGCCCAGCAGGACCCCTGGCACTACTCCCTGGCCCGGATGGTCGACGCCTGCACCTCCAACGGGATCCTCCCCTTCTACGGGCCCTTCGGCGACATCAAGGACACGGCGGGTTGCGAGACGCAGTTCCGGGCCGCCTTCATCCTCGGCTGCGTGGGCGCCTGGTCGCTCCACCCCGTCCAGATCGACATCGCCAAGAAGGTGTTCTCTCCCGATCCCGAAGAGGTTCGCTTCGCCAAGCGGGTCACGGAGGCCATTCCCGACGGCCGGGGCGTCCACATGATCGACGGGAAGATGCAGGACGACGCCACCTTCAAGCAGTGCAAGGTGATGGTCGGCCTGGCCGAGCTGCTCGCCGCCCGCGACCCCGACCTCGCCGAGGCGTACGGCTTCTAGCTC
>JBIOYN010000017.1:0-17698 GCA_044870155.1 Acidimicrobiia bacterium | reverse complement strand
CGACGCCGTGGTGGCGGTCGACGACCAGGGGGTCATGGTGGCGGCGCTGGCCGCCGCCCGCCTGGGTCTGGCCGCCAACCCCCCGGAGGCGGTGGCCGCCACCCGGGACAAGGCGGTCATGCGCCAGGCCCTGGCCGCCGCCGGAGCTGTCCGCCAGCCCGCCTTCACGCTGGTGCCGGCGGGCGCCGACGTGGCCGCCGCCGCCTGCGCCATCGGGTTCCCCTGTGTGGTCAAACCCGTGTCCCTGTCCGCCAGCCGGGGCGTCATCCGGGCCGACGACGCCGCCCAGGCGGCGGCCGCCGGCGAGCGGGCCCGGCACATCCTGGCCGAGGCCACCGGGTCGGCGGAGGGCCCGCTGGTGGTCGAGCGCTACGTGGACGGGACCGAGGTGGCGGTGGAGGCGCTGCTGCGGCGCGGGCAGCTGGAGGTGCTGGCCGTCTTCGACAAGCCCGACCCCCTGACCGGGCCCTACTTCGAGGAGACGCTCTACGTCACCCCTTCCCGCCTGCCCGCCGCCACCCAGGCCGAGGTGGCGGAGGCGGTCGCCGGGGCCGCCGCCGCCATCGGCCTCGTCGAGGGGCCCGCCCACGCCGAGCTGCGGATCGACGCCGACGGCCGGCCCTGGCTCCTGGAGGTGGCGGCCCGTTCCATCGGGGGCCTGTGCTCGCGGGCGCTGCGCTTCGGGGCCGGCCTCAGCCTGGAGGAGCTCATCCTCCGCCACGCCCTCGACCTGCCGCTCGACGCCCACCGGGAGCGGGCCGCATCCGGGGTGATGATGCTGCCCATCCCCGCCGCCGGCACCCTGGTGGAGGTCCGGGGCCAGGCGGCAGCCCGGGCCGTACCCGGCGTCGAGGGGCTGGAGCTGTCCGTACTCCCGGGCCGGCGCGTCCGGCCACTCCCCGAAGCCGACCGCTACCTGGGGTTCCTCTTCGCCCGGGCGGCGACGCCCGAGGCCGTCGAGGCCGCCCTGCGCGCCGCCCACGCCCAGCTCGACGTGGTGATCGCTCCCTGAGCGGCGGCGCTTAGGCTGGATGCCATGCGGGTGCTGCTCGTCTCCACCTACGAGTTGGGTCATCAGCCGTTGCACGTGGCCTCCCCGGCCGCCGCCCTGGGCGCCGCCGGCCACGACGTCCGCACCCTCGACCTGGCCGTCGAGACCTGGGATCTGGACGCCCTGACCTGGGCGGAGGCGGTGGCCGTGTCCGTCCCCATGCACACCGCCATGCGCCTGGCCCAGCGCTGGGTGGCGGTGGTCCGGGCCCTCCACCCCGACCTGCCCGTGTGCCTGTACGGCCTCTACGCCCCCACCGCCCCCGACGGGCTCGCCTCCCGGCTCATCGCCGGCGAATACGAGCCCGCCCTCCTGGCCTGGGCCGCCGGGCTCGGGGGGGCGCCGAGCACCGTCAACGGGGACTCGGTCGAGCTCGGCCGCTCCCCGTTCCGGCCCCCGCGCCGGGACGGCCTCCCGCCGCTCGACCGCTATGCCCAGCTGGCCATCGGCTCCGAGCGGCGCCTGGCCGGCTACGTGGAGGCGAGCCACGGCTGCCTCCACCGCTGCCGCCACTGTCCCGTGCCCGTCATCTACGACGGCCGCCTGCGCATCGTGCCCGAGGACGTGGTCCTGGCCGACGCCGAGGCCCAGGTGGCGGCCGGGGCCCGCCACCTCACCTTCGGCGACCCGGATTTCCTGAACGGCCCCCAGCACTCGCTGCGGGTGGTGCGCCGCCTGCACGAGCGCTTCCCGGACGTGACCTTCGACTGCACGGCCAAGGTCGATCACATCCTGCGCCACGCCGGCCTGTGGCCCGAGTTGGCTGCCGCCGGCTGCCTGTTCGTGGTCAGTGCCTTCGAGAGTGTCAACGACGCCCTCCTGGCCCGCCTCGACAAGGGTCACACCACGGCCCAGGCCGCCCAGGTGGTGGACCTGCTGCGTCGTCACGGCATCGAGGTGCGCCCCTCGTTCCTGCCCTTCACACCGTGGACGACGGTCGACGACGTGGCTGATCTGATCGACTTCGTGGCCGCCCACGATCTGGTGGCCAACGTGGAGCCGATCCAGTACACGATCCGGCTGCTCCTGCCCGAGGGCTCGCTCCTCCTCGACCAGCTCAGCGTGGGCCCATACGACGCCGAGCGCCTGACGTGGACGTGGTCGTCGGCCGATCCCGCCGTCGACGCCCTCCAGCGCCGGCTGGTCGACCTCATCCAGGCCGCCGCCGGCGAATCCCTCCCGGCCACCTTCGAACGCATCCGGGCCGCGGTGTACGAGGCCGCCGGTCGCGGTGAAGCCCAGGCGCCCGAGCTGGTTCCCCTGGCCGCCGGCGACGCCCGTCCCCGCCTCACCGAGCCGTGGTTCTGTTGAGCTGAGCCCACCGAGGGCCAGTTCGGCTCTCTCCGTCAGTAAGCAGTCACTTACAGATCGGGTTGTGCATCCACCCGCGGCGGACGCCGGACCGTCAGGATCGACTCCATGCGTCCCCGGTTCGCGGTGGCCGTCGCCATCGCTTGCATCGTCGTGGTGCTTCCCCTCGAGGAGGCCCCCTCCCAAACGGCCCCGATCCACCCGAACGTCGTCGTCATCGTCACCGACGACCAGCGCGCCGACTCCCTCGACGTCATGCCCAAGACCCGGGCCTGGCTGGGCGACGGCGGGATGACGTTCCCCCAGGCGTTCGTGGCCACCCCCCTGTGCTGCCCGTCCCGGGCGTCGATCATGACCGGCCGCTACGCCCACAACCACGGGGTCCGGACCAACCGGCTCACCCCCGAGCTCGACCACGCCACCACCATGCAGGCGGCGCTCAAGACCGCCGGCTACCAGACCGCCATCAGCGGCAAGTTCCTCCTCTACTGGGACCTGTCCCAGCCCCCGCCCAACTTCGACCACTGGGCGGTGGTCAACGAGAGCGACTACTACGGCGACTACTACAGCGTCGATGGCCGGCGTCAGCAGGTGAACGAGTACTCCACCGACTTCATCGCCGGCAAGGCCCTCGAGTTCCTGGACGGCTTCGAGGTCGACGACGCCCGGCCGTTCTTCCTCTACGTCGCCACCCAGGCCCCCCATCAGCCCTTCACCCCGGAGCACGACTACGAGGCGACGCCCGTCCCCGAGTGGCAGCCGCCACCCTCGGTGCACGAGGAGGACCGCTCCGACAAGCCCGACTTCGTACAGGTCCACCGCCACGGGGAGGCCCAGGCCCGCCGGGAGCGGGAGGCGCAGCTGCGCACGCTCTACTCGGTCGACGACCTGGTGGCGGCCATCGCCGGCAAGCTCGCCGCTCTGGGCGAGGACGGCGACACCCTGGTGATCCTCACCTCCGACAACGGCTACTTCTGGGGTGAGCACGGCCAGAAGTCCAAGAGCCTGCCCTACACCGAGGGCATCCATGTCCCCCTCCTGCTGCGGTTTCCGGGCCGGGTGGCGCCGGGCGCGGTGGACCCCCGCTTCGCCTCGGTGGCCGACGTGGCTCCCACCGTGATCGAGGCCGCCGGGGCCATGCCGCCGGCGGTGATGGACGGCACGTCGCTGCTGGGACCGCCCACCCGCACCGAGCAGCTCATCGAGTACTCCCGGGACCCCGGCTTCCGGTACCCCCCGTGGGCATCGCTGCGGGACGCCTCCTCCCAGTACATCGAGTACTACAACGACGACGGGACCATCGCCTTCCGGGAGTACTACGACCTGATCGCCGACCCTTACGAGATGGAGAACCTGCTCGGCGACGCCGACCCGGCCAACGACCCGGACGTCACGGCCCGCTCCGCCCGTCTGGCCCAGCTCGCCACCTGCTCGGGGCGCGCCGGGACGGGCGCTCCCAACCCCTGCCCCTAGCTGGGCTGTTCCACCAGCCGCATCCGCACGTCCGCCTCGGGTTCGTCCTCGCCCACCAGGGCGGCCCAGTAGCCCTGGGCCAGGGCGTCGGTGAGGCGGTCCATGGCCGGGAGCACCCGGGTCAGGAGCAGCGACAGGGGTACACCCCAGCTTGCTCCGCCCTCCTCGGCGATCGACAGGGCGCTCTGGACCACCAGGTCACGGGAGATGCGCAGGACCATGAGCAGCGGCGGCAGGGAGCTGCCGGCCCAGGCGGCCGTCATCCCCAGCTCCTTCAGGTCCCGCACGAGGGAGTCGTCGAGCTCGTCGCTGTGGGCGACGACGGCCAGGATGGATTCGAACCGCTGGCGGGACTGGCCGATGAAGCGCTCCCGCTCGGTCTCTGACCACAGCGCCGTCTCGGGCACGGAGGTGGCGTAGATCTCGTAGGCCCGCAGGGCCATCTCGTCGCTGCGGGAGGCGAGGACGTCGAGGAGCGATTCGAGACGCCCTTCCTCCCCGGCCGTGTCGACGCTGTTCAGCCGCTTCCCGCTTCGCACGGCGATACGCCCCCTTTGTCTGCGATGCCCGCGATGTCCGATTTGACGCTTTGGCGTGGATCGAGCCGTGTTTCACTTCTTCGCCCGATCCCTGAACCCTCTATGTCATTTCGAGGTCTTCTCGGGGATCAGGCCGATTTCCACGCAGAATTGGCGTCGCGACCCGACACCCGGCCCTCGCTCTTCAGCTTCACGAGGTGGGCGTGGACGGAGCGGGCGGCCATGGGGTAGAGCGCCTCGGGGACGTCGACGTAGATCCGGGCCACCAGCTCGTCGATCTTGGCCGGGCCGTCCCGCAACCCCTCCAGGATCTGCTGCTCCCGGGCCAGGCGATGCTCGACGTACTCGCCGAGGACCGCCTTGGGATCGTCGATCACGTCACCGTGGCCGGGGCAGATGCGGCTGAGCCGGTGCTTGCGCAGGCGTTCGAGGCTCTGGAGGTAGGCCGCCATCTTCCCGTCGGGGTGGGGGATGACGGTCGTCGTCCCCGACAGCACCGTGTCGCCGGTGAACAGCACCCGCTCCTCCTCGAGCAGGAAGCACAGGTGGTCGGAGGCGTGACCGGGAGTGTGGAGGACCTCCAGACCCCACTCGGTGCCCTCGATGACCTCGCCGTCCTTGGCCCGGCGGTCCGGGGCGTAGTCCAGCTCGACCCCCTTGGGAGCGCCGAAGGCCACGATCTCGGCCCCGGTGGCCTTGGCCAGGCGGGCCACGCCGGCGGAGTGGTCGTGGTGGTGGTGGGTGACGAGCACCCAGCGGACGCGCTCCCGCATCGACGCCCCGATGATGGCCTCGATGTGGCCGGCGTCGTCGGGGCCGGGGTCGATGACCGCCACCTCGTCGATTCCCACCAGGTAGGTGTTGGTGCCCGGGCCCGTCATCATCCCCGGGTTGGGGGCGACGATCCGGCGGACGAGGGGGGACAGGGCGCTGGCCACCCCAGGGGTCATGTCGGGCATCGGAGCTCCGTGAGCAGTGCGGCGCGGGCCGGGAACCGGGCCAGAACCTCCAGGTTCTTGATGGTGGGGACGACGAGGTGGATCTCGCCCGCCGAGCGCCGCTCGAGCGCCCGGGCGGGGGTGGTCCACACGGACTCCACGGTCTCGGCCGTGTCGTGGGAGGCGGCCTGCCCGTCGGGGGCGGGAGCCACGAAGAACCGGGTGTCGAAGCGGCGGGGCGGGCCCGGCGGGGTGATCCAGTGGGAGACGTAGACCAGCCGGCCCAGATCCAGCGTGAGATCCTCGGCGGCGAGGACGTCGGCCAGTGTCCGCCGGCCGGCGAGCAGGTCCCGGCGGTGCCGGTTGAACCGGGTGGTGTCGAGCTCGGAGCTGGTATCGAGGGCCGCGCCGGTGCCGGCGTGGCGGGCCAGCAGGATGCCCGCCTCCTCGAAACACTCCCGGGTGGCGGCCACGAACCAGGCCAGCCCGCCGGCAGGGACACCGATCGTGACACTGGCGTCACCATCGGTGAGTCCGGCGTCGAAGGCCAGGTCGGCGTCGGAGTCATCGAGGGCACCGCCGGGGAAAACCCAGGCGTCGGCGGCGAAGATGGCGTCGGGATGGCGGCGCAGCATCAGCACTTCCATCCCGTCGACACCGTCGCGGACGAGCATGAGGGTGGCAGCCGGCCGGATCTCCACCGCCGGCGCAGGGTCGGTCATCTGCTCCATTCTAGGGGCGGGGGCGGTACCAACCCGCGGGGCCGGTGCGACCTCCGGGGGGGTGTGGGCGCCTACGATGCCCCCTATGCGTACCGAGGCTCCCGAACAGCCGGCCAAGACTGGCCGTTCGGTCAAGAACGGCGGCCGGCGGCGCAAGCGCGGCGAGGGGGCCGGCCTCGGTCAGCGCCTCGTACCCAAAACCGTGCTGGGGCTGGTGTCCCTGCTCCTGGCCGCTTCCATTGGCTTCGCCTTCGGTGGCACGGTGCTCTACGCCTACTACCAGTACAAGCTCGACAACGTCGAGAAGCGGGTCAACGACTTCATCGAGGGCTTCGAGGGCCGGCGGGACGCGGCCCGCAAGGAGATCGCCTCCGATCTGTCGGCAGCCAAGGAGGACATCCGCAAGGAGCTCGAGCCCATCGAGCAGCTCCGGGCCTCGGGCGAGACCCTCCAGGACCTGATCGACAAGGTGAAGGAGTCCGTGTACCTCATCGAGACCCAGGACGAGTTCGGACAGGTGCGGGTGGGCTCGGCCTTCGTGGTCACCTCCGACGCCGAGAAGTCCTACCTGCTCACGTCGTTGTCGGTGGTGAAGGCCGCCACCAAGCGTCCCGGGCCGGCCATCGTCCTGCGCCGGGGTGAGGAGCGGATCGGCGCCACCCTCCACACCTGGCAGGAGGAACGCGACCTGGCGCTGCTCATCGTGGACAAGGGCAGCCTGCCCCGGATCAAGTGGTCGCCGGCGGACGACAAGCTCGAGTTCGGCCAGCGCGTGTTCGTGGTCGCCGGTGTGGGCGGGGCCGGCGGCTCCATCACCCAGGGCTCGGTGGCCGACGTGTCCGCCGCCGGCATCCAGCACGATGCCGCCGCCACCGGCGCCTTCGCCGGCGGGCCGCTGCTCAACTCCAAGGGCGAGGCGGTGGGGGTGGCCACGCCGGCCTACGCCCCCCTGGGCTTCACCTCCGACCGGATCACCTTCGCCTCCCCCATCCGGGCCGCCTGCGAGAAGGTCCTCAAATGCCCCGAGGGCGCCACGTCGCCCGGCGGGGCCGGAGAACGCCGCTAGCTGTGCTTCGGCACCGGCGCTAGAGGCCGATCCGGAAGCACTGTTCCGGATCTGAGCACCCGGAACCACTGTGACGGTGGTCCCCAGCGCACAGTTCCGTCCGGCTGTCTCCCCGCTACCGGCCGGCGAGGGCGCGGGGTCTCGTGGTCGTGGTGGTGGGGCTGCTACGGCGGGTGGTGGTGGTACTGCTCGGCGGCTTGGTGGTGGTGGTGACGGCGGGCGCCACCGTGGTGCTCGTCGTGGGGGGCGGTTCCGTCGACGTGGTCGTCGTCGGTTCGCTGGCCACCGGCACGGGGGGTGGCGTGTAATACGGGCCCTCGTCGGGGAGGCCAGGGCCGTCCCGCTGGCCGCCCAGGTCGAAGCCGCCCCGCTGCTCCCGCTTGGCCCGGTCGGCCAGGGACTCGATGGGGGCGGGCTCGGTGAAGTCGGTGGGCTCCACGCCCTTCACGGCCTGGACCATGAAGTCGTGCCACATCTTGGCCGGGATGGTCCCGCCCGCCACCCGGGGGGTCCCGTGGATGCGCACCAGGGGGATGTTGCCCTTGGGGTAGCCCATCCACACCGCCGTCGACAGGGTGGGCGTGTAGCCCACGAACCAGGCGTTCTCGTAGTTCTGGGAGGTGCCCGTCTTCCCCGCCGCCGGGCGGCCGATGTTGGCCCGGGTCCCCGTCCCCGCCTCGATCACGCCCCGGAGGATCTGGTTCATGTTGTCGGCCACCGGCTCCTCGAGCACCCGCTCACCCCGCTCGGAGATGGTGTTGTCCTCCAGCACCCGCCCGTCCTGGTCGGTGATGCGCAGCACCGGCGTGGGCTCGGCCCGCAGCCCCCGGGCGGCGAAGACCGAGAAGGCCGACGCCATGTCGAGGGGCGAGACCTCCTGGGTGCCGATGGCGATGCCGCCGTAGACCGGCTTGGACAGATCGATGCTGGTGATGCCCAGGCGCTTGGCCATCTCCGCCGTCTGCTTGATCCCCACGTCCACGATCAGCTGCACGTAGACGGTGTTGATCGACTTGTGCATGGCCTTGGCGATGGTGGCCGACCCGTAGGAGCCGCCTTCGTAGTTGCTCACCGGCTTGGTGAAACCCTTGGGCTGGACGGACGAGGGCGCCGAGTACACCTTGTTGGGGGAGACGCCGGCGTCGAGCGCCCGGGCCAGTACGAACGGCTTGAAGGCCGAACCGGCCTGGCGCCCGGACCCGCCGCCGAGCTTGCCCAGGGCCAGGTTGACCTTGGACTCGTCCCAGTTGCGGCCGCCCACCAGGGCCCGCACGAACCCGGTCTGGGGCTCGACGGAGACGAGCGAGGCCTCCGGGTCCTTGGGATCGGGCAGGGTCTTCTGGACGACCTTGAGGGCCTGCTCCTCCATCTCGGGGTCGAGCGTGGTCTCGATCTTGAGCCCGCCCCGGAACACCAGATCGGGCGGGTACTCCTTCACGTCGAGGAGGTAGACCCGCAGGTAGTCGAGGAAGTACGGGTAGCGGCCCCGCACCCCCGGCGGCGGGTACACCTTGGGCTTCTCGGCCCGGGCGGCGGCCACCTCCTGGGGCGTGGCCAGCTTGTAGCGCTCGAGCGAGTCGAGGACGACGTTGCGCTTGAACTCGGCCGCCTCCTTGTGGCTGCGGGGCGAGTAGCGGCTGGGGGCGGGCAGCACGCCGGCCAGGAGCGCCGCCTCCGAGAGGGTCAGCTCCTTGGCCGGCTTGCGGAAATAGCTCTGGGCCGCCGCCTCCACACCGAAGACGGAGTCGCCCATGTAGACGGTGTTCAGGTACTTGGCCAGGATCTCGTCCTTGTCCAGGACCCGCTCCACCTGGGCGGCGATGAGGGCCTCCTTGGCCTTGCGCACCACCGTGCGCTCCCCGCCGGTGTAGAGGTTCTTGACCAGCTGCTGGGTGATGGTGGAGCCGCCCTGCTCCAGCGTCCGGGACTGCACGTCGGCCCAGAAGGCCCGGCCGATCCCCTGCCAGTCGACGCCACTGTGCTCGTAGAACTCGTGGTCCTCGGCGGCGATGACCGCCCGCTTCATGACGTCGGGGATCTTGTCCTTGTCGATGACCACCCGGGTCTCGGCTTCCCGGAACTCGCCGATGGGGGACCCGTCGGCGGCGTAGACGGTGCTCACCCGGGAGTCGGCCTGCGGGCGCTCCTCGGGGAGCGTGGCCGGGAGGGGCATGAACAGGTAGGTGGCCAGGGCCACGCCGGCGGTGGCGGGCGGGAGCACCAGCAGGCTGATGACCAGGATGATGACGGCGCGGGTGATCCGCCGGGGCCAGCTGCGGGAAGACGACGGCATGCCGACAGCCTACGCTGCAGTGGTCATGGCTCTTCGCCTTGCGGCTCATCACGATGCGGCCGAGGGCCCCTGCCCCAGCCGCCCGCCCCTGCTTCGCCGGTCCTGAGCGTGGACGCCCGGCGCGCCGTGCCATCCGTGGACAGCGTCCTGGCCGCCCTCGACGGGGTCCCGCACGGCCTCGCCGTCGAGGCGGCCCGGGCGGCGGTCGATGACGCCCGGGCGGCCGCCCAGCGGGGTCAGCCGGTGGATTCGGCCGAGGTGGGGGCCGACGCCCGCCGGCGGGCCGGCGAGGTCATGGGACGCCTGTTGCGACCGGTCATCAACGCCACCGGGGTGATCATCCACACCAACCTGGGACGGGTGCCGCTGGGACCCACCGACTCCCGCATCGCCACCGGCTACTCCAACCTCGAGTACCGCTTGGACGACGGCCGGCGGGGGTCGCGCCACGACCACGCCGCCGCCCTCCTGGCCCGGTTGTGCGGGGCGGAGTCGGCGCTGGTGGTGAACAACAACGCCGCTGCCGTGCTCCTCACCCTGGCCGCCCTGGCCCGGGGCAAGGAGGTGCTCGTCTCCCGGGGCGAGCTGGTGGAGATCGGCGGCGGCTTCCGGGTGCCCGACGTCATGGCCGAGTCGGGCGCCCGCCTGGTGGAGGTGGGCACCACCAACCGCACCCGGCTCGCCGACTACCGGCGGGCCCTGTCGGCCGAGACGGGGCTGGTCCTCAAGGTCCACGCCTCCAACTACCGGATGGTGGGCTTCGTCGAAACCACGCCCGTCGCCGAGCTGGCCGGCCTCGGGCCTCCCGTGGTGGCCGACATCGGTTCCGGCCTGCTCGACGAGACCACCCCCTGGCTGTCCCGGCGCCCGGCCTGGCTCCGCGACGAGCCCGGCGCCCGCCAGACGCTGGCGGCGGGGGCGACGCTCGTCACCTTCTCGGGCGACAAGCTGCTCGGCGGTCCTCAGGCGGGGATCATCGCCGGCCGGGCGGAGCAGGTGGCGGTGGTCGCCCGTCACCCCTTGGCCCGGGCCGTCCGGGCCGACAAGATGACGCTGGCCGCCCTCCAGGAGCTGGCCCTGGCCTACCTCTCGGGCGACGTCACCGGCGTCCCCCTGTGGCGGATGGCCACCCTGCCGGTGGAGGTCCTGGCGGCGCGGGCGGCGGCGCTGGTGGCGGGCGTCCCCGGGGCCAAGGTGGCCGACACCGAGGCGGTGGCGGGCGGCGGGTCGCTGCCGGGCCTCACCATCCCGTCGGCGGGCGTGGCCGTCGAGGTCGCCGACGCCGACGCCGCCCTGGCCGTCCTGCGAGGCCACGCGGTGGTGGCCCGGGTGGAGGAGGGCTCGGTGGTGTGCGACCTGCGCACCGTCGACCCGGCGGACGACGGCCGCCTGGCCGCCGCCCTGCTCGGCCTGTGAGGGTCGTCGCCACCGCCGGCCACGTCGACCACGGCAAGTCCTCCCTGGTGCTGGCCCTGACCGGCACCGACCCCGACCGCTTCGCCGAGGAGAAGGCCCGGGGCCTCACCATCGACCTCGGGTTCGCCTTCATGACCCTGCCCTCGGGCCAGGAGCTCGGCTTCGTCGACGTGCCCGGCCACGTCCGCTTCCTCAAGAACATGCTGGCCGGGGTGGGGGCGGTGGAGGCGGCGCTGCTGGTGGTGGCGGCCACCGAGGGGTGGATGCCGCAGTCCGAGGAGCACCTGCGCATCCTCGACCAGCTCGGGGTCCGGGACGGGTTGGCCGTGGTGTCCAAGGCCGACCTGGTCGACGACGACCTCCTCGAGCTCGCCCGCCTGGAGGTGGAGGAGCGCCTGGAGACCTCGTCCTTCTCGCCCACCGCCGTCCTCGCCGTCGACTCCCGCTCGGGCCGGGGCCTCCCCGAGCTCCGGGAGGCCCTCGACAGAATGCTCGCCTCCGCCCCGCTGGCCGTCGACGCCGGCCGGCCCCGCCTGTGGGTGGACCGGGTCTTCGCCGCCAAGGGGGCGGGCACGGTGGTGACGGGCACTCTGGCCGGCGGATCGCTGCCCCTCGACGCCGAGGTGCTGATCGTCCCGGGCCGCCACCGGGCCCGGCTGCGCAAGATCGAGAGTCACCACCGGGAGCTGGACGAGGCCCGTCCCGGGAGCCGGGTGGCCCTCAACCTGGCCGGCGTCGACCACACCGACCTGCGCCGGGGCAGCGCCCTGGTGGTGGCCGGGCAGTGGGCGCACACCTCGGTCGTCGACGTCGCCCTCACCACACTCCCGGGGACCGCCATCGGCCGCCGGGGGGCGTACAAGGCCTACATCGGCTCCGGCGAGCACGACGTGCGCCTCCGGCTGATCGACGAGGAAGGCCGCTACGCCCGCCTGCGCCTCGACGTCCCCCTTCCCCTCGCACCCGGCGACCGCCTGGTGCTGCGGGAGACGGGCCGCCAGGAGACGGTGGGTGGGGCGGAGGTCCTCGACGTCGCCCCCGTGGGCCGGGCCCGGCTGGCGCCCGCTCGCCTGGGGCAGCCCCTGGGGGCGCGCCTCCTGGCCGGCCGGCCCTGGCTCAAGGCGCCGGAGCTGGTGGCACTGGCCGGCGTCGACCCATCGGGCGCCGAGCGCCTGGCCAAGGAGCTGGTGGCCTCCGAGGCGGCGGTGGCCGTCGGCGGCTATCTGGTGGCCACGCCCGCCCTGGAGGAGACCCGGCGCCGGGTGACGGAGGCAGTGGCCGAGCACCACCAACGCCACCCCCTCGAGCCCGGCCTCGAGCTCACCGCCCTCGCCCCCGGCCTCGGGCTCGACCCTCCGAGGCTGCGGGCCGCGCTGGAGGGTGCCCCCGGTCTGGTGATGGAGTCGGGCCGGGTGCGGGCCGCCGCCCACCGGACCCGGGTCTCCGAAGACCCCGAGGCCCAGCGGGTGCTCGCCGCGGTGGGGGCGGAGCCCTTCGCCCCCCCAGCCCCCGCCGACGTGGGCGCCCGGCCCGAGATCGTGCGGGGGCTGGTGCGGGAGGGGCTTCTGGTGGACGTGGAGGGCCTGGTCTTCACGGCCGCCGCCCTCGAGCAGGCTCGGGACGTGGTGCGCCGGGGCCTGGCCGAGCACGGCTCGCTCACGGTGGCCCAGGCCCGCGACCTCTTGGGGTCGTCGCGCAAGTACGTCCTCGCCCTGCTGGCGCGCATGGATGCCGACGGCGTCACGCGCCGGCGGGGGGACGAGCGCTTTCCCGGTCCGAGATTGGGAGAGGGGCCGCCGCCGGCCTAGCCGGCTCGGACGGACAGCAGCGACTTGCGTTCCAACTCGTTGAGACCGCCCCAGATGCCGTGGGGCTCTCGGATGCGAAGCGCGTACTCCAGGCACTCCCGCTTGACGGGGCAGGTGCGGCAGATGGCCTTGGCTTGGGCCTCCCGCTCCTCCTTCTCGTCTTTGCGTTCGAAGTGACTGGGAGGGAAGAACAGCGACGAGTCGGGACCTCGGCACAAGGCGCGCAGCTGCCACACCTCAGTGATCGTGCGAGTACCCAAGATTTGTCCTTCAGTCGGGGAGTCAGGCAAACCTTCGCGGCGGGACGCTATATCCACCTGACCGGCGGAAACAAGGCCGGAAGTGGCTTGTCGGCCGTTGTTTACGTAGTCCCGGCCGACCCGTCCGGTTCGACCTCGAGCACCAGCCGGTCGACGGCCACCACCCGCACCGGGCCGCCCTGGGGCACGGGCCGTCCGCGGTGCGTCCGGGCCCGCCACGGGGCGCCCCGGACGACGACCACGCCGTCGGGATCGAGGTCGGTCCGGGCCTCGCCGAGTTCGCCGATCATGGAGTCCCGCCCCACGGTGGGGAGGGAGAACCGGTTGCGGACGGCCACCGTCATCCCCGAGAGCATGAACAGGCTCTGGCTCCCCACTCCCAGGACCACCTGCCACCAGGACAGGTTGAGAAGGGGGGACCCGCCGTAGAGGCCGAGGGAGCCGGCCAGGAGGCCGAGCACGCCCACTGCCGTCCAAAACCCCAGATGGCCGGCCTGGACGTCGATGGCGAACCCCAAGGCGGAGGCGAAGAGGAGCGCCACCGCCCACCAGGCGGTGGGCAGGTGGGAGAACCCGTAGAAGGCACCCACCAGGCAGGCGGCGCCGGTGAGGGAGGCCAGGCCGACCCCCACGGTGAAGAACTCGAAAACCAGCAGCGCCAGGCCCACGATGAGCAGCAGGTAGGCCATGGGCGGGCTGATGAGCGCGTGCTGGACGCCGCCGATGGCCGACAGCTTGCGGAAGCGGACGGGCTGGTTGGCGGTCCGCCGGGGGCCGTCGTCGGTCTGGACGACCTTGGTGGTGGACAGCTTCACCTCGCCGTCGGCGGTGCGCGCCATCCGGCCGTCGAGCTGGACGACGACGTCGCCCAGGGTGGGGGCCAGGAAGTCGACGTCGCCCGGTCTGAGCCCCACGGCCGCCCGGCCGGTGCGGGCCTGGGGGGCCGCCGCCCCGGCCGGTCCTTCGTCGAGGTCGAGGCGGGCGGGATGGCTGGGGCCCAGCGTCGCCCCCGGGGCGATGCCCGAGACCGCCGCCTCCGACACCAGGATGGCCGCCGCCCCGCGGGCCGCGGCCCGGGACGGGCCCACCCAGGCGACCACGGGGACCTTGGAGTCCCGGACGGCGGCCACCAGCTCACCGGGGTCGGTGTCGAGGGCGCCGTCGGAGTCGATCTGGAGGATGACCACGCTGGCGCCGGCGGCCTCCGCCCCGTCCAGGGTGGAGAGGACGAGGTCGGCCATCACCGGGTCGACGGCGCCCTCCACCTGGACGACCTCGATGTGGCGGGCGGGAGGATCGGCCGCCCACGCCGGGCCGGCCACCGACCATGTGGTGGCGAGGAGCAGGAGGGTGGGGAGGAAGCGGCGCACAGGGGGTCCCGTAGCATGAGGGGCAATGGAGCTGGCCGAGCTGTGCTCAGCGTCGCGGGTGATCATCGTGGCGGGGAAGGGCGGTGTGGGCAAAACGACGGTAGCGGCCGCCCTGGCCACCGCCGCCGCCCGGGCCGGGCGATCGGCCCTGCTGGTGGAGCTGGAGGGCAAGTCGGGCCTGGCCGCCACCTTCGGCCGGCCGAACCTGGAGGATAAGGAGTTCTCGCCGTCCCCGGGGCTGCGGGTCCTCCCCATCGCCCCCGACGAGGCGTTGATCGAATATCTGGAGGACCACGGCCTGGGCCGGATCTCCCGGCGGCTCACGTCCACCGGCGCCATCGACGTGGTGTCGACGGCGGTCCCGGGGATGAAGGACATCCTGGTGCTGGGAAAGGTCAAGGCCCTCCAGCGCCAGGGCGCGGCTGACGTGATCGTGGTCGACGGGCCCGCCGCCGGCCACGCCGTCACCTTCCTGCTCTCCCCCAAAGGGCTGCTCGACGCCGTGCGGGTGGGGCCGGTTCTCACCCAGGCCATGGAGGTGACGGAGATGCTGGCCGACCCGGACCGGGCCCGGGTCATGCTCGTCACGCTGCCCGAGGAGACGCCCGTCAGCGAGACGGTGGAGACGGCCCAGGTGCTCATGGACGGGGCCGGGCTCAGCCTGGCACCCCTGGTGGTGAACGGCCTCTACCCCGCCCGCGACCTGGAGACCGAGCCGGCCGCCATCCGGGCGGCGGCCGCCGCCGGCGGCGCGGACATCCCCGACGCCGAGGTGGACCACCTGGCGCTGGCGGCCGCCTTCCACACCCGGCGCCGGGAGCTGCAGTCGGTCCAGGTGGAGCGCCTGGCCGAGACCCTGGACCTGCCCCAGGTGCACCTGCCCTTCCTCTTCACCGCCGAGCTCGGCCCTCCTCAGCTCGAGGTCCTGGCCGGGGCGCTGGCTGATGGGCTGGGTGCGGTGGCGACGACGCCGTCACCGTGACCGCCGTCGCCGACCTGGCCGGCGAGCGTCACATCGTGGTGTGCTGTGGCAGCGGGGGCGTGGGCAAGACCACCACGGCCGCCGCCCTGGCCCTGGAGGGCGCCCGGCGGGGCCGGAGCACCGTGGTCGTCACCGTGGACCCGGCCAAGCGCCTGGCCAACACCCTGGGGCTCGACTCGCTCACCCACACCGCCTCGGAGATCTCACCGGAGCTCTGGGATCCGCAGGGGGAGGCGGTCTCCGGCGGGAGCCTGTCGGCGCTGATGCTCGACTCCAAATCGACCTTCGACGAGTTGGTGCTCAAGTACGCCGCCGACACCGACCAGGGCGAGCGCATCCTGGAGAACCGCTTCTACCGCAACATCTCCTCGGCCCTGTCGGGCACCCAGGAGTACATGGCCACCGAGAAGCTCCACGAGCTGCACGAGCAGGGCGCCTGGGACCTGATCGTGGTCGACACACCCCCCACCCGCCACGCCCTCGACTTCATCGAGGCGCCCGCCCGGCTCACCCGCCTGCTCGACAACCGGCTCTTCCGCCTGGTCATGGCCCCCACCCGGGCGTCGTTCAAGATCGCCAACCTGGCCCTGGTGACGTTCTTCCGCACCGTGGCCAAGGTCATCGGCTCCGAGGTGGTGGACGACCTGGTGGCCTTCTTTCAGGCCTTCGAGGGCATGGAGGACGGCTTCCGGCAACGGGCGGCCAAGGTGACCGAGCTCCTGGCCGACCGGGGCACGGCCTTCGTGCTCATCACCTCGCCGAGCCGGGACGCCATCTCCGAGGCGGGGTTCTTCTCCCGCCGCCTGCGGGAGGGGGGCCTGGAGATCGATGGGCTGGTGGTCAACCGCATCCACCCCGACTTCGGTGAGAAGGTGCCCGAGGGGCTGCGGGCCCGTGCGACGGCGCTGGCGGACAGGGCGGCCGGCCTGGCTGACCTGTACGGGAACCTGGCCGACTTTTCCGAGCTGGCCGCCCGGGAGCGTCGCCATCTCGACGGGCTGGAGCAGGAAGTGGGCGAGATCCCCATCGTGCGGGTGCCCCTCCTCCCCGACGAGGTGTGCGACTTCTCCGGTCTGTTGGCCGTCGGCCGGCACCTGGTGGGGTAGGTTCGTCCGCATGCCGAAGGTCGTGGTCGCCTCCGACGCCCCCTGGGTCCGTGACCAGGTCAAGGCCGCCCTCGTCGGCCCCGGCTTCCAGGTCATCGAGGTCTCCCGGGGCCAGGACGTCCGCCGGGTGGTGGGCGAGGCGAAACCCGACCTGGTGATCGTCGATCTCCAGATCGGCAACATGGGCGGGATGGCGGTGAGCATGGATCTCCGGCTCGAGGAGTACAACGATCGCCTCTCTCACGTCCCCATCCTCCTGCTGCTGGACCGGGAGGCCGACCGGTTCCTGGCCCGCAGCTCCCGGGCCGACGCCGTCCTGGTCAAGCCGTTCGACCCCGGCACCCTGCGCCGCGTGGTGAAAAGCCTCATCGCCGCCGAGGAGGCCCACCGGGCGGCCCCGGAGGCAGCCGAGACCGAGGACGTGGAGCCGGTGGAGGAGCCCGCCCCGGCCTGAGTCGGCCTCCAGGAGGTCGGTTACACTCGGCTCATCGGGACGTAGCGCAGCTTGGTAGCGCGCAGCGTTCGGGACGCTGAGGTCGCGGGTTCAAGTCCCGCCGTCCCGACAAAGAAAGAGCAGGTCGGAGGGGGTATCGCTGAGACTAGCGGGCCCCCTCTTCTGCTTCCATGGCACATTCATGGCACATCGCGATTCGCGTCCGGTCGCGAGTGGCACAGCGTTCCACGCACGTCCGTCCACGGGCGCGGCGATCCTTCGGCGTTGCACGAGTCACCGCAGATGCGACGACGCGCACGTCCGGTCGAGCTCCGGATCCGGAAAGACGGCGAGGTCGTCGACCTGGCCGCTGGCGTTTCGTTCGCCACGGAGTGTGGGCCTCGGGTTGTTGCGAGCCCCGTCGCAATCTCCGCCTGGAGTTCCCCCGGTTCTCCGGACACCTACGCTGAGGAGGGCGGAGTCCTCCTTGGGGGAAGGAGTCCGAGTTGCCGGCGCCTTATCCGGATGAGTTCAAGCAACGGGCCATGCAGATGGTCCGGGACGGCACGCCGATCATTCAAGTGGCCAGGCAGTTGGGGATCGCCGAGTCGGGGCTGCGCCGCTGGCTCGACCAGGACGAGGTCAACGCTGGCCGGAAGCCGGGGTTGACCACGGACGAGCGCAAGGAGTTGGCCGAGCTTCGGCGCAAGAACCGCCGCTTGGAGATGGAGAACGAGATCCTCAAGCGGGCGGCGGCCTACTTCGCGCAGGAGAACGTCCTCCCAAAATGACCTACCCGGTCGTCGACCGGCTCGCCGGTGAAGGATTCCCAGTCAGGGTGACCTGCGGGCTGTTGGGAGTGTCGACGTCCGGGTTCTACGACTGGAAGAGCCGACCGCCCTCGGCCCGGGCGCTGGCCGACGCCGATCT
>JBIOYN010000016.1:0-8086 GCA_044870155.1 Acidimicrobiia bacterium | reverse complement strand
GAAGCGTGGACGTGACGACCTCACCGTTCTCGTAGTCGAAGATGTCCTCCCAGTCGGGGATGTTGGCCACGTCGTCCCTGATGTTGGTCGTCCCGGTGTTCGTGGCCGGCCCCAGCTCGAAGAGGCTGCTCGTTCCCTGGGTGTGCACGGCTTGGGATGTGACAGGCCTGGCCACCATGAGCCCGGTGATCAGAGTCAGTCCGACCAAGAGCCGGACGTTCCTGGTGCGTGTCCGATGCGTGCTGCCCCATCTTGCTGCTGCGTTCACTGCTCGTGGTCCTTTCGCCCCACCGGCCGCGACCGGCGAATCTCCCTGGTTGGGTGAGGGCGCGTGGACGCAAAGGGTCGAATGCAGCCCCAGCGACGGCCCTGCCCCCAAAAAAGCCTTAAGCCGGTGTTAACCCGGTCGAGGGTGTGGATACCACGACCAGTGGTCCGTTACCTGCTGAACCGGACAAGGGCTCCGAACCACTCATTCGTGCGATACCGGACAGACTGTCGGGGTGCGGGTAGGGGCTGACACCGGGGGCACGTTCACCGACCTGGTGGCGGACGACGGTCGGGTGGTGAAGGTCCTCTCCACGCCGGCGGAGCCGGGAGACGCGCTGCGGGAGGGCCTGCGTGAGCTGGCCGGCGGCGACCGGCCCGAACTGCTGGCCCACGGCACCACGGTGGCCACGAACACGCTGCTCCAGCGCCGGGGAGCCAAGGTGGCGCTGATCACCAACGCCGGCTTCGCCGACGTCATCGAGATCGCCCGCCAGGACCGGCCCTCGCTCTACGACGCCTTCGCCGACCGGCCCGAGCCGCTCGTGCCACGGGACCTCCGCCTCGAGGTGAACGGGCGCCTCGACGCCGCCGGCGCCGAGATCGAGCCGCTGGGCGAGGTCCCGAAGATCCCGGACGGAGTGGCGGCGGTGGCTGTCTGCCTGCTGCACGCCGACCTCAACTCCGGCTACGAGCAGGCGGTGGCGAAGGCTCTGGATGATCAAGCGACGGACGTGTCGCTCTCCAGCGAGGTGTCGCCCGAGTTCCGGGAGTACGAGCGGACGGTGACCACCGTGGTCAACGCCTACCTGCGGCCCGCCTGTCGCAAATACCTGGAGGGCCTCGAAGGCCTGGCCGGCGAGGTGCTGGTCATGACCTCCGGTGGCGGGCTCATCCCGGCGATGGACGCCGCCCTGCTCCCCGCCGCCCTGCTGCTGTCCGGCCCCGCCGGCGGGGTCCGGGCCGGTGCCGCCGTGGCCGCCGTCTGCGGGTACCCCGACGCCGTCACCTTCGACATGGGGGGCACCTCCACCGACGTGTGCCTGGTCCAGGGCGGTGTCCCCGAGCCGGCACCGGGGCGGGTGGTGGGCGGGTTCCCGGTGCGCCTGCCCGCGCTCGACATCCACACCATCGGCGCCGGCGGCGGGTCCATCGCCCGTCTCGATCCGGGTGGGGCCCTGGTGGTGGGGCCGGAGAGCGCCGGCGCCGACCCGGGACCCGCCTGTTACGGACAGGGTGGGACGGCCCCGACCGTGACCGATGCCGACCTCGTCCTCGGGCGCATCTCCGCCGGCGCCGCCTTCCCCGGCCTGGGCGGCCTCGACAGCACCGCCGCCGCCAACGCGCTCGAGTCCGCCGGCGTGACGGCGCAGGGCATCGTCGCCGTGGTGGACGCCGCCATGGAGCAGGCCATCCGGGCCGTGACCGTGGAGCGGGGCGTCGATCCCCGGGACCTGGCGCTGGTCGCCTTCGGCGGGGCCGGTCCCCTCCACGCCGTCGCCCTGGCCGAGGCGCTGGACATGCGGGCGGTCATCGTGCCGCCCCGGGCCGGCGCCCTGTCGGCCGTCGGCCTCCTGTGCTCACCCCGCCAGCGCGAGCTTGTCCGGTCCTGGCCCACGCCCGCCGACCACGAGGGCGTGGCCGAGGCGCTGGCCGCGCTCGCCGGCGAGGCCGAGGCGGCAGTGGGCGGGCGAGCGGATGTCGAAATCGAGACCGCGCTCGACTGCCGCTACGCCGGCCAGAGTCACGAGCTCACCGTCCCCACCGTCGATGACTTCGCCGACGAGCACCGGCGCCGCAATGGCTACGCCCGTCCTGGAGCTCCGGTCGAGGTGGTGGCCCTGCGGGCCCGGGCCCGCCGTCCGGCGCCGGTCGAGCCCGGCGACCTGCCGCCCGTCCGCCGGGACCGGCGCATCGGCCCCTCCGTCGCCGTGGAACCCGACTGCACCGTGTGGATCCCCGAAGGTTGGACGGCGGAGCCCCACGACACCGGCGCCTGGGTGCTGACCCGATGAGTTCCTGGGCGTTTTGCACCTCCCACGTACACAATGCCCGGATTCGGCGCCCATGACCCTCGACCCCGCCTCGCTCCAGGTCCTCATCTCCCGCCTCACAGGCGTGGCCGAGGAGATGGGGGCGGTCCTGCGCCGGGCGGCGTTCTCGCCCAACATCAAGGAGCGGGCCGACTGCTCCGCCGCCCTGTTCACCCCCGGCGGCGAGCTGCTGGTGCAGGCCGAGCACATCCCCGTCCACCTGGGATCGATGCCCGCCTCGGTGGCGGCCGCCCTCGACGCCTTCGGCGACCGGCTCAGCCCCGGCGACCAGGTGGCCCTCAACGACCCCTTCGCCGGCGGGACCCACCTCAACGACCTCACCCTGGTGGCGCCCTGCTTCGTCGACGGGCGCCTGATCGGCTGGGCGGCCAACCGGGCCCACCACGCCGACGTCGGCGGCATGGCCCCGGGCTCGATCCCTCCCGAGGCCACCGAGGTGTACCAGGAGGGGCTGCGCATCCCGCCCGTGCTCCTGTCGCCGGCGGTGGAGGCCATCCTGGCCGCCAACTCCCGGACGCCGGCGGAGCGGGCCGGCGACCTCGACGCCCAGCAGGGGGCCAACCGGATCGGCGTGGAGCGCCTGGCGGCGATGGCCGGCGCCCCTCTGGACGAGGTCGTGGACTACGGCGAGCGACGCATGCGGGCCGCCCTGGCCGACCTGCCCGACGGGTCCTGGACGGTGGAGGACGTCCTCGACTCCACCGGCCCCCGCCCCGAGCAGCGCCATTCCGTCCGGGTGACCCTGACCCTGACGATCGAAGGGGACAGCGCCGTCTTCGACTTCACCGGAACCGACCCGCAGCAGGCCGGCAACGTCAACGCCGTCGAGGCGGTGACGGTGAGCGCGGTGGCCTTCTCCCTGCGCTCGGCCACCGATCCCACCATCCCCGCCAACGGAGGAGCCATGCGTCCCGTCGAGGTGGTGGCCCCCTCCGGCACGGTGGTGGCGGCCCGGCCGCCGGCGGCGGTCGGCGCCGGCAACGTCGAGGTCTCCCAGCGGGTGGCCGACGTGTGCCTCGCCGCCCTGGCCCACGCCGCGCCCGAACGGGTGGGAGCCGCCGGCCAGGGGACGATGAACAACATGCTGGTAGGGGGAACCGGCTGGGTCTACTACGAGACGGTGGCCGGCGGGCAGGGAGGGCGCCCCCGCGGCCGGGCGGGGATGAGCGGCGTCCACACCGGCATGACCAATACCAAGAACACGCCCGTGGAGGCCCTGGAGCGGGCCTACCCCATGCGGGTGCGCCGGTACCGGCTCCGCCAGGGGAGCGGCGGCGAGGGTGCCGGCTCCGGCGGCGAAGGCATCGAGCGCGACCTGGAGATGTTGGAGGACGCCACCGTGAGCCTCATCACCGAACGGCGGGCCAGCCGCCCGCCCGGCCTGGCCGGCGGCGGTCCGGGTGCGCCGGGGGAGAACTGGCTCCTGCCCGGCGGCGACGAGGTGGCAGCGGAGCCGCTGCCGGACAAGTGCACCGTGCGTCTCCGGGCCGGGGACGTTCTCCGGATGCTGACGCCGGGTGGAGGCGGCTGGGGTGCGCCGGCACCGGGCTCGGCGGCTGACCGGCGCCGACCCGCAACCTGAAGATTCGCCGACCTGGGCCGACCCCGGGGCCGAAGGGACGGGGCACAAAATGGTGCGGACGGCCCAAAACTGGGGCCCCGCCCGAGGCGGGGGAAAGGGCTGACCCGGACGGCAGGCGAAGTGTCGCCCGCGCCCGCGCCTCATCCCCGTCGTCCGGACCGCCTGCAAGGAGAGGAACATTGCCCGCAAGCCGTGCTCGGACCACGCTGGGGCCGTCCCACCGGACGGTTTGCGCTTCCCTCGCCGTCGGGCTCCTGGCCGGCCTCGCCGCCTTCCTGACACCGGCGCGCGCCGTCCCCCCCAGCGGTGATGCCACCCCGACGGCCGAGACGGAACCCGTCGCCTCCCTGGGCGATGCCGCCGACGACGCCGCCATCTGGGTCAATGCCCAGGACCCCGGCAGATCGGTGATCATCGGGACCGACAAGGCGACCGGTGGTGGCCTCAACGTCTACGACCTCACCGGCCACCAGATCCAAACCATCACCAGCGACGGTCTGGCCAACAACGTCGACCTCCGTTACGGATTCGCCCTCGGCGGCCAGGCCGTCGACGTGGTCGCCACCTCCGGAGCCGGGTTCCTCCGCTTCTACAAGGTCGATCCGGCCACTGGCCACCTCGAGAACGTGACCTCGGGAACCATCCAGCCGCCCGTCCCCCACGGCGGGAAGATCGACGGGGTGTGCCTGTACCAGAGCCCCGTGTCGCACGACACCTTCGCCTTCGTGACGGCATCCTCGGGCCAGATTCAGCAGCTGGCGCTCAGGGAGGACACCGCCAGGCCCGGCACGATCACCACCGAGCTCGTCCGCGGTGGCCAGTCGGCCGAGTGGGACGTCAGCATGGCGTCCGGTTCTCCGATCGAGAACTGCGTGGCCGACGACGCGTTGCAGGCCCTCTACGTCAGCGAGCAGCACGTGGCCATCTGGAAGTACGGGGCCGAGCCGTCCGCCTCCACCGCCACCCGCACCTCCGTCGACGTGGCCGCCCCGGCTGGGCACTTCACCCCCGACGTCGAAGGCCTGGCCCTCCTGGCCATGGGGACGGGGCAGGGCTACCTGCTGGCCTCGTCCCAGGGCAGCGACGCCTTCGAGGTCTACCGCAGGCAGGGCGACAACGAGTTCGTCCGAGAGTTCCGCGTGGCCGACGGGACCACGGTGGACGGCTGTACCAAGACGGACGGTATCGAGGCGGTGGCCGCACCCCTGGGACCGAACTTCCCCGACGGCGTGTTCGTGTGCCAGGACTTCAAGAACCTCGACGCCGCCGGGAACCCCGTCAACCAGAACTTCAAGCTGGTGCCGCTGGGCGCCGTCGTCGACCTGACCGCCCCGCCCCCGACGACCGCGACCACCACGCCAACGCCCACCACCGCCACGTCGACACCCACCACCAGGGGCCATCCGGTTCAGGCGTCGGACGCCGGACGGTCGGGCTACTGGATGGTCGCCGCCGACGGCGAGGTGTACGCCTTCGGAGACGCCAGGGCTCTGGGCGATGCGGCCCTCCCGCCCGGTGTCGACGCCGTCGACATCGAACCCACGCCCTCCGGCAACGGCTACTGGATCGTCGACTCCGCCGGCCACGTCTCCGCCATGGGGGACGCCCGATGGATGGGCAACGCCGACGCCGCCCGCCTGGCGGTGGGGGAGAAGGTCACCAGCATCTCTGCGACCCCCACCGGTGACGGGTACTGGCTCTTCACCACCCGGGGCCGCGTGCTGCCCAGGGGAGACGCCGCCTTCCACGGCGACATGTCCGCCATCCCCTTGAACGGGCCCGTGCTCGACTCCGTCCCGTCCGCCTCGGGCGACGGCTACTACATGGTCGCTTCCGACGGCGGGATCTTCACCTTCGGCGACGCCCGCTTCCTCGGGTCCATGGGCGACAAGAAGCTCAACGCTCCCGTGCAGTCCCTCGTGCCCGACGGCGACGGGCGTGGCTACTGGCTGGTGGCCGCCGACGGCGGCGTGTTCACCTTTGACGCCCCCTTCCGGGGGTCGATGGGGGACACCCGCCTCAACCGGCCCGTCACGGGCATGGTCCGGTTCGGCAACGGCTATCTGATGGTGGCCGAGGACGGTGGCATCTTCGACTTCTCCGACCGGGAGTTCTTCGGCTCCCTCGGCGCCCACCCCCCGGCCCGGCCCATCGTCTCGGTGGCTGCCCTGGACGTCTGATCGCCAGACTGTCGGCCATGACCGAGACCGTGGTGCGCTACGAAGAGCGGGAGACGGTGGCCTTCGTCACCATCAACCGTCCGGAGAAGAAGAACACGCTCACCGAGGCGGTGATCCAGGGCATCGCCGACGGGGTGGACCGGGCCAACGCCAGCGCCGAGGCGAGAGCGATCGTCCTGTCCGGCACGGGCGGTGTCTTCAGCGCCGGGTACGACCTCACCGGCGGCTACGACTGGCGGGACGAGGGCCGGTGGCAGAAGACGTTCGATGCCCCCCGGCCCGAGCCCCGCCCCGGCGCCTGGGATCCGGTGCGCGACCTGGCCTTCATGGGCCACAACGCCCGCCGCTTCATGAAGATCTGGGAGAGCCCCAAGCCGGTGATCGGCCAGATCGAAGGCTGGTGCGTGGGGGGCGCCACCGATCTGGCCCTGTGCTGCGACCAGCTGTTCATGGCCGACACGGCCGTCATCGGCTACCCGCCGGCGCGCATCTTCGGCACGCCCACCACCATGCTGTGGGTGTACCGCCTGGGCCTGGAGCGGGCCAAGCAGTACCTCCTCACCGGCGCCGAGATCGACGCCCCCACCGCCGTCCGGATCGGACTCGTCTCCGAGGTGCATCCCACGCCCGACCTGGCCGCCCGGGTGGAGGCCCACGCCCGGCGGTTCGCCTCCATCCCCGCCAACCAGCTGGCCCTCAACAAGCTCCTCATCAACCAGGTCTACGAGAACATGGGCCTGCGCACCACGCAGCTGTTGGGCACCTTCTTCGACGGGATCACCCGCCACACCGAAGAGGCCTACCGCTGGGTCGAGTCCTTCGCCGAGCGCGGCTTCCGCCAGGTCATCCGGGACCGGGACCGCCCCTGGGGGGACTATGGCGAGAAGGATTTCACCGAAGGGCCGCCACCGAGGTGATGGGGTCGGCGGGCGGGGTGGCGCCCAGCGAGCCGTGGAAGGGGCGGTCGGAGAAGTTGAAGATCCCGCCGTCGGTGGCCACCATCAGATAGCCGTTCCCGAAGGCGACCATGCCGGTGACGGGCTGGTTGAGGCGGGTGGCGCCCATCGACCCCCGGAAGGAGGCCTCGAAGGTGAACACGCCGCCGTCGGCGGCCACCAGCCAGTAGCCCGTCCCGTCGGGGTCGGGCACCAGGGACTGCACGGGAGCGTTGAGCTTCTTGTCGCCCATGGACCCGAAGAAGCGGGCGTCGCCGAAGGTGAAGATGCCACCATCGGAGGCGACCATGTAGTAGCCGAGGCCGGTCGGGGTGGCGATGGAGTCGAGCACCGGCCCGTTCAGCCGCGTCCCGCTCATGTCGCCCAGGTGGGGAGCGTCGCCGACGGGCACCACACGCCCGAGGGTGGTGAAGATCCAGTAGCCGCTGCCCGATGGCGTGGCCGACAGGCTCGTCACCTCCTCGCCGGGCCCCAGGGTGCCGGCACCGAGGCGGCCGAGGTAGGGCGCGTCCCCGTGGGCAAAGACCGCCCCGGTGGCGTCGACCACCCAGTAGCCCTGCCCCGAGGACGTGGGTTCGAGGTCGACGGCGCGGTTCGGCGGGCGGATCCCGGCGGGTTCCCCCAGGGACCGGGCGTCACCGAAGGCGTACACCCGCCCGGCGGAACCCAGCATCCAGTAGCCCGAGGCGCTGGGCGTCGGAGTGACGTCGGCGGGCGGGTCGGCGGCCCCGGGATCGGGCGCGGGCGCCGGTGCCGGCGCCGGCGCCGGCCCGGGCAGCGGCGGAGGGGGTGGGCCGGACGGCGTCCCGGCGGACAGCGGGACGACCTGCTCCAGGGGGACGTACTTGAAGTTCTGGTTGCCGGCCGCCGGGGCCGTGTTGGCGTTGTCCTGGCACACGAACAGGCCCTGGGGAAAGGCCGGGCCCAGGTTGGCGGCGACAGCGTCGATACCGTCCGTGCGCTGGCAGCCGTCGGCCTGGGGGCCGGCGGCCACCCGCACCTTGCGCACGAACTCATGGGGCGCCTGCCGGCGGTAGACGTTGAAGG
>JBIOYN010000015.1:0-26486 GCA_044870155.1 Acidimicrobiia bacterium | reverse complement strand
TTGGCCATCTCCTCCAGGGGCCTCAGGCCCCGCCGGAGCAGCAGCCAGGCGCCGGCGGCCGGCTTCGCCTGCGCCCAGACCGCCGATTCCGCCGCACCGCCCCTGCCGACGGCTCCGCCCCGGCATGCACCCGATCCCGGCACCTGGCCGAGACCCTGGCCCCCTGGTGTCCAACGGCACCATCACCCAGGCCCAGGCCGACGCCGTCATCGCCGCGCTGGAGGCGGCCGAGCCGGCGCACGACCACCGGGGCGGCCCCGGCGGCGGCCCCGGCCGGGGACCGGGCAACCTCGAGGCGGCGGCCGGCGCCCTCGGCATCACCGCCGACGAGCTCCGCACCGCCCTCCAGGGTGGCCAGAGCCTGGCCGAGGTCGCTCAGAGCCAGGGCATCGACGTCGAGCAGGTCGTGAGCGCCCTGGTGGCCGAGCTGAAGGCCCACCTCGACGAGGAGGTCGCCTCCGGCGAGCACACCCAGGCCGAGGCCGACCAGAAGCTGGCCGGCGCCACCGAGCGGATCCGGGCCTTCGTCAACGGCGACGCCCCCGCCCCCGGCGGCCACGGACACGGCCGCCCGGGCCCCGATGCCGACCCGGCGGCGCAGTCCACCACCACTTCCTGACTCCCGTGCAGAATCTGCCTGCGAGCCGCCGTCGCCCCCCCTGCCCCCGACGGCATTTCCACTTCTCGGGGTTCTGATGTCACCATTTGCTGATAAATGCGTAGAAATGCGCATTGTTTCCCACCGCGAAAGGACCCCCGATGAGGCACCCCGTCCGGACCGCCCTTCTCTTCGTGACCGCTCTCTTCGCCCTCGGCGCCTGCGGCTCCGACTCCAACAGCTCGGACAGCGCCGCCACCACCGCCACCACCACGGCGTCCGGAAGTTCCAGCGCCAACGGCGCCACCGCCGGCACCAAGGTGGATGCCAACCAGGCCACCGTGGCCGAGCTCCAGGCCGCCTTCGAGGCGGCGGGAATCTCCAACGCCGCCAAGTGGGCCCGGGAGGTCGAGGAGTACCGGCCCTACCCCACGGATGACCCCAGCTTCGCCAAGCTCCGCTCCGAGCTGGCCAAGTACAACCCCTCGCCCGAGGTCCTGACCAAGATCCTGGCCACCCTTAGCCTGTGACGTGATGCCGCCCGTCCTGGATCGCACGAAGGAACCGCGGACCGACCCGGCCCCGCCACAACGCTCGGCGGGCGCCTGGGCTCTGCTCGTCCGGCGGGCGTTCCTCACCTTTGCCGCCGCCGGCGTGGCCGGGACGGCCCTGGAGCTGGCCACGATCCGCCACTGGGGCAGCCTGGTCATGCTCATCCCGTGGTTCGTTCTCGCCGCCCTGGCCGCCGGCATCGCCGCCGCCGTCTTCCGCCCCGGCCCCGGTACCCTGCGGGCCGTCCGCTGGCTGGCCGTGGTGGTGACGGCGACGGCCGTGTTCGGCGTCGTGCGTCACGTCCTGGCCAACTACGACGCCGGCCCCCTCGACGCCGACTACGAAACCCGCTGGGCCACCATGTCCGCCTTCGCCCGCTGGTGGGCCGCCGTGACCCAGTCGGTGGGCCCCTCCCCCATCGTGGTTCCCCTCATCCTCGCCCAGTCCGCCGCCTGCCTGTGGCTGGGAACCCTCCCCGCCGAGGTCCCGAAGATCGTCAAGGTCCTCGTCATCAGCCGCAGGAACGGCGACCGGCCCGCGCCCGGCCCCGGATCAGGCTGACCGCCGGCGCCAGAGCCGGCGGAGGGACGGCCGGGAGGCGGCGGCGGCGGCGATCTCGGCGATGCGGTCGAAGTGGTCGTCGATGCGGTGCTGGAGATCGGACAGCAACCCGGGCGGTGCCGGATTCGCCACCGCGCCTTCCAGGGCCGGCACCACGTCGTTGACGTCGTGCACGACGCGGTCGCCGAGGCCGGTGATGTCCCCGAAGCCGTCGAGCTTGGATTCGCCGGCCAGGTTGAGGAGCACGAAGGGCCGGCCGTAGACCAGGGCGGTGATGGCGCCGTGCAACGAGCTGCCCACGAAGGCGGCCCCACCGGCGATGGCCGCCGCCAGATCTTCCACACCCGCCGCCGAGGGCAGGCGGAAGACCGGGCGGGGGGCCAGGTGCGGGATCACGGCAGCGGCGAAGAGCCGGTCCCCCCGGCACCGCCCCGTTTCGACGACGGCGGCGGCCACCTCGGGATGGTCGTCCAGCCATCCGCCCAGGGCCGCGGCCAGCGGGCCGACGTGGTGCACGATCAGGTCACAGCCCTGGACGACAAGGGCGGGACCCGCCGGGTACCAGCCCCCGGCCCGCAGCCCTTCGATCCTGGACACCAACCCCTCCCCAGGCAGGACCCGGTCGAGAAGCAGCGCCGAGTCGGGGACCACCTCGATGGGACGCTCCACCCCGGCCCGCAGCAGCCGCTCCCGGGAGTAGCGGTCCCGGACGGCGACATGGCGCCGCCCCGCCAGCGCCGCCCGCAGCCGGGGGCCCGACTCGCCGTCCGGCTCCACGCACACCCCCACGGCGTGCCACACCACGGGGCAGCGGCGCTCGAGCTCGGCTGAGCCCAGCGCCTCCACGAAGAAGCGGCTGGGCGCCGTCCGGGTCAGCTCCTCGGCCGGAGCGCCGTACACGGGAGCGAGCAGGGGATCGTTCAGATGGATGATCTCGCCGCCGCCGATGACCACCGTGTCGTAGGCGCCGGCCAGCTCGGCCGCCCGTTCCGGTGTCCAGGCCCCGAGGGGAGCGACCGCCGGGCCGTCATCGAGCGGAGTGGGATGCAGCCGGCCGTAGGGGGCGAACACGTCAACGGTGGCACCGGGGAGGCGGCGCCGGAGCTCGTGGGTCGCCACCCTGGGAAAGAGGTGGTCGCCGTAGTTGTCGACGTCGAACGTCCCCCACAGGGCGAGCCGGGGAGAAGCCATTCCGCTGGGTACTACTCGCCCCGGCGCATCAAGTCCAAACGACCCGGGCCGTGGTCAACATGGAGACGAGCGCGGCCAGGACCACCAGGAGGAGGGCGCCGGCGGCGAACCACTCGGCGATGTCCCGTTCGGCGGGGACCACGGTGACGTCGGCGTCGATCTCCGAGTACACCTGGCGGAGCTCGGCCACCGAGGCGGCGTCGAAGAACTGACCGTCCGTGCCCTCGGCGATGGCCCGGAGGGCGGAGTCGTCGACGGGCACCTCCACGGTCTGGCCCTGGCTGACCACGCTGGCGTTGTCGGTGCCGAAGGCGATGGTGGACACGGGCACGCCCGCGGCCTTGGCGGCTTCGATGGCCTGGCTGTCGGGCCGGCCGGTGGTGGTGACGCCGTCCGAGAGCAGGACGATCTCGGCTGACGGCGTCTTGTCGCCGGCGCCGTCCGCCGGCGTCGAGGCGGCCCGGGGCAGCGCCGAGAGGGCGGTGAAGATGGCGTCACCCAGGGCCGTGCCCGGGCTGAGCGTGAGGCTGTCGAGGGCATTCTGGACGGCCTGGTGGTCGGTGGTGGGAGCCACGACGACGGCCGGCGCCGAGTTGGCGGTGACGAGTCCGACGGAGAACGTCGACGGCAGGTCGCTGATGAACTTGCGGGCCGCGTTCTTGGCGGCCGTGATCCGGTCGGGATGGACGTCGGTGGCGCCCATCGAGTCGGAGGCGTCGATGGCCACCATGATCGTGGCCTGCTTGCGCTCGACCTGCCCGGGGATGGTGGGCTGGGCGGCGCCCACGGTGGCCAGCACCAGGCCGGCGGCGAACACGAGGGCGATGAGGTGGCGCCACCAGCCCGGCCGGCGGGGGACGAGCAGGGGCATCAGCGCCGGCGAGGCGAAGCGGCCGGCGTCCCGCCGGCGCCGGATCTGGACGACCACGTAGGCGACCACACCGGCGCCGGCCAGGACCAGCAGCCACAGGCGCTCAGGGGCGGCGAAGCTCATCAGATCAGCCTTCCGTTCCAGGCCAGGCCGAGGCCGAAGGCGCCGGCCAGGGCGAAGGCGCCCACGGCCAGGACCCCGCCGCTGGCGTCGCGGGTGGTGGTCTCGTAGCCGACCCGGGTGCCGATGTCCTCGTAGACGCTTTTCAGCTCGTTGGCCGTGACGGCCTCGAAGAAGCGACCCGAGGTCAGCTCGGCCACCTGGGCCATGGTGTCGGGGTCGGCGGGTACGGAGATGACGCGGCCCTGGACGGTCACCGTGCCGGCGTCGGTCCCGAAGGCGATGGTGCTCACGGGGATCCCGCGGGCGGCAGCCTGCTGGGCAGCGGCCGTCACCGGGCTCCCGACGGTGGTGACGCCGTCGGAAAGGAGGACGATGGCGGCGCCCTTGTCGTCCTCGCCGGGAACGATCCCGGCCGCCTGCTGGGCACCGGAGATGGCGTCGAGAGCGGCGTAGAGGGCGTCGCCGGCAGCCGTCCCGGGTCCCACGGTCAGCTGGTCGAGGCCGTCGAGGACGGCCTGGTGGTCAGCGGTGGGGGAGGCCACCACCGTCGGGCGGCGGTCGAAGGAGATGACGCCGACCCGCACCTGATCGGGCAGGTCGGAGACGAAGGTCTTGGCCGCCGAGATGGCGGCTTCATAGCGGGAGGGCGACACATCGACCGCTTCCATGGACGCCGACATGTCGAGCACCAACATGACCGTGGCCGCCTTCTTGGGCACCCGCACCTGGCGGGTGGGGCCGGCCAGGCCGAGGATGAGGGCGGCCATGGCCAGGGCCGTCATCGCCGCCGGCAGGTGCCGGCGCCAGCCCGGGCGACGGGGAGCCACCGAAGCCAGCAGCGCCATGTTGGAGTAGCGGACGGCCCGGTGGCGCCGGCGCCGGCCCAGCCACAGGTAGAGGGCGGCCAGCCCGACGACGAGCAGCAGCAGCCACAGGCGGGAGGGTGCGACCAGCGTCATCGCCGCCGCCTCCTGGCCACCACGAAGCGGACGATGTCCATCAACCAGTCACGGTCGGTAGAGAGCACCAGGTGGGCGGCGCCGGCGGCCCGGACGGCCCGGGCCTTGCCCGCCGCCTGCTCGGCGGCGGCGGCGGCGAAGCGCTCCCGGAGCTTCTTGTTGGTGTGCACCTCGAGGCGCTCACCGGTCTCGGGGTCGACGAGCATGAGGAGCCCGACGGGCGGCAGGTCGCTCTCCCGGGGGTCCCGCACGTCGACCACCACCACGTCGTGGCGCAGGCCCAGCGCCCGGAGCTCCCGGGGCCAGGGGCTGTTGTCCAACAGGTCGGAGATGACGACCACGAGGCCTCGCCGGCGGGCGGTGAAGCGCACCCGGCGCAGCGCCTCGGCCAAAGGCACGGCTCCCTCGCCGGCGCGCTCCCGGCGCTCCAGGCGGTGGAGCAGGGCCAGGGCGGCGTCGCGCCCCGACCGGGGCGGGACGACGGTGGCGCCCTCGGGGCCGAAGAAAGAGCCGGCCACCCGGTTGCCGTGGCGGGCGGTGAGGAAGGCGAAGGCGGCGGCCGCGGCCAGCGCCAGGTCGCGCTTCTCGCAGTCGGCCGTCCCGAAGTCGAGGCTGGCCGAGTTGTCCACCACCAGCCAGGTCTCGAGCTCCCGGTCGGCGATGGTGGTGCGCACGTGGGGGGTGCCGAGGCGGGCGGTCAGGTTCCAGTCCATCCGGCGCACGTCGTCGCCCGGGGAGTAGAGGCGGCCGTCGGCCGGCTCGCTGCCCCCGGCGGGGACGAGCCCCAGGTGGTCGCCGTGGAGCAGGCCGTCGAGCTTGTGATTGATGAGCAGCTCGAGCTGGCGCAGCCGCCCTTCCCGGCGAACGGCTTCAGCAGTCGTCGTCATGGCTACGAGGCGCGCTCGGAGGCGCCGGTCACGCCGGCGTCCTGGCTGGGGGCCAGCCGGGGGGCAGGGACGGTGCGCAGCACACGCTCGACGACCTCGTCGGAACCCACCCCGTCGGCCAGGGCTTCGTAGGACAGGAACACCCGGTGGCGCAGGATGTCGCGGGCCACGTCGTAGACCTCCTGGGGGAGGACGTAGTCGCGGCCCCGGAGGAGGGCGAGGGCCCGGGCGCCGGCGACCAGGGCCAGGGTGCCCCGGGGGCTGGCCCCGTGGGCGATCAACGGGACCAGGTCCGGGAGGCCGTACTCGGCCGGAGTCCGGGTGGCGGCGGTGATGCGGACGGCGTAGTCGATGATGGCGCCGTGGATGAAGATCTCGTCGGCCGCCTGCTGGAGGGAGACGAGTTCGGTGGCCCCGAGCACCGTGTCGGCCAGCGGCGGCGACACGCTCATGCGCCGGACGATCTCGGTCTCCTCCCGGCAGGACGGGTAGTCGACCAGGACCTTCATCATGAACCGGTCCCGCTGGGCCTCGGGGAGGGGGTAGACGCCCTCGCTCTCGATGGGGTTCTGGGTGGCGAGGACCAGGAACGGGGTGGGAACGGCGTAGGTGTGGCCGCCGATGGAGACGTGGCGCTCGGCCATGGCCTCGAGCAGGGCGGACTGGACCTTGGCCGGCGCCCGGTTGATCTCGTCGGTGAGGACGACGTTGGCGAAGATGGGGCCGAGCTCAGTGTCGAAGGTCTCGCTCGACGGCCGGTAGATCCGGGTGCCGACCAGGTCGGCGGGCACCAGGTCGGGGGTGAACTGGATGCGGGCGAACTGGCCGCCGATGACCTTGGCCACCGTCTCGGCGGCGAGCGTCTTGGCCAGCCCGGGGGGTCCCTCGAGGAGGCAGTGGCCCCGGGACAGGAGGCACACGAAGAGCCGCTCGATCATGAGGTCCTGACCGACGACGACCCGCTTGACCTCGAACATGGCGTGCTCGAGGACCTTGCTGGCCCGATGGGTGGCCATCGTCGAGGACGTCTCGGACTGCTGGGCGTCTCCGGTCCAGCTGCGGGCGTCCGGAGCGGGTCGGGTGGTCATGGCTCTCTCTCCTTGGAAGCTGGGGTGCTGGAGTCATGATCGGGGTCGAACCTTGGAGGTTCCTGGGAGGAACTTGAGAAGGACCTACGACCCCGTGTCGGGGTCTCGGGGCCGGGGAAGGAACCCCCCATGGACACACGACCGGGACCCCTGGAAGCGGAGAAGCGCACCGACGACGCCGAGGGCCAGGTGCAACCCGAGGCCGCCGAGGTGGAGAGCGCCCGCCTGCTCGTCAACCAGGCCACCCCCGAGCTCAGGTCGGACGGGCTCTCCGACGAGCAGATCCGCCGCCTGGCCGACGAGTTCATCGCCCGGGACCGGGGCGAGGCGCTGGGTGAGTTCGTGGACTGGGCCCGGGAGCGGGAGCGCCACCACGGCGGCGAGCCGCCGGGGCCGTGATTCCGGCGGCGTTGATCTGATCTGGCGGCGCCCGGTCAGGCGGTGGCGGCGTGCGCCTCCGCCAGCCGGCGCAGCGCCCGCAGCTCGGCCATCCGGGTCACCAGCCACAGGGCGGCGATGCCTCCCGCCCACGGCCGCCAGGCCCCGGTGTCGACGATGCGGGCGATGTACCGGCCGAGGTCGTCAGCCACGTCGTCGGGCAACAGTTGGATCACCGTCCGTGCGGCGTCGGGGGCGGCCGCCTTCTCTTCCTGGCGCTTGCCCCTGACCTTGCGGATGGCGAACCACATCACGCTGCCGCCGACCCCACCGCCAAGGGCGACACCGACCAGCTGCTTGGTCCAGCGGGCGGGAGCGGGGAGGCGGTTCTCCAGGGCCTGGACCTCGCCGTCCAGCCTGTCCCTCAGAACCTCGATCTCCTCTACCGTTTCAGCTGCGCTCTCGCCCATTCGACGTCCTCCTTCACGGTCCGCTTGGTCTCTTCAGGGGCCAACGGGGGACGCTTGGCCCGCACGGCGCCGAAGGCCAGAGCCGCGACGGCCAGTACGGCGAAGACGCCGCCCACCACCAGCCGGGAAGCCCAGGGCCGCATCACGTTGTCGAGGCCGGCCGCCGCCGCCAGGGCGAAGAAGCCCAGGGCCATCAGCGCCAGCACCCCGGCCGTGGCCGCCGCCAGTGCCGCCTTGATCCGGGCGCTGACCGCCTCCTCGATCTCGTGGCGGGCCAGCTCCATCTCCTTACGCACCAGCGTGGCGCTGTCGGTGGCGATGGAGCGGAGGAGCTCCACTGTGGACTTGTCCCTGAGATCGGTGACGTCCACCTCGGAGTGGCGTGTCTCGGCCATTCCCGCTCCCTTCACTCGACGTCCATCGGCTGTCCGGTTTGTCCTTACCCAGCCACCGCCGGAAGCCAAAAGCAGCGGAACAGCGGCGCGTTCACTCCGCCGAGCCGCGGAAGACGGCCGGGTCGCTGGCCGGCCACTCACCCGGGCGGTAACGCCGGCCGGGCTCGGTCTCCACGTAAGCGCCCTTCTTGTCGTTGAGCCGCGAGGTGCGGTTGCGATCCCAGTAGATCTCCCGGCCGTCCTGGACCGGGCTGTGCCGGCCGGGGGTGAACCGCCACGTCCCGGCCGGGCCCGTTCCGCCGGGATAGGCATAGAGCCCGGCCTCGAAGGTCTCGGGTGTGAGGTCAGGTCCCGCCATCTGCACCCCGAGGGCGACGAGATAGAGCTGGTAGTAGAGGAGGTCGACCAGCTCGCTGGGCTCTTCGTCGGGCCGGACGGCCTTGAAGGCGAAGTAGCCGTAGCTGCCCCGCAGGGGCTGGGGGGGTCCCAGGAAGCTCAGCCCGAAAGCCCGGGACCACTGGTCCTGCTGGTAGAGCTGGCCGACACCGTCGGTGTCCATGAAGGCCGTCCCCGCCACCACCCACTCCGGTTCGTAGGACTGCTCCTGGGCCTTGGAGGTGAGGAAGACGGGCAGGACCGGGTCGCAGCCGCAGACGACGGTGGTGACCCCGGCGTCGCGCAGCTTGGCCACCATGCTGGCCGCCTGGTTGGAGAGCGTGTTGATGTCGAGCTTGTAGGCGAGGCGCAGCCGGGGCGGCGCCCCCTGCTCGCGCAGGATCTTCTCGCCGGCGTCGGCGCACTCCTGGTACCACGGGTTGTCCGGGACGATGAGCCCGATGCTCCGCTCCTTGTCCTTCAGGCCCCCGCCGGCGTAGGCGGCCGGCCGGTGGACGACCCGCTTGAGGAGGTAGTCGGAGATCGCCTCGAGCACGAAGGTGCAGTCGGGGCCGGCGGTCCAGGCGAACGGCCGGCGGGCGGCGTACCACTCCCGGGACATGACGGGGGCGCCGATGTTGAGCAGCGCCCGGCGGGAGAGAGCGTCGGAGTAGGGGGTGGTGATGGAGAACAGCTCGGCGAAGGGCTTGATCTCCTCGACCGCCTTGACGGCGTCGGCCTCGGCCTGCTCCTGGCCCGCGCCCTGGAACTCGGCCATGATGTCCCCCTTCCCATCGAAGAACGCCGGCTCCAACTTGCGCCCGTAGAACTGGAAGCGGCTGTTGAAGTACTCGGTGAGGCCGGAGACCGCCGTCTTCAGATCTTCCTTCTTGAAGGTGAAAGTGCGCTGGGGGCCGTCGTCCGGCCCGATGCTCATCTCGGGAAACTCGAACAGTCGGACCGAGATGCTGATCTTGTCGCCCGTCACCCCCCGGCCGGTGGCGCCGCCGTTGTCTCCCGAGAAGGTGATGCAGGGAGGCGAGTAGGGGTCGTTGGGCACCTGTCTGGTGCGCTCCGGGCACGGGGCCACGACGGCGCCGGCCGCTCCGCTGCCCACCGCCAGCCCACCCGGTGCCGCAGGCGACCCGGGCCGGGACGTCCGGGTCCCGCCGCGGCCGGGGACGGGCGCGGTTCCCGGCCGCGGAGGGGACGAGGCTGCGGCGGCGGGTGAGCCCGGAGCCTCGGCTTCTCCGTCCGCGCCCGGCGCGGTGGGATCGCCGGCCTGGCCGTCGACGGCTGAGTCGCCACCTGGCGTCGCCTCGGCCGGGACCGTCCGCACCTCGTCGCCCACGGTGGGCACGAAGGCGGCCATGAGGCAGAACAGGACGGCGAACGCCAGCAGCGGGCCGTAGCCCCGCAGAATCCGCGCCGACGGCGCCGATGGGTTCATCCCGGTCCGGTCCCCCCGTGAACGGTCGTTCAAGGCTAGCTGGCTTGTCGTAACAACTCTTTGCGGCGTCTGACTGGCACTGTGTGACAGGTTTCCCTAGGCTGCGGCCATGACAACCGTGTCTGTCGACCGCCGGCCCCAAGCGGAGGAAGCGTTCGCCGAGGGTCTGGCCGGCGCCACCCTGGCCCACGCCGACGGCGTCCTCGATCGGCTCATGACGACCCGGGAGGGGAACGACGATCCCTACCCCCTGTACCGGGAGCTCCGGGAGACGGCGCCGCTGTACCGCAGCGGATGGGACGGCCTGTGGTACGCCTCCCGCTACGACGACTGCAAGGCGATCCTGCTCGACCCCGCCGCCGGCCGTCCGCCGACGGGTATGCGGTCCCGCCACGGCATGAACCGCCGCTTCGCCGAGCGGTTCCGCCGGCTCATGCAGCACAACATGCTGACGGCCAACCCGCCCGAGCACACCCGGCTGCGGGGGCCGGTCAGCCGGACCTTCACGCCCCGGCGCATGGCCCTGCTGGAGGAGTCCATCGCCAGGCGGATCGACGCCATCTGCGACCAGATGGCGGAGGCGGGCGAGTGCGACCTCATGGCCGTCATGGCCTTCGCCCTGCCCGTAGCCGTCATCGGCGACCTCGTCGGCGTGCCCACGGACGACCGGGAGCGCTTCCGGCTCCTGTCCCGGGTGACGCAGGCGGCGGCCGAACCCGACGCCACGCCCGAGATGCACCTGGCCGCCGAGCAGGCCATGGAAGCCCAGCAGGCCTTCATGGTCGACCTGGTGGCCGACAAGCGCCTCCATCCCGGCGACGACCTCCTCTCCGACCTCATCGCCCAGCGCGACGCCGGCGGCCCCCTCTCCGAGGAGGAGATGGTGTCGACGGCCCGGCTGCTCTTCGGCGCCGGGTTCGTGACCACCACCAACCTGATCGGGAACTCCATGCTCACGTTCTTCCGCCACCCTGACCAGATGGAGCGCCTGTGGGCCGATCCGTCGCTGGCGGGCAGCGCGGTCGAGGAGGTCCTCCGCTTCGAGAGCATCGTCCAGTCCAACGGCCGGGAGGTGCTGGAGACCACCGAGCTGGCCGGCCAGGTGCTCCTCCCCGGCGACTTCGTCGTCACCCTCATCGGCGGCGCCAACCGCGATCCCCTGCGCTTCACCGACCCCGAGCGCTTCGACATCGGCCGCCAGGAAGAGGTCCCGCTCAGCTTCGGCTGGGGCGTCCACCACTGCCTGGGGGCGCCGCTGGCCCGCCTGGAGGGCAAGCTCGTCCTCCACGCCTTCACCCAGCGCTTCGCCTCCATGGAGCCGGCCGGTCCCGAGCCCCCGTGGAGCCGCTCCTTCCTGCGCGGCGTCGGGAACCTGCCCGTGCGGGTCAAGCCTCGCTGATTGGCCTCTGATGGCGGCGAGTTTTCGCTACATCGTCGATGACGTCCCCGAAGCGATGAGTTCTACGAACGCCTCGCCTTCGAAGTTCAGATGCATCCCGGCCCCGGCTTCGCCATCACGATCCCACGACCGCACCGGCGACCGGGTTCAGTTGAGGTGGAGGTCGATCTCGTAGAAGTCGTTGAAGGCCACCGTCTGCGGGAACTTGTTGACGTCTTGCCAACCGGACATCCGGATCTGGCCGGTCCGGCCGGCGTAGTCTCCCGTCCCTTTGTCGGCCTGAATGGTGTCGTTGTTATCGGAATGGACCCCGACGAGGAGGAAACCCGGGTGGGTCGAGTCCGGCGCGACCGCCTCCTCCCACAGGGCGACGAGATCCCCATTCGGGAGGTGGAACGAGTTCATCAAGCTGAGCGTGGTGGGCGACGTGAACTTGACGTCATGGGTCACCGTCCCGACCTTCTGATTGCTCATGTCGTAGACGTCGACCAGGTAGACGAAATGGTCGGGGGCCGAGCCCTGCTGGCGCTCGCTGGTTCCACGGACCTGGAGGAAGAGCGTGCCGCTGGCCGGCAGAATGCTCCCCCCGGCGCCGGCCGAGGAGGTCGGGATGGATGAGAGCGGCAAGAGGATCGCGGCGACGAGCATCGATAGGGCGATGCGTATGAGACAGCGGCGACGAGCCATGATCCCTCCCTCGGTTTCCGGCCAGCTTACGGACCGGCGGAGTCCGCCTCCAGAACGAGATCGTCGGTTATCGGACCGCGTCCCACCACGCCAGGACGCGTGTCGCATGGAAGGTGAGCCCCCGCAACGGCTCTCCTGCCGGCACGTCGACTTCGAACCACACCCGGCCGGGATGCCGACGCGCCTGGAGCCAGGTGCCGTCGGACTGGCGCGCCGCCCGGATCTGTTCGATGGCGCCCGCCATCCGTGGGTCCGGCGACGTCTCGTCGAGGAACGTGGCAGCCCGGAAGTAATCGGCGCGTTGAGCACGCTGTAGAACCAGCGGAACGGGTAGGCGAACCGGGCCGTCCACGGTCCGATCGGGTCGAGCCCTCCACCTACTCGCAGTTCCACCCGCCGTCCGCCATCCTGTGCTCGACCAACCATTGCGTCCATCCCCCACTCACGCAGCGAGTTCAACGACCAGGTCGTCGCCGTCACGGCTGCCCGGCGCCCTCCTGTGCCTCAGGGCCGGGAGCGCCCACGAGGTCGCAATCCAACTGCCACCGCAGCGCCGGGTCGCTGTCCAGTAGCCAATCGAGGACTCCGGCGTCCGTCACTCGACGACCGGGTAGCGGGCGGCCTCCTCCCGCAGCCGTTCCAGTTCGACGGCGATGCTCCCCGCGCCTCAGTCGCCCTGGCGTTCGGCGACGAGGCCGTAGAGGACGAGGTCGGCGACGGCGTCGGCGAAGCTCTCCACCGCCTCCTGGCTGACGGCCTCCTCGCCCAGGACCCGCTCGATGACGGGGGCCATGAGGAAGAAGAAGGCGGGGATGGCGGCGAAGGAGTACACCAACGCCCGGGCGTCGACCGTGCGGAAGGCGCCGGAGCGCACCCCCTCCTCGACGATGGCCTCCACCGACTTGACGTAGGACAGGCCCAGGGCGCCGATGTAGCGGTCGGCGGTGGGGCCCCGCTCGAGCAGGATCTGGCCGATCACCATGCGGGGCAGGTGGCGGCGCTCGCCGAGGGCGAGGATGGGGTCGCGCACGAGGCCGCGCATCTGCTCCTCCAGGGTCCCCTCCTGGCGGGTGGTGGACTCCATGACCCGGCGCACCTCGGCCAGGGCGTCGTCGAGGGCGGCGGCCAGCAGCCCGTCCTTGCTGCCGAAGTAGTAGTTGACCAGGGCCACGTCACAGCCGGCCCGGGCCGCCACCTCCCGCACCGTCAGGCGGCCGGCGGGGCGGGCGGCGAGGATGGCCTGGGCGGCCTCGATCAGCGCCCGTCGGGCGTCACCCTCCGGCCGGCGGCCCCGGCGGGCCGGCGGCGGTGGATCCGACTTCGTCGCCATGGGCCGTCACTGTACGGGACCGCTGCCGCCCGACCGGGGGAGGGCCGAGTTTGACGGCGGCCCCCGACTCAACATATGTTGAGCAAATACTCATCACCTGTTGAAAACTTGGGGAGGGCAACATCGTGGCTACTCGTACTCGCAGGCGCAGGCGGGGCCGGCGCATGGACGTGCTCGACTGGTGGCAGTCGGTCCTCGACGAAACCAAGGACTTCGTCGACGACACCATCGACCGGGCCCGGGACGACGACTACGACGACGACCTGGAAGACGAGGTCGACGAGCTGAAGCAGGCCGTCGCCCAGCTCAACGAAAAGCTCGACCGGCTCCTGGCTGCTCAGGGGACGGGCGGCGGCACCACGTCGGGCCGCGAGGTCGACCTGGCCACTTCCACTCACCTGGACACTCCCACCAAGGAAGGCTTGAACGCATGAGTACCACGAGGCGCCGCCGCAGCAAGCGCAAGGGGGTCCTGGACTGGTGGCAGACGGTCCTGGACGAGACCAAGGACCTCGTCGACGACAGCATCGACCGCATCCGCGACGACGATGACGACGAGGACCTCGCCGACGACATCGCCGAGCTGAAGCAGGCCGTCGCCGATCTCAACGCCAAGCTGGACAAGCTGGTGTCGGAGCGGACCGGGAAGTAGTCAGGCCCGGAAGCAGTCAGGAGGGGCGTCGCCGGCGGTGGTCCAGCCACAGGGCCGCCGCCGCCACCCCCGTCAGCGTGCGGCGCATCTTCTTGGCCCGGGCGTCTTCCCGGGCCTCGTGGATGATGGCGGCGTCGTCGCGGGTTCGCAGCACGTACTGCCCGTTGATCACCGACTGGGCCAGGTACCGCAGCTGTTCGGGCACGGAGTGCGTGGCCTGGAAAGCCTCGTTGGCCACCCGCATGAGCTCGTCCTGCGACGTGAGCTGCCCGGCCTGGTCCCGCAGGATGCCGCCCATCACATCCCGGAACACGTCGAAGGTGTTCAGCTCGGGGGTGAAGCGGCGCAGCGAGCCCTCCATGTTGGCCGACGCCTTGCCGAACAGGGCGATCCCCGGGTTGACGGCGATGCCCCGGCGGGTGCAGAAGACCAGGAACTGGTTGAAGTTGGTTCCGAACTCCATGTCTTTGAGCGCCACGTTGGCCACGGTGGGGATGTAGCGCTGCATGTCCCCCAGGAACCCGGGCACGTCGGACCTTGGCGTGAGTGAGCCCATCTCCAGGGCGGCCCGGCCCGCCACCTCGCCGTCGTTGACGGCCATGGCCACCATGAAACGCGTGTAGCCCATGGCTGTACGCCGGTCGATCTTGCCGATGATCCCGAAGTCGATGATGGTGGCCCGCTCCCCCGGGGCCACGAAGATGTTGCCCGGATGGGGGTCGGCATGGAAGATGCCGTCCACGAGGAAGCCCCGAAACAGCATCTCGCAGATGTCGCGCCCGATGTCCTCCCGTTCCTGGCGGCCGAAGTCGGCGAGGTTGCACTCCCGGATGGAGACGCCCGGCGCCAGCGACATGACGAGGACCTCTTTGGTGGCCTTGAGCACGTCGGGCACCTCGATGTGCTCGTAGCGCTCCAGGAGCTCCTGGAAGTCCTCGATGTTCTTGGCCTCGGCGGTGAAGTCGATCTCGGGCCGCATGGCCGAGAACACGACTTCGAGCATGGCGTCGGGCTGGAAGATCTGCGAGATCTCCGGCATCCGCTTCATGACCAGCCTGGTGGCCTGCGCCAGGATCTCCATGTCGAGTTTGGCGGAGGCGGCCACCCCCGGGCGCTGGATCTTGACCGCCACCTTCTTCCCGTTCTTGAGCGTGCCGGAGTACACCTGGGCGATGGAGGCGGCCCCGATGGGGTGCTCAACGTCAAGGTCCTTGAACCGGTTGCGCCAGGACGGGCCGAGGTTGGCCCGAAGCACGGGCTCGAACTCCGAGAAGGGGCGGACGTTCACGTCCTCGTGCAGGTCCTGGAGGGCGTCGATCACCGTCTGGGAGACGATGTCGGGCCGGGTGGAGAGGACCTGGCCGACCTTGATGTACAGCGGCCCCAGTTTCTCCAGCGTCTGACGCAGGGCCGCGGCCCGCATCTGCTCGTAGACCTCGGGGTCGGCGACCCCGTTGCGGCTGCGCTGCCAGCGCATGCGGGCCTCGTCGCCCAACAGCGCGCCGAGCGCCGCCGACACCTCCACGAGCCGCTGCCTCTTCTTCATCAACTGTTGAGCCTACGCCGTCCGGGTCCACCGTTTCGGGCTCCGCCGCCGGTAGCGTGGTCGTCGGGCTCACCCACCGGACAAGGGAGACGCCGGATGAACAAGAACGATCTGGTCAAGGCCATCGCCGAGGAGACGGATCAAACCCAGGCCGCCGTCGGCGAGATGCTCAACGCCTTCGAGGCCTGCGTCACCAAGGCCGTCGCCGCCGGCGAGAAGGTGCAGCTGCCCGGATTCCTCACCTTCGACCGCGCCGAGCGCGCCGCCCGCACCGGGCGCAACCCGGCTACGGGCGCCGAGATCCGCATCCCGGCGTCGACCGTGCCCCGGGTGAAGGCGGGCAAGAGCTTCAAGGACGCCGTGGCCTGACGGGCGTCAGTCGGCGGACGCCGGCACCTCGACCTCGAAGCGGGCGCCCCCCAGCGGGCTCCCCACGACGCTCACCGTGCCGGCGTGGGCGGCGGCGATCTCGGCCACGATGGCCAGTCCCAGGCCGCTGCCGCCCATGTCCCGGGACCGGCCGTCGTCGAGGCGGACGAAGCGCTCGAAGATCCGCCGCCGCTCGGCTTCGGGGACCCCGGGGCCGTCGTCGTCGACCCGCAGGACGACGGTCCCCGCCGGTGTCTCCCGCAGGGAGAAGCCGACCCTGCTGCGGGCGTGCCGGGCGGCGTTGTCACCCAGGTTGCGCAACAGCCGCCGCAGCTGGGTCTCGTCGCCCGCCACCCGGCCGGCGGACACCGAGGTGGTGTCGATCCGCAGGCTGGTGGCCGACCGCAGTTGAGCGGCGATCTCGAAGACGAGGTCGTCGAGGTCGACGGGCTGCCGGCGTGAGGTCAGCGTCCCCTCGTCGGCCCGGGCCAGCAGGAGCAGGTCCTCGACCAGCTGCTGGACCCGGAGGTCCTCGTCCAGGACGACCTGGGCCAGGTCGGCGATGGTGGTGCGCTCGGGATGGGCCAGGGCCACCTCGACGTGCTGGCGGATGGAGGCCACCGGGGAGCGCAGCTCATGGGAGGCGTCGGAGACGAAGCGACGCTGGCGGGCCTGGGCCTCCTCCAGGCGGTCCAGCATGCGGTTCATGGTGCCGGCCAGGCGGGCGATCTCGTCGTGCCCCGAGGGGTCACCCACCCGGCGGTGCAGGGCGGCGGCCGAGATGGCGTCAACCTCGGAGCGGATCGCCTCCACGGGCGCCAATGCCCTCCTCACCACCCGCCACGTGGTGATGCCGACGACCAGGAGGACCAGCGGGCTGCCGGCGAAGAGGAGCCGGCCCACTCTGCGGGTCGACTCGGTCACGTCGTCGGTGGACCGGGCCACGAGCACGGTGAAGGTGCCGGCCGGGCTGCGCGACCCCTCGGCCACGACGACGAACGGCGCATCCTCGATGGCGGTGCGGGGCACGAGCCGCGACTGGCCCGGCCGGAGGCGGGCCACCGAGGGCCGGCCGGTCATGTTGGGGCTGGCGGCCACCACATTGCCGGTGGCGTCGAGCACCTGGATGAGGGAGTCCTCGGGGTCCTCCACGGCCAGGCTGCCCGGGCCCGATCCCTCCTTCAGCACGGTGGCCACATCCCGGGCCCTCAGCTGCGCCGCCGTGCGCACGTCGCGCTCGAGCGCCCGGCGCAGGAGGCTGGTCATCATCAACCCGCCGAGCACGAGGGACAGGCCCACGACCACCACGGCGGCGGCGGTGGTCCGGACCCGGATGCTGGCCGAGTGCGCCCACAGCCGGCCACCGAGGCCCGGGCGGCGCTCGGGCTCAGCCGCCATCGGTGGCCAACCGGTAGCCGGCGCCGCGGACCGTCTCCACCGACGCCCGTCCGAAGGGCCGGTCGAGCTTGGTGCGCAGGCGCCGGATGTAGACCTCGATGATGTTGGGGTCGCCCTCGAAGTTGTCGTCCCACACGTGGGCCAGGATGTCCCGCTTGGAGACGACCTCTCCCCGGCGCCGCAGGAGGTACTCGAGCAGGGCCGCTTCCCGGGCCGTGAGGACGACCTCGGTGTCGCCCCGCCACACCTGGCGGGAGGCGGGGTCGAGGCGGAGGTCGCCGGCGTCGAGGACGGCCGGGCGCTCCCGGGCGCCCCGGCGCAGCAGCGCCCGCAGCCGGGCCACCAGCACCACGTAGGAGAAGGGCTTGGTCAGGTAGTCGTCGGCGCCGGTGTCGAGCGCCTCGGCCTCGTCGAGCTCGCCGTCCTTGGCCGTGAGCATGAGGATGGGTGTCCAGTTGCCGCCCTCCCGCAAGGCGGCGCACACCCGGTAGCCGTTGAGGCCGGGCAGCATGATGTCGAGCACGATGGCGTCGTAGGGATGCTCGCGGGCCATCCACAGGCCGTCGGTGCCGTCGTAGGCCAGGTCGACGGCGAACCCCTCGGCCTCCAGACCGTTGCGCAGGCCGGCGGCGAGCTGCTTCTCGTCCTCGACGACGAGCACCCGCATTGAGCCCTACCTCCTCACGCCGACGGATCCTCTGAACGAGAGTCCCGTCTAAAACTGAACCGCACCTGAATCACTCCGCCAACATCTTTCGTCCGGATATGCGCAAAATGAGTTGTTTGTGATGCTTCTGTTCAGGGAGGGTTCAGTGTGGTCTCGCCACCGTCGCGCCTCATGACCACTTCCAACCTCAAACTCGTCCTGCTGCCCGTCATCCTGATCCTCGCCGGGTTCCTCGCCGGCCTGGGTGTCGCCTCCGGCGGCGGCGGGAAAGTGGCCGGCGCCGCCGGCATCGACCCCCAGGATTTCACGACCCAGGTGGACAACCCCTTCTTCCCCCTGCCGGTCGGCGCCCGCTGGGTGTACGAGGGCCAGAGTGAGGAGGGGGCCAAGCGGGTCGTCATCGAGGTCCAGCCCGGCACCCACCTGGTGATGGGGGTGGACACCGTCGTCGTGCGGGACACGGTCACCGTCGACGGGGCGATGTTCGAGGACACCTACGACTGGTACGCCCAGGACAAAGGCGGGAACGTCTGGTACTTCGGCGAGTCCGTGAAGTACGAGGACGGCCGGCCGGTGGCCGACGAGGGGTCGTGGACGGCCGGCGTGGACGGCGCCCGGCCCGGCATCCTCATGAAGGCGGCGCCGGCGGTGGGTGATCGCTACGACCAGGAGTTCTTCAACGGCAAGCCCATGGCCACCGCCCAAGTCGAGAGCGTGAGCGCCACCATCGGCGTGCCCTACGGCACCTTCGACGAGCTGCTCCAGACCAGGGACACCACACCGACGGAGCCCGGCATCTCCGAGCAGAAGTACTACGCCCGGGGACTGGGCCTCATCGCCGAGATCAAGGTGGGCGAGGACGAGACCACCAAGCTGGTGGAGGCCTCCCTGCCGTAAACCCCCAGCTCACGGTAGGGTCGCCGCATGCCGGACGCGTGCGTCGTGGTGGGCAACGAGAGCACCGGCAAATCGAGCCTGATCGCCGGGCTCACCGGCGCCCATCCCCAGGCCTGGAACTTCCGGGGCTCCACCGTCGCCGTCCAGGCCTACCGGGCGCCGGGCGGGACCTTCATCGACACGCCCGGCATCGTGCGCGGGTCCGACAGCGAGACGACGAGGGCGGCGCTGGCCGAGCTCGGCCGCCACGACACCGTCCTCCTCGTCGTCCAGGCCACCCGGATCGACACCGACCTGGCCGAGCTCCTCCCCCTGGTGAAAGGCAAGCGGGGCGCCATCGCGGTGACGTTCTGGGACAAGGTGGCCGAGGCCCCCGACGCCGCCCAGGCCGTCGACCGCTTGCGAGCCGCCGTCGGCGTCCCCCTGGTGGCGATGGACGCCCGCCGGCCGGGGACCGAGGAGAGGTCGGCACTGGCGCGGGCGCTGGGCGAACCCCGGCCGTTCGCCCCCCGGCCCGGCCCCGAGCCCGTGAACTGGCGGCGGGAGCCGAAGAGGACGGTCCTGGAGTGGCCCCGCCTGGGGCCCCTGATGGCCGTCGCCCTCCTGTTCGCCCCCGCCGTCATGGCCGTGTGGCTGGCCAACACCTTCGCCGGCTGGCTCGACCCCCGGGTCACCGGCGTCCTGGAACCGGTGGGGACCGCCCTCGGCGGGCTGCCGTCGCCCCTGGCCGACGTCCTCGCCGGGGACTACGGCCTGGTGACCATGGGCCCCCTGCTCTTCGTGTGGGCCCTCCCCACCGTGGTGCTGTACTCCCTCCTCCTGGCCGCCTACAAGGCCAGCGGCCTGGCCGAGCGGCTCTCCGTGTCCGTCCACCGCCTGGTGCGTCCCCTGGGCCTGGCGGGCCGGGACATGGTGCGGGTCCTCATGGGCTACGGCTGCAACGTCCCGGCCGTGGTGGGCACCCGGTCGTGCTCCGGGTGCTCGCGGGACACCACCATCTCGGCCATCGCCTTCGGGGCCGCCTGCTCGTACCAGCTGGGGGCGACCGTGGCCGTCTTCGCCGCCGCCGGGTCACCGGAGCTGGTGGTGCCCTTCCTCGCCTACCTGACGGCCACGACCCTGGTCTACGTCCGCCTCATCTCCGACCCACGGGCCCGGTCACGGTCGAACCTGGTCGTCACCGAGGGACGGGCGTTCCTGGAATGGCCCCGGCCCGCCGCCGTGTGGCGCGAAGCGCGCTTCACCCTGAGCTCGTTCCTGCGCAAGGCCCTCCCCGTCTTCTTCGCCATCACCGTCGTCGCCTCGCTCGTCGCCTGGACGGGCGTCCTCCACCTCGTGGCCCGCGGTCTGCAGCCGGCGATGGCGCTCTTCGGCCTGCCCTCCGAGGCCGCCCTGGCGGTCGTGCTGGGGTCGGTGCGCAAGGACGGCCTGCTGCTCCTGGCCCGGCACGACCTGGCCACGTCGATGTCATCGCTGCAGCTGCTGACCGCCGTCTACCTGGCCGGCGTGCTCCTGCCCTGTCTGGTCACGGTGATCACGATCGGCCGGGAGCGCTCGGCGCGCCTGGCGGCCAGGATCGTCGCCCGCCAGGCGGCGGCGGCGGTGGTCTTCACCCTGCTCCTGGCCTGGGCCGGCCGAGCCCTCCTCGGGGGATAGACATGCCCGGGGGCGACGGCGCCACCACGGTCCGGTCGGCGATCTCAGGGTGGGGCACGGCCCTGCCCGAGGGCCGGCTCACCAACGCCGACCTGGAGCGGATGGTGGACACCAGTGATGCCTGGATCGTCGAGCGGACCGGGATCCGGGAGCGCCGGATGGCCGGCGCCGGGGAGACCACCGCCACCCTGGCCGTGGCCGCCGGCACCGCCGCCATCAAACAGGCCTCCCTCACCGCCTCCGACGTCGACCTCCTGATCCTGGCCACCACCACCCCCGAGCAGCCGGTTCCCCACACGTCGGCGATCGTCTCCGCCGGGCTGGGGATGGGCGGGGCCGCCTTCGACATCACCAACGGCTGCTCCGGGTTCGTCTACGGCCTCGTGGTCGGGTCTCTCATGCAGCAGGCGGGCGGCATCGGGACCGTCCTGGTGGTGGGAGCCGAGACCCTGACCAGGACCATCGTGGACTTCACCGACCGCGCCACCTGCGTGCTCTTCGGCGACGGGGCGGGGGCCGTCGTTCTCGAGCGCGCCGGGGGTTCCGATCCGCCCGGGATCCTGGGCTGGGATCTGGGCTGCGACGGGTCGGGAGCCGAGCTCATCGAGGTCCGGGCCGGGGGCAGCCGCCTCCCGTCCAGCCCCGCCACCCTGGCCGCCGGCGAGCAGTGGGTGAAGATGAACGGATCGGAAGTGTTCCGTCGGGCCGTCCGGGGCATGGCCGAGTCGTCCTCGCTGGCCCTGGGACGGGCGGGCCTGACGCCCGGTGACGTGGACCTCTTCATTCCCCACCAGGCCAACGGGCGGATCGTGGATGCCACCGCCCGCCGCCTCGGCATCCCGCCGGAGCGGACGGCGAGGAACGTCGATCGCTTCGGGAACACCTCGGCGGCGTCGGTGCCCCTGGCCCTGGCCGAGGCCGCCGACGGGGGCCGGCTGCGGGACGGCGACATGGTGCTGCTCACCGCCGTCGGCGCCGGGCTGGGCTGGGCCAGCGTTGTGCTCCGCTGGGGTCGCCCCCCGGGCTGAGTATGTCGCCCGTCACCGTGGGTGTGTCGTCCGGGCGACAGTCGGCCGCCGTCGCCGCCGATACCGTCGGGGGGTCCGCACGCGGTGGGGAGGAACGTCATGCGGCCAGGTGGTCCCCCGTCGTTCGACCTTGTGCTGGTCGGTTTGGTGGCCGCCGCCTTCTCCCTGGCGCCGGCCGCCCCCACGGCGGCGTCCGGCCAGAGCCCGCTCCACATCGGCCAGTGGACACAGCCCTTCGAGGAGGGTGGCACCGAGATGCCCCGCTGCCGGCCGGAAGCCGGCGGACAGGTGGTGTGCAAGCCCGCCGCCGTCCAGATGGCCGTCCTCCCCGACGGGCGCATCTTCTACGTCAACGGCGTCGAGGGTGACGAGAACGTCCGCTACGGGCAGGCGGCCGAGTTGAGCCCCCGGTCCCGCCAGGACCGGGCCCGGCTGCTCGACCTCCGGGGGCCCGAGCCGGTGTGGACCGTCCCCACCCCCGAGGACGGCGGCGGGACCAATCCCCGGGTCCGGCCCGGGGCCGATGACACCAACGCCGACCCCTTCGGGGTGGCCGGGGTGCCCGGGCGACCGGGCGACGGGTTCGTGGGCAGCGCCTGGGGGCGGATCGGCGGCCCGCCCCAGGAACCGACCTCCCCACCTGACGACGTCCAGGACAACGACGGCGCCCTGTTCTGCTCGGACATGGCCCAGCTGGCCGACGGCCGCCTCCTTCTGGCCGGCGGCACCGACTACTACAACCAGCCGTCCCTGATGGACCGCGACGAGGGCGACGCCGCCGACGTCGGTGTGGCTGAGCTGGAGGGGATCCGGGCCGCCCGCCTCTTCGACCCGGCGACGGACACCTTCACCCCGGCCGCCGACATGCACTACGGCCGCTGGTACCCCACGCTCGTCACCCTCCCGGACGGGCGGGTGCTGGCCGCCAGCGGCATGACCAGGATGGTGAAGGACACCCAGCTGAGCCAGGTCCGCCGGGCCGAGCTCTACGACCCCACCGGCGACACCTGGACGCCGACCGACGGCCCCGAGTCCGAGACGTCACTGCCCCTCTACCCCCGCCTCCACCTCATGCCCAACGGCAAGATCCTCTACAACGGGGCGGGCGAGACGTGGGGCCCCTTCGGATACGCCGTCGACGAGGCCGACTGGGCCTTCCAGAAGCTCTTCGACCCCCGCACGGGACGGTGGGAGACCACCGGGCTGGCCCCGGCGGGGGTCCGGGGCGGCGCCTTCGAGGTCATGCTCCCGCTCCGGCCGCCCTATGAGGACGCCACCATGCTCACCTTCGGCGGGACCCTGGGCCCGTCGCCCGGGACCAGCCTGGCCACCACGCTGTCGACCCTCACCACCGTGCACCGCAACGGCCAGATCACCAGCCGGACCACCGGGTCGTTGCAGAACCGCCGCTGGTTCTCCGACGGCGTCCTGCTGCCCGACGGCAGCGTGCTCGCCACCAATGGCGGTGACAAGGACTCACCGCTGACACCGGGCTTCGAGATGCCCGTGCACCAGGCCGAGCGGTACGACCCCGCCACCGGAACGTGGACGCCGATGGCCAGCTCGAGGCGGGATCGCGTGTACCACATCAGCGCCGCCCTCCTCCCCGACGGGCGCGTCCTGGTGGGAGGGAACGCGCCCCCCGGCGCCGGCTACGGGGGCCGTCGCCACCAGGGGGACCCTTTCGCCAACAACGACAAGGACCCCAGCTTCGAGATCTTCAGCCCGCCCTATCTGTTCCGGGGGGAGCGGCCGGAGATCACCGACGGCCCCGCCCACCTGGCCTGGGGCTCGTCCTTCGACCTCCGGGCCACCCACGCCGGTGAGATCGTCTCCGTGGTGCTCATCCGGCTCCCCTCACCCCAGCACAACATCGACAGCGACCAGCGGGCCGTGGAGCTCGACTTCGCCCGCCACGGGGACACCCTCACGGCGGCGGCGCCGCCCGACGGCGTCGTCGCCCCGCCCGGCTTCTACTACCTGTTCGTGAACCGGGCGTCGGCGCACGGGCCCATCCCGTCGGTGGCCCACATCCTCAGGCTGGGGGGAGACTCCGGGCACCAGCCCTAGGAGAGCAGCTCCACGGCCCGGCGCTCGACGGCGCCCACACCCAGCTCCCGGGCCGTGGTGAGCGCCTCTCCGAGGAGGCTGCGGGCCCGGTCGGCCTTGGCCGGCCCGCCAAGGTCGAGGAGCACGGCGGCCCACTCCACCCGGCTGCGGGCCAGCCAGATGGGGGCGCCGATGCGCTGGTGGATGTCGGCGGCCCGGGCAAGGTGGGCTTCGGCGGCGGCCAGATCCCCGAGGGCACGGGCCAGGATCCCGAGGTAGTGGGCCACCGCCCCGGTCCAGACGATGCCCTGTCCCGCCACCCGGTCCGAGTAGGGCGCCAGCAGGTCGTGGAGCAGGGCCGCCGCGGCCGTATCGCCCAGGTGGGCGGCCACGCCGGCGCTGCGGGTCACGGTCACGATCCAGTTGGGGTCGGGCGGGATGGCGGCCAAGCCCCCGGCCAGGGGCTCGAAGGCGACCCGGGCCTCGTCCTCCCGGCCGAGCTCGCAGTAGGCCTGGGCCAGCATGGCCCGGGTCTCGGGATAGCCCCCCTCGGCGGCGGCCTCGGCCAGCTTGGTCACCAGCTCGCCGAGCCGGCCCTGCTCGAAGCGGATCTGGAACCGCTGCACGCCGTAGGTGATGCGGGCCTCGTGCAGGGGCTGGGTGGCCAGCCCGATCTCCAGCGCCTCCCGGGCCAGGGTCTCGGCCTCCTCCACCCTCCCGGCCAGGAGGACCCGGCCCGCCCGAGGAAAGGTGGAAAACCACCACAGCGCCCGCTCCACCTCCGAGGCGCTGTCCCGGGCCTCCTCCAGGTGGCGGTCGGCTACCTCCACCTCGGCCGCCTCCATGGCGGTCTCGAAGCTGTAGAGCGAGGCCCAGACCTTGACAAAGGGATCGCCGAGCTCGTCGGTGAGGACGCGCAGCTCGGCGGCGTTGGCCCGGCGCTCCTCCAGCATGGCCGGGTCCCAGATGGCGGCGCACCGGGAGTGGAGCACGGTGGCCAGGGTGGGCAGATCCCCGAGGCGCCGGGCCAGGGCCAGGGCGTTGTCGCTCCACTCCCGGCGCTGGCGGCGATCGGCGGAGAACATGCTCTCGGCGGCGAGGACGGCGAGCAGGCAGGCCCGCATGGGGTCCTCCCGTTCACCCCGGGCCCGCAGCGCGGCCTCGAGGACGGCCACCCGGTCGGTCTCCACCGCCAGGCTCTGCTCCCAGAGCCCCCGGTACCCGGCCAGTCCCGCCCGGGCCAGCCGGTCGGCGTCCCCCAGGCGCTCGGCCCGCTCCGCCGCCTCCCGGAGGACGGCCCGGTAGCCGGTGGCGCCGCTGCGGTGCTCGGCCTCGCCCAGGCCGATGAGGAGGTCGATCCGCCACGTCTCCGTCGGCGGTTCCTCCGCCACCTCCACCAGCTCCAGGGCCTGGCGGTAGTAGTGCGCCGCCTCGTCGTGGGCCAGCTGCGCCAGCGCCCGGTTGCCGGCCCGGGCGGCGTAGAGCGCCGCCCGGGTGGCATGGGTGGCGGGGGCCGACGCCCGTCCCCAGTGGTGGGCCAGAGCGGGCAGATGGTCGTCGAGGCGGCTGGCGTGCACCGTCTCGATCGCTTCCGCCACCCGGCGGTGGAGAGCGACGCGGCGCAGAGCCGAAAGGCCCTCGTAGACGGTGTCCCGCACCAGCGTGTGGGCGAAGCGGTACCGGCCTCCGCCCGTCTCGATGACCAGCCGGGCCTCGGCAGCCTCCTCCAGGGCGGAGATCAGCTCCTCGCCCTCGAAGTCGCCCGCCACCTCGATCACCGCCGGCTCGAAGGCGGCCCCCACCACCGCCCCCGCCCGCAGGACCTGGAGGGCACCCCCGGACAGGCGGGCCAGCCGCTTGCCCACCACCTCGCGCACGCCCTCGGGGATGCCGAGCTCCTCGATGGGCAGGCGCGCCGTCCACCGGCCCCCCTCCTGGTGGACGGCCCCGGTCTCGACCAGGTGGCGGAAGACCTCGCGCACGAAGAAGGGGTTGCCCTCGGTCTCCTCGTGAACGGCCCGGGCCAGGTCGAAATCCTCCTCGGCCAGCTCGTGGCCGGCGGCGTGCTCCATCCAGGCGACCACCCCGGGCAGGTCGAGCCCCGTGAGGGAGATGCGGTCCACGCCGCTCTGGCGGCGGAGGTCGGCCAGCACCTCGACCAGGGGATGGTCGTGGCCGAGCTCGGTGTCGCGGTAGGCGCCAAGAACCAGGACGCCCTTGGTGTCCGCAGACCGGGCGACGTGGCGGAGGAGGAGCAGGGTCGGTTTCGCCGCCCACTGGAGGTCGTCGAGGACCAGCAGGAGGGGCTCCTCGGCCGACACCGCCGCCAGCCAGGTCGCCACGGCGTCGAACAGCCGGTAGCGCTCCGTCTCCGGGTCGGAGTGCAGCTGGGGCGGGAGGTCCGGCAGGCCGGCGGTCAGCTCGGGGACGAGGCGGGCCAGCTCGCCGCCGTAACGACCGAGGCGCTCACTGAGCTGCGCGGGCGGGAGGTGGTCGACGAAGTGGCGCAGGGCCTCCACGAAGGGCTGATAGGGGACGCCCAGGTCCTCGTCGCAGCGTCCGGCCAGCACCACCCCGCCGCCGGCATGGACCCGGGCCGCCAGCTCGGCCGCCAGCCGCGTCTTGCCCACCCCGGGCTCGCCGGCCAGGAGGGCCAGGCGCAGCTCCCCCGCCCTGACCTCCTTCCACAACTGCTCGAGACGCTCCAGCTGCGCGTCCCGGCCGACGAACACCCGCCCGATCTCGGTGAGGAGGGCCGGGAGCGGCACCCGGGAGAGGACGATCCGTTCCCAGCGGACCTCGACCGTGGGGACCGGGTCGGGAAGGCCCTTCAGGTCCAGGGGGCCCACGGGATGAAAGGTCAACCCGGCACCGGCGCCGGCCAGGAGCTTGACCAGCTCCGAGGCCAGG
>JBIOYN010000014.1:0-6999 GCA_044870155.1 Acidimicrobiia bacterium | reverse complement strand
GGCCCGGTGGCACGAAGGGCATGGCGCAACAACAGGAGCGTGGGCTTGGCCGCCCACTGGATGTCGTCGAGGATCAGGAGCAGCGGCGTTTCCGTGGAAACGTCCGCCAGCCAGGAGGCCACGGCGTCGAAGAGGCGGTACCGCTCCGTCTCCGGGTCCGAGCGGAGCGGCTCGGGGAGGCCGGTGACCAGGTGGGTGAGCTCGGGGAGGATGCGGGCCAGCTCGCCGCCGTGGCGGCCGAGCCGCGGGGCCCCGGCGTTGGCCACGTAGTGGCGGAGGGCCTCGACGAAGGGCTGGTAGGGGACGCCGAGGTCCTCGTCGCAGCGCCCGGCCAGGACCAGCGCTCCCTGGCGGTGGACCTCGCCCGCCAGCTCGGCGGCCAGGCGGGTCTTGCCGATCCCCGGCTCGCCGCCCAGCAGGGCCACCCGCCGTTCCCCGGCCCCGGCTTCCTTCCACAGGTGCCGGAGCCGCTCCAGCTCGCCGCCCCGGCCGACGAAGATCCGGCCGGGGCCGGTGAGCAGCGGCGGGAGCGGCACCTCGGTGCCCCCGGGGGCGGCCGGCGACCACGCCACCTCGAAGACCATCAACGGCTCGGGCAGGCCCTTCAGGTCCATTGCACCCAGTGGCGCCAGCTCGGCGCCGGCCCGGGAACCGGCCACCGTCCGCACCACGGCGCTGCACAGGATCTGTCCGGGCCGGGCGGCGTCCACCAGGCGGGCGGCCTCCACCACCGGGGTGCCGAAGACGTCCTCCGCCGATGTGGACACGTCGCCGAGCGACAGGCCCACCCGCACGGCCAGGGGCACGCCCGAGTCCCGCCCCTGGCGCTCCGTCGCCTGCTGGATGGCCACGGTGGCGGCCAGGGCGTCCCCGGCCGATCCGAACGTGGCCAGGATCCCGTCGCCCGTGTTCTTCACGGCCGTCCCGCCCCGGGCCGCCACGGACTGGGCGACGAGCCGGAAGTGCTCATCACGCAGCCGGTCGAAGGCGGCGTCGCCCAGGCGGGCCATGAGCTCCGTCGACCCCACCAGGTCGGTGAACAGCACGCACGCCATCTCGCCGGCCATGTCAGGCCGCCTGCTCGGGTTCGAGGGTGGGCGACCGCTTGCGGCGGCGGAAGTCCCGGCGCTTGATGCGGTCGAGCAGCTCGGGGGTGATGAAGCCCTGGGGGAAGAACACGCAGGACAGGGCGAGGAGAACTCCGTAGATGATGAGACGGCCGTCCCGCAGGAACTGGGCCGCCCACTCCGGGAGGGCCGAGCGGTTGGCCTGCGCCCGCAGCCACTCGGGGAGATAGGTGAGGGCCATGCCGCCGGCGATGGGGCCCCAGAAGGTGCGCGACCCGCCGATGAGCACGAAGGACAGGTAGATGATGGAGGCGTCGAAGGTGCCCTGGCGGGCGTTCCAACTGTTGATCAGGTGGGCGGCGACCACGCCGGCCAGGCCGGCCAGGATGCCGCCCAGGACGAAGGCCCGGACCTTGGAGCGGGTGGTGTCGATCCCCATGGCGGCGGCGGCCAGCTCGTCCTCCCGGATGGCGGCGAAGGCCCGGCCCGTCCGCACCCGCTCGAGGCGCCAGGTGAACAGGCCGGCGGCCAGCAGCAGCGGCGCCGCCAGCCACAGGTAGGACGCCTTGGTGCCGAAGGGCTGGGGGATCTGGAAGATGCCGATGGCCCTGCCCGTGACGTCCAGGTTCAGTGACAGCACGCGCAGGATCTCGACGAAGGCGATGGTGGCCAGGGCCAGGTAGATGCCCGACAGGCGCAGGGCGGCGAGCCCGACGACCACCGCCAGAGCGGCCGAGAGCACTCCGGCGACCGCCATCTCCACCAGCACGAGCGTCACCGGGTAGCGGCCCTCGGTGGCGAAGGTCCGGGTGGAGAGGATGGCGGCGACGTAGCCGCCCAGGGCGTAGAAGCCCGGGCTGGCCAGCGACAGCTGCCCGGCCATGAGCGGCAGGTACAGCGACAGGCCGAGCACCGCCCCCAGCACCATGGTGACGATGAGCGTCCCGTAGGAGTTGAGGAACTCGACCACGCCCGCCCCGGCCCGTCAGACCTTCTGGACCTGGGCCCGGCCCAGGAGCCCCTGGGGACGCACGAGGAGCATCACCAGCAGGACCACGAAGGCCACCGCCTCCCGGTAGGAGACGAGGCTGTCGGGGACGAACGCCTCGGCCACGCCGATGACGAGGCCGCCCACCACCGCCCCGGGGATGTCGCCCAGCCCGCCCAGCACGATGACGGCCAGGCCCTTCAAGCCGAAAGCGATCCCGAAGCTGGGCCCGGCGATGCCCACCGACATCCCCAGCAGCGTGCCGGCCATGCCTCCCAGGAAGCCGGAGATGAAGAACGACAGCCGCACCAGCCGGTTGGTGTCGATGCCGAGCAGCTGGGCGGTGTCGGGGTCCTCGGCCACGGCCCGGAGTCCCTTCCCCGTCCGGGTCCGGTTGATGAAGATGGTGAGGGCCACCACCATGGCCATGGAGACCAGGAAGAGCACCACCTGGGTGGTACGGATGCGCACATCGCCGGGGAAGCTCACCGATCGGCTGATCCCCTCGGGCAGGAAGCCCAGCGGATTCTGGTACGAGTAGTTCTCGGCTCCGAAGAGGTACTGGACGATGTTCACGACGGCGATGGACACGCCCAGCGACGACACCAGGCTGAGTAACGGGTCGGAGCCGCGCCGGCGGAGCGGCCGGAAGGCCACCCGCTCCACGACCACCCCCAGCAACCCGGCGCCCAGCGCTCCGCCCAGCAGCGCCAGCCAGAAGGGCAGCGCGAAGGGGAGCGCGGAGTTCTTGAGCAGGCCGTTGAAGTTGGTGCTGGCGCCGGTGAGGACGTAGGTGAGGTAGGCCCCCACGGTGAAGATGGCGGCGTGGGCGAAGTTGATGACCCGCAGGATGGAGAAGACGAGCGTGTAGCCCAGGGCGAAGATGGCATAGACGCTGCCGATGGCCAGGCCGTTCAGCAGCTTCTGGAGGAGATCTCGCACCTCAGGCCGGCATCAGCGGACGAACGTGAACTTGCCGCTCTTGCCGTCCGCCTCCATCTTGATCTGGGCCACGTAGAACTTGTCCTGGATGATCTCGCCTTCGGGGTCGAAGGCGATCGGCCCCAGCGGCGTCTCGTACTTACCGGCCAGCACCGCCTGGTTGAGCTCGGTGCGCAACGTCTTGATGTCCATGTCCTTGATGGGTTTCGTCTTGTCGAGGGTCTTGAGGGCCTCGACGAAGACCTGGACGGCGGTGAACGTCTGGGCCGAGAACTGGGGCGGCTGCTTCTTCTGCTTGGCCGTGTAGGCCTCCAGGAACTCCTTGTTGATGTCGTTCTCCAGGGCGGGGCTGTAGGCCTGGGCGATGAGCACCCCGTCGCACGACTTGCCGCACACCGGGAACACGTTGGTGGTGTTCAGGCCGTTGCCGCCGATGATGAGGCCCTCGTAGCCCAGCTCCCGGAGCTGCTTGACCAGGTTGCCGCCGTCGGCCGCCAGGCCCGAGATGATGATCAGGTCCGGCTTCTTGCCCAGCATGGCGTTGGCCTGGGCGGTGAAGTCGGTGTCGCTCGTCTGGAACGTCTGGACGGTGGCCAGGTTGAGCCCCTTGGCCTTGACCGTCTCCTGGAACGTGCCTGTCTCCGAGCTGGAGAAGGCGTCGTTCTGCGCATAGGCCACGGCCACCGTCTTGAGGTCCGGCTTCATGGTGAGGGCCTGCTCGACGGCCAGCGGGGCCACCACGGCCACGGGGGCGGAGACGCGGGCGATGTACTTGCCCAGCTGGGGGATGCCCTTGGCGGTGTTGGAGGGGGCCAGCACCGGGACCCCGGCCCGCTCCGCCTCGGGGTCGGCGGCGTTGGCCTGCTGGGAGAGCGTGGGGCCGACGATCCCCACCACGTTCTTGCCGATGAGGGCCTGGAAGGCGTTGATGGCGCCGTTCTCGTCGCCGCCGGTGTCCTCGAACAGGAGCTTGATGGGCCGGCCGTTGACGCCTTCCTTGCAGTTGAAGAAGGCCTCGGCGATCTGGGCGCCGATCACCTCCTCCTGGCCGAGGAGGGCCACTGAGGAGGTCTGGGCCACGCCGATGCCGATCGGAATCGGGTCTCCGGAGGTGGCGGGGCACTTGTCTTTCGCCGCCGTGTCCTCCGAGCCGGCCGAGGTGTTGCCCTTGTCGGCTTCCGAGCCGGCTCCGCAGCCGGCCAGCAGCACGCTCCCGGCCAGCGCGACCAGCACGGCGATGCGGTGTCGTCGTCCCATGGCTCCCCCTTGTGCGCATTGGGTGACAGCGCCATCACGCTAGCTGTCACCGCCACCACGCGTCAGCCGGGGGCGACAATTGGTGTCTACCAGGCCACGAGGCTGACGTCCCTCACATCGGGGATGGCGGTGAAGGGCCCGCCGCTGCGCCGGTGCACGGCACCGTCCTGGTCCACGAACAGCTGGTGGCGCCCGGAGCGGTCGTAGACGGCGGCGGTGGCCGTGAAGGGCAGGTCGAGGCGGCCCCGGACGGCGCCGCCGTCGGGGTCCCGGACGGCGAACGTCTCGCCGCCGTCGGCCTCGGGCGCCGACTCGAGCACGCCGAGGAGGCCGTCGAAGGCGCGGAAGCCCACCAGGTGGAGGCTGCGGCCCGGCTCGGCGGCGAGGACGCGACTCTCGGCCATCCGCCGGGCGGTGACGGCGTCCACGACGCGGATGCGACTGGCGTTGCCGACGTCGCTCGGGCCGGTGGTGCGGGATTCGAAGGCGAGGTGGCGGGAGGTGGGCGCCCACGCCAGAGCGCCGGGGAACTGGTCGAAGCCCTGGGACGGCTCCACCATGTGGGTCTCGCCCGTGCCCAGGTCCCGGACGGCGATGCTCTGGATCGGCCCGACGGCCCAGGCCAGGTAGCGGCCGTCCGGGCTCACCTGGGGATGGGCGCCGTCGCCGATCCGCTCAGGCGCGCCGCCCGCCACCGCAACCCGGTACAGGGTGCTGGGGGCGGGTTCCGGGCCGACGCTGTAGAAGGCGGTGTCGCCGTCGGGACTGAGGGCCACGCCGTCGAAATAAGGCCAGAAGTTCTTCTCCTCCTCGGTCCCGCCGGCGGGGAAGTCGCCGAGGTCAACCAGGGTGCGCAGCACCGTGCCGGTGGCCGTCTCCACCACCACCAGCTCGGTGGCGTGGTCGCGTACGGCCAGGAAGGTCTCCGGAAGCGGGGCGGCGGCGGCCGGCGGGGTGGCGGTGGAGTCCGGGGTCTCGCCGGGGACAGGGGTCTGCGACGCCGGGGGCTCGGTCACCACCTGCTGGGCACCTTCCCCGCCGGTGAGGGCGAGGACCCCGATGACGCCGACGACGACCGCACTGGCGGTGACGAGGGCGGGGATCATCCGGCGGTGGCGTCCGGCGGTGGTGCGGGCGCGGATCCGGGCCCAGGCGTCGGGCGCCGGGGTCACGGTGGCGGCGGAGGCGGCCAGCGCCCGGCGCAGGCGATCCTCGGTGGTCATGGCTGGTCCTCCAGTCGGGCCGAGAGGGCGGCGAGGCCGCGGGAGGCGTGGGTCTTCACCGACCCGGTGGAGATCGACAGCGCCTCGGCGATCTGGGCCTCGGTCAGGTCCAGGTAGAAGCGCAGGACGAGGCACTCCCGCTGCCGGCGGGGGAGCCCGGCGAGGGCGGCCATGACCTCCCGGTGATCCTCGGAGAGGACCACGCCCTCCTCGGCCCCGGGGCCGGGAGCGGGCGGCAGGGGCGGGTGGCGGCGGGCCACCCGGTGCCGGCGGAGTCGGGAGCGGGCCAGGTTCACCACCGTGGTTCGCAGGTAGCCGGCGGCCGCTTCCGGCTGGCGGAGGCGGGGGAGGGCGCCGTGGAGCTTGACGTAGGCGTCCTGCACGATCTCCTCGGCCAACCCCCCGTCGCCCAGGAGCAGGGCGGCGGTGCGCACCAGAGGTCCGTGATGGGCGCGGAACAGTTCGGCCAGGACGGCGTCCCGGTCGAGCGCCGGCGCGGTGGGCGGGGGTTCGGTCATGGTGATCGTCATCACCTTGTACTGACGCTCGGCGACGCACCAGGGTTGACCCGGCGTCCCAGAGAAGGCGACGGAACGTGCTGTTACACTCCGCCCCGCGTCGGCGCTGGTACGCGGCTTCGGGGGACGGATGCCCAAGCTCCATCTCGTCGGAATCACTCCCGACAACAGAGGTCTTCTGCTCTCGGAACACGCCCGCTCGAAGCGGGGCGACCTCGTGCTCGAGATCGACGACCATCTCCTCGACGCCATCGAACGGGCCCAGCGGCTGCGCCTCAAGGAGGAGGGGCGGGGGCTGGAGTCGGCGGCGCTGCCGACGAAGAAGACCGACCCCGCCGCCGGCACCCCGGGGGCCCGCCTGTCCCCCCGCGAGATCCAGCACCGGCTGCGGCTCGGGGAGTCGGTGGTCGCCCTGGCCCGGTCGTCGGGGACCGACGAGGCGTGGATCGAGCGTTTCGCCGATCCGGTGTTCGCCGAGCAGGCCCGGATCGTCGACCGGGCCACGGCCATGAGTTACAACAAGCCCCGGGTCGGGGTCTCGGCCGTTCCCCTGGGACAGGCCGTGGCCGCCAACGTCTTCGAGAAGGGCGCCAGCCTCACCCTGGACGAGATCGACGAGGGCTGGGGCGCCCACATGCGCCCCGAGGGCGTGTGGTGCGTGACCTTCGTCTTCTCCCACAAGGGCCGGCGCCACCTGGCCGAATGGGACGTCGACATCGCCACCAACGAGTTGACGGCCCGCAACAAACTGGCCGTCGACCTGGGCTACCGGGAGTCGGGCCGCCGGGTGCGGGCCCCGGAACCGGTGCAGGCGGCGCCGGCGGTCAAGAAGCCCGCCGTCCGGCCCGCCCCGGCCAAGAAGGCCGTGGGGAAGCAGCCGCCCCCGCCCAAGCCCGCCGACAAGCCGGCGGCGGCCAAGCCGCGCTCCGGGGCCCGTCCCGTCCCCCAGACGCTTCCCGGCACGTCCACGGAGGCGCCGCCGGCGGCCACGGACACGCCGCCGG
>JBIOYN010000013.1:0-5071 GCA_044870155.1 Acidimicrobiia bacterium | reverse complement strand
CCCGCCGCCGCCCGGCGCCTGGCGGCCGACGCCCTGGCCGCCGTCGGCGTCCCCCCCGGGCGGTCCCACCAGTACCCCCACGAGTTCTCCGGGGGGATGCGCCAGCGGATCATGATCGCCCTGGCCGTGGCCCTCGAGCCCCGGGTTCTGGTGGCCGACGAGCCCACCACCAGCCTCGATGTCCTGGTCGAGGCCCAGGTCCTGCGGCTGCTGGACTCGCTGCGGCAGCGCCTCGGCATCGGGGTGGTCCTCATCACCCACAACCTGGGGATCGTGGCCGAGACGTGCGACCGGGTGGCGGTCATGTACGCCGGGCGCATCGTGGAGGAGGGCCCGGTGGCCGAGGTCTTCACCCGCCCCCGCCACCCCTACACCCAGGGCCTGCTGCGCAGCGTCATCAGCCTCGACACCACCGCGTTGGTCTCCCTGCCCGGGGTGCCGCCCGACCTGGCCCACCCCCGGCCCGGGTGCCCCTTCGCCCCCCGCTGCCCCCTGGCCATGGCCACCTGCCACGAGGTGGCGCCCGTGGCCGCCGCCGTGGGCGCCGCCGGGCACCGGGCCGAATGCCACCTCTACCCCGGCGCCGATCCCACCCACCCCGACCGGGCCTGGGCTCCCGCCGGCCGGCGCACCACCCTCGCCGATCCCCCCCTGGCCGGGACGCTGGCATGACCCCGCAGCTGATCTCCGCCCGTCCAGCCGATCTCGGCGCAGATTTTCCAACCCATTGGAATTTCTGCGCCGAGATGTCCGGAGCTGGACGGTGACCGCCCCGCTGGTCCGGGTCCGGGACCTCGAGGTCCACTTCGCCCTCCGGGGTGGTCTCCTGGGTCAGGTTCTCGGCGCCCAGCGCGTCGTCCGGGCCGTCGACGGGGTGAGCCTCGACATCGCCCCGGGCGAGACCCTCGGCCTGGTGGGCGAGTCGGGCAGTGGCAAGACGACGCTGGGGCGGGCCATCCTCCGCCTGGTGGAGCCCACCGCCGGCACCGTGGAGTTCGAGGGCCGGGACATCACCCGGCTGCGGGAACGGGACCTCCGCCCCCTGCGCCGGCGGATGCAGCCCGTGTTCCAGGACCCACATGCCGCCCTCAACCCGGCCATGACCATCGGCGAGGCCGTGGCCCACCCGCTGCGCATCCAGGAGCTGGTGTCCGGCCCCGACGAGGCCCGGGAGCGGGCGGCGGCGATGCTCGACCGGGTGGGGGTGACACCCGCCGCCACCTATCTCGACCGCTTCCCCGAAGACCTCTCCGGCGGCCAGAAGCAGCGGGTGGTCATCGCCCGGGCGCTCATCACCGAACCCGCCCTGGTGGTAGCCGACGAGCCCGTGGCCATGCTCGACATGAGCGTGCGGGCCCTGGTGCTGCGCCTCCTGGCCAGCCTCAAGCGAGACCTCGGGCTCACCTACGTCTTCATCACCCACGACCTGGCCACCGCCCGGCTGCTGTGCGACACGGTGGCCGTCATGTACCTGGGCCAGGTGGTGGAGACGGGCCCGGCCGCCGAGGTCCTGGGCCGCCCCCGGCACCCCTACACCCGGGCCCTGCTGGAGGCCGTGCCCCGGCCCGACCCGGGCGCCCGTCACCGGCCCCGGGATCTCCCCCGCGGCGAAGTCCCCGACGCCACCGACCCGCCCTCCGGCTGCCGGTTCCACCCCCGCTGCCCCGCCGCCTTCGCCCCCTGTGCCGAGACCGAGCCCCCCCTCGTCAACGGCGTCGCCTGCCACCTCTACGCCCGCCCCGAGCCCTAGACCGACAACCGATTTCTTGTATCCCGGGGCCGGCCCGGCTCAGCCGGCGACGAGGTGCACGCCGGCGGCGGGCACCACCTCGCCCACCACGAAGGCGTCGTGGCCGGCGGCCCGGAGAGCGGGGACGGCCGCCCCGGCGGCGCCGGCAGGCACCACCGCCAGCATCCCCAGACCGAGATTGAATACGCGCTCCATCTCGGCGTCGGCCACGCTGCCGGCCTCCTGGATGACGTCGAAGATCCGGGGGACGGGCCACGTTCCCCGCCGGATCTCGGCGCCCAGGCCCTCAGGCAGCACCCGGGCGAGGTTGCCGGGGATCCCCCCGCCCGTCACGTGGGCGAAGGCCCGCACCTCGACGGCGGCCGCCAGCGCCCGCAACGCCGGCGAGTAGATCACCGACGGCACCAGCAGCTCCTCCCCAAGCGTGCGCTCGGCGCCGGACCAGGCGGGCCCGTTCCAGGACCGGTCGGCCAGCACGGCCCGGGCCAGCGAGTAGCCATTGGAGCGCAGCCCGGGGCTGGCCAGGCCGACCACGACGTCACCGGGGCGGACCTCCCGGGGGAGGCGCCCGTCCGCCTCCACCACGCCCACGGCGAAGCCCACGAGGTCGAACTGGTCCGGTTCCATCACGCCCGGGTGCTCGGAGATCTCGCCGGCCAGCAGGGCGCAGCCCGCCTGCCGGCACCCTTCGGCCACCCCCGCCACCAGGGACTCGACCACGGTGGGGTCGTTGCGGCCGACGGAGACGTAGTCGAGGAAGAAGAGCGGCTCGGCGCCGCAAACGGCCAGGTCGTCGACGGACATGGCCACACAGTCGATTCCCACGGTGTCGTAGCGGCCCAGCCGGCGGGCCACCTCCGACTTGGTCCCCACCCCGTCGGTGGTGGACACCAGGACCGGCTTCTCCCAGCGCCCCGGGTCGAAGGCGAACAGGCCGGCGAACCCCCCGATGTCGGAGACGACCTCAGGCCGGAACGTGGACCGGACATGCGATCGGATGCGCTCGACCGCCTCGTCAGCCGCCTCCAGGCTGACCCCCGCGTCCTCGTAGCTCGGGCTCACACCTCGAGGGACGAGGGCGCCCCGTCCAGGGAGTTGGGCTGGGCGGCCTCGAAGGCACCCTCTTCGGGGCTGATGGCCACCGGGTAGTCGCCGGACAGGCAGGCGGTGCAGAACGACGTCGGCGGCGCGCCGGTGGCAGCCAGGAGGCGGGGCAGCTCCAGGTAGGCGAGCGAGTCGCACCCCAGGTACTCCCGGATCTCACCCACCGACAGGTCGGCGGCCAGCAGCTCGGAACGGCGCGAGGTGTCCATCCCGAAGAAGCATGGCCAGCGGTAGGGCGGCGACGAGATGCGCATGTGCACCTCGGCGGCCCCCGCCTCCCGCAGCATGCTCACGATCTGGCGGGTGGTGGTACCCCGCACGATGGAATCGTCCACCACCACCAGGCGCTTGCCGGCGATGTTCTCGGGCAGGGGGTTGAGCTTGAGGCGGACGCCCAGGCCCCGCAGCGCCTGGTTGGGCTGGATGAACGTCCGGCCCACGTAGCGGTTCTTGACCAGGCCGTCGCCGTAGGGGACGCCCGAGGCCCGGGCGAAACCCTGGGCGGCGGGGACCCCCGACTCGGGGACGGGCATGACCATGTCGGCCGGCACCGGGGCCTGGCGGGCCAGCTCCTCGCCCATGCGCTGCCGGGCGGCGTGGACGTTCTGGCCGTAGAGATCGGAGTCGGGCCGGGCGAAGTAGACGAACTCGAACAGACACAGCGACGGGCACGGCTCGGCATAGCGGTGGGAACGCACCCCGGAGGCGTCGATGACGATCATCTCCGCCGGTTCGATCTCCCGCACCATGTGGGCGCCGACGATGTCGAGCCCGGCCGTCTCCGAGGCCAGGACCCAGCCCCCCTCCATGCGACCCAGCACCAGGGGGCGGAAGCCGTTGGGATCCCGCACGCCGATGAGGCGGGCGTCGTCCATGAGCACGAAGGAGAAAGCACCCCGCAGCCGGGGCAGAACCGCCTCCAGCGGCGCCTCGAGATCGCGGCCGTCGGAGCGGGGGAACTCGGCCCACGCCCGGGCCAGCAGCTCGGCCACCACGTCGGAGTCGGAGCTGATGTCGGCCTTGTCGATGCCGAGCTCGGCGGCCAGCTCCAGGGTGTTGGTCAGGTTGCCGTTGTGGCCGAGGGCGAAGCCGGCGTCGCCCCGGGACCGGTAGACGGGCTGGGCGTTGCGCCAGGTGCTCGTCCCCGTGGTGGAGTAGCGCACGTGGCCGATGGCCAGGTGGCCCTCCAGGGGGGCGAGCCGGCGCTCGTCGAAGGCCTGGGTGACGAGCCCCATGTCCTTGACCACGGTGATCGTCTCGCCGTCGGAGACGGCGATCCCGGCCGACTCCTGGCCCCGGTGCTGGAGGGCGAAGAGCCCGAAATAGGTCAGGTTGGCGACGGCCTGGCCCGGGGCGTAGACCCCGAACACGCCGCAGGCTTCGCCGATGCGGTCGTCCACGCCCCGAAATCTAACCGGGATCGGGCTCGGGATCGGTGGACAGCTCGGCGTAATCGGCCCGGAAGCCGTCGTGGAGGAGCCGGGGGACCTCCCGCCGGCTGCCGAAGAGAACCCAGCCGCCCATGGCCAGGTAGGCCAGGGAGAAGAGCACCAGCTCCTTGCCGTGCCAGTCGGCGGGCACCACCGCCCCGGTGAAGAACTGGGCCCAGAACAACACGAACAGCACCGCAGCCTCACGCACCGACATGGACAGGTTGACCAGGATGGCCACGGCGAAGAACGACTGGGCCGCCGTGAGCAGCACCTCTTCCCGCTGGCGGGCGATGATGGGCAGCCCATCGAAGCTCGAGGAGGCGATGGCGAAGGCGATGGGCAGGGTCCCGACCAGCAGGGTCCACTGGTTGACCTTGGACGACACCAGCGTGCCGAGACCGGCGTTGGTGTTGAGGCGGTAGGCGTAGAGGCCGGCCACCAGCAGCTCAGGGGCCTCCGACGCCAGGGGCGCCAGCCACTGGACGAGAAAGAACTCGCTGATCCCCAGGGCGTCGCCCGTCTCCACCAGGGCGTGGGCAAACTCCTCGGCGCAGGCCAGGATGACCAGGGCGGCGACCACGAACAGGCCGACGACCACCGCTCGGCGCCGGGCCTTGGGCAGTTCCCCCAGGGCCTCGGCCGGCCCCACCAGATGCGGCTCCTCAGCCGGCGCCTTGGAGATCCGCACCATGTAGGCGACGAAGATGCTGACCAGTACGGCGGAGTCGATCAGGGTGATCGAGTTCTTGAGCGGCAGTGTCAGCGAGTAGACGGTGGCCACCGA
>JBIOYN010000012.1:0-4658 GCA_044870155.1 Acidimicrobiia bacterium | reverse complement strand
TATCCCCGACACCGAGCTGGCGCACCGGCTGTCCAAGGCGTTGGGGATCGACTCCGGCCGGGCGCGCTCCTTCGACACCTCGGCCATGCTGCCGGAAGCGGCCGAGACCCTGCTCGAGCGGGTGGCCGACCAGCTCGCCGACCATCTGGCCGCCGCCGCCGAGCCGTTCCTGGTGGCCGCCCATTGGGCGGGCCTGACCGACCCCGGCGACGCCCAGGCTCCCGTGGCCGGACTCCCGCCCGCCCTGCAGGCGCCGGCCGAGGCGGCCGTGGCCCAGCGCCTGGAGCACCACCTGGAGGCGGGTGAGCTCGCCGAGGCGGTAGCCCTGGCCGGCCGGGCCCGCCTGGTGGGTCTGAGCGTCGAGCACGCCGCCGGCCCCGGCCCCGCCGCCGCCGTGGGCCGCACCATCCTGCGCGCCGTGCGCACCGCGGTGGTGGAGCCGGGCGAGGCGCCGGGCGCGGCGCTGGCCGCCCTCCGCCTGGCCGAGACCCTGGGGATCCACCCCCCGCTGGAGGAGCCCCAGGAGCTCGTCTTCGACGCCCTCTCCGCCGGAAACCGCCCCGACCTCGAGCCTTTGGCCGCCGCCCTCGGGATCTCCCCCGACGTGGCCCGCTAGGGGGCGCGGGTGATGCGGTAGCGGTCGGCCCACTCCCGGGTGTGTTCCACGTACGCCGTCTGCGCCGCCGGGCCCGACCGGCCGTAGATGCCGTCGTAGCCCGGCGAGCAGAACCCGTCGGGGAAGCAGTGGGGCACCGCCGGCTCGATCTGGGTCCCCTCGTGCCACTCGTTCCAGCTGGTGATGGTGACCACGTCGGCCCCGGCGGCCAGCGCCCCGGCCCACATGTCGTCGTAGCGACGGCCGCCGTCGGGGCTCACCACCTTGCGGATGGAGGTGGCCCGGGTGCCGTCGAACCCGGGGGCGACGGAGGGGGCGCAGGCCAGCCGCAGCCGGCGGGCGGAGGCGCACGTCTTGGCCAGTTCGGCGGCACCGAAGCGGATCCCGTCATAGGTGTAGATGCCGTCGAACCCGGCCTGGGCGGCGAAGGTGGCGAAGCTGCCTGACGTCATGGCGCTGAGGCTGCCGCTCTGGCCGTAGAAGACGATGTCGGGGAAGTCGGCGGTGACCTCGGCCCACTCGGCGGCGGGGTGGTCGTCGATGTTGTACAGGTAGACGATGCGGACGCCGAAGCGGCTGAGGTACTCGAGGTCACTCTCCAGCTTCCGGGGGGAGCGGCCGTCGTAGGGCTCGATGTGGATGACGAGCTCCAGGCCCGCACCCTTGACCGCTGACGCCACCAGGTCGAGGCGCTGGTCCTCGAAGCTGAGGCGCCCCCACCACGAGCTGATCACCTGGTCGATGCCGGCGGCGGCCATCTCCTTGGCCTGGGCCTTGAGGACCGCTTCGTCATGGGAGCTGTACACGCCCCGGGCGGGGTAGAAGTTCGCCCCCAGGTCGGCAGGCGGCAGATGGTCGTTCTGGTGCCAGTGGTTCCAGTAGCCGTCGTACGAGAGGGTTCCGTACCAGGGGTAGAAAAAGGCGCCCACCTGCGGCTCGAGCAGGACGGGGCGGGCGGCGACGGCCACCACCGGCCGGTTCAGGCGCAGGTCACCGAGGCTGCCGCCGAAGGGCGAGTCCCCGAAGGTGAACACGCCGCCGTCGGTGGCCGTCAGCCAGTAGCCGGCTCCCCTGGGGGCGGCGGCCACGCCCACCACCGGCGCCTGAAGGGCCAACCCGCCCGCCGACCCGGCGAAGGGGGCGTCGCCGAAGGTGAACACCCCGCCGTCCGCGGCCGTCAGCCAGTAGCCCCGGCCGCTGGGGGTGGCGGCCATGCCCACCACGGGGCGGGCCAGGGAGGTCCCGGCCAGCGAACCGAAGCCGGTGGCGTCCCCGAAGGGGAACACGGCCCCGTCCGAGCCCACCAGCCAGTAGCCCCGGCCGGTGGGGGTGGCGGCCATCCCCACGATCGGGGCCTTGAGCACCTGGCCGCCGGCGGAGCCGAAGAAGGCGGCGTCGCCGAAGGTGAAGATCCCGCCGTCGGAGGCGACCAGCCAGTAGCCCCCGCCCCCCGGGGTGGGGGCCATGCCCACCACCGGCTTGTTCAGGCGCAGGCTGCCAGTGGAACCGAAGAAGCCGGCGTTCCCGAAGGCGAAGATCCCACCGTCCGAGGCGACCAGCCAGTAGCCCTTCCCAGTGGGCGTCGGCGCCACGCCCACCACCGGCCTGTTCAGCCTGAGATTGCCGGTGGAGCCATAGAACGGCGCTCCCCCGAAGGAGAAGACCCCGCCGTCGGACGCCACCAGCCAGTAGCCGGCCGTGGCCGGAGTCGGAGCCACCGGGGGCAGGGCAGTGGCGGGCGGCACTCCAACCAGGAGCGCGCCGAGCAGGACGAGAAGGGCGAGACGGGCACGCATGGCGTCTTACGCTCCGTGGTAGGCGCTTTACGCACCGTAAGGTGTTCGCCCCAGAACCGGAAGGGCGCGCGCACTGGTTCGCACCTTCTGGGCGATTTCGCCATCCCGTACCGCCGGGCCCGTCGTGGGCGCAGGTCCGGCTGGTGAGCCAGGAGACACATGAGCCGCCGGCGAGTCGGGATTCCGGCCCCGAGGGCAGACGAGAGAGGGAGAGACCCCCCGAGGCGGTCATCCCGACTCACCGTTCGCGGCTGTCAAGGTGAGCACGCCGGTCGCGCTCTGGGGCCAGGTACCCCCGCCTGCCAGGCCCTAAACCAGATTCGGCGAAAATTTCTCCTGGCCGGGCGGGTTTGTCGCTCACCCGAAGCGGGGAAGCCCTCGCTCACCATGCCCCGCCTGCGCCGTTCCGACTGCTCCGGACCTGGCTACACCCGCCGGCGGTGCGGGCGCGGCTTCGCCTACGCCGACGAGAGCGGCCGCCGCCTCGCCGACCCCGACGTCCTCGGACGCATCACCGCCCTCGCCATCCCGCCGGCGTGGAAGGACGTGTGGATCTGCCCGTGGCCCCACGGACACCTCCAGGCGGTGGGGACGGACGCCGCCGGCCGGCGCCAGTACCTGTACCACCCGGCCTGGCGGGATCGCCGCGACCGGGAGAAGTTCGATCACATGCTGAGCTTCGCCCGCTGCCTCCCCCGTCTGCGGGAGGCCTGTGCGGCCACGCTGGCCGCCGGCGACGACCTGGATCGCGACCGGGTCCTGGCCTGCGCCGTCCGCCTCCTCGACGTCGGCTTCTTCCGCATCGGCACCGAGGGCTACGCCGAGCAGAACCAGAGCTATGGGCTGGCCACCATCCGGAAGGAGCACGTGCGCCTGCTCGACGGCGGCGCCGTGGAGTTCGATTACGTGGCCAAGTCGGGCCAGCGCCGGATCCAGACGGTGGTGGACCCCGCCGTGTTCGACGTGGTCGCCGCCCTCAAGCGCCGGCGGGCCGGCGGCGACGAGCTCCTGGCCTACCGCGTGGCGAGGGGCGCCTGGCACAAGGTCCGCTCCGAGGAGATCAACGCCTACATCAAGGAACTGACGGGTGGCGAGTTCACAGCCAAGGACTTCCGCACCTGGAGCGCCACCGTGCTGGCCGCCGTGGCCCTGGCCGTCTCCGCCGTCTCCCCGGCCGCCGTGCGTTCCGCCACCGCCCGGCGCCGGGCCGTGGCCCGGGCCATGCAGGAGGTGGCGAAGTACCTGGGAAATACGCCCGCGGTGTGCCGCTCGTCCTACGTCGACCCCCGTGTGGTCGACCACTTCCAGGCCGGCGCCACCATCAAGTCGGCCCTCGACGGTCTGGCCGCGACGGGCGGGGCCGGCCTTTCGTTCCAGGGGCCGGTGGAGGAGGCCGTCCTCGACCTGCTGTCCGACGGCGCCGAGACCACCGCCGTACGCCGCGCCGCCTGACCCGGCCGGGAGCTCAGTTCAGTGACGGATCGGGGGGACAGGAGGCGAACAGGGCGATGCGCCCGCCCTGGCGGCGGAGCACCGCCGCCCACAGCTCCCCGGGGTCGCCCGAGAGCGGGTCTGACGGCAGGGCGTCGAAGATGAACCAGCCGCCGGCCGAGATCTCGGCCTCCAGCTGCCCTCCGCCCCAGCCCGCATAGCCGGCGAAGAGGCGGACGGCGTCGACCCCCTCGGGCGCGGTGGTGAGATCGACGATTCCCACGGAGTCCCCCAGCACGGGCTGGAACCCGGGCACCTGCGCGTCCGCGGTGTGGGCCACGGCGATCACCGCCGTGCGCGCCACGGGCCCACCCACGAAGATGACGCCGGGCGGGGCCGCCAGGGCATCCCACCCACCCCAGTCGGTTCCCGCGTCGGCCAGGTCCGTCTCGCTCGGCCGGTTCAGCACGACCCCGACAGCGCCGTCGGCGGTGTGCTCCAGGAGGAGCACCACCGTCCGGTCGAAGTTGGGATCCCCCAACTCGGGCGTGGCGACCAGCAGCTGCCCCCGGTGCGACTCGAACACGCCGGAATCTTCGCACTCCCCCCGCGCCCGGGCCGCAGTCCGGCTGGCTCAGATCTGCGGAATCGGTTGGCGCTCAGGCTCGGGAGCAGGCTCCGGCTCGTCGGGCGGGAACGGCCGGTCCGGCTGCGGCTCCGCCGGGTCCGGCCCGATCGGCGGGAACGGATCGGGCGTCGGGATCAACGGCCCGTCCGGGTCCACCAACGGCGGGGTGATGATCGGAATCTCGCTC
>JBIOYN010000011.1:0-8542 GCA_044870155.1 Acidimicrobiia bacterium | reverse complement strand
GGCGTGGCCGCCATCCCCACGATGGGCTGGTTGAGCTTGAGGGCGCCGGTGGAGCCGTAGAAGGCGGCGTCGCCGAAGCTGAAGATGCCGCCGTCGGAGGCGACGAGCCAGTAGCCCTTTCCCGACGGGGTGGGGGCCATCCCCACGATGGGCTGGTTGAGCTTGAGGGCGCCGGTGGAGCCGTGGAAGGCGGCGTCGCCGAAGCTGAAGATGCCGCCGTCGGAGGCCACCAGCCAGTAGCCCTTCCCGGTCGGGGTGCCGGCCATGGTGACGATGGGCCGGTTGAGCCGGGTGGCGCCGGCGGAGCCGTAGAAGCCGGCGTCGCCGAAGCTGAAGATCCCGCCGTCCGTCGCCACCATGCGGTACCCCACCGGGCCGGAGGCCGGCGAGGACGAAATCACCCCGGGGGTGCGGAAGCCGACGGCCACGTCGGTGAGGGAGGTCGACCGCCCGCAGACCACGTGGGAGTCGGCGTCGCGGCTGGTGGGGAGGGCGACGCCGGCGGGGACCTGGACCACGTCGAGGCCGGAGGCGACGTCGAGGTCGCCGAAGCGGGCGGCGGCCTGGGCCGGCGACCAGGGCAGGCACACGGTCACGGCCGAGAACGCCAACCCGTTGGCCGTGAGGCTGACGCCGGTGTCGAGGAGGTGGTGCTCGCCCGCTTCCCAGTCACCCTGGCGGCAGGCGGCGGTGACCGACCCGTTGCGGCTCAGGCCCTCGAAGCGGAGGGTGACGTCGCCGGCGGGGGTCTCGATGAGGACCTCGGCGGCGCCGCTCTCGCCCTCCACGTTCACCGTCACCGGGTCGAAGGCCACCGGACGGTCGGCGGCGGAGTCCAGGCGCAGCGTGGCCGACGACGGGTTGGCCACGCCGTTCCGGACGGAGACGGGCAGGGCGGTCGAGCGCAGCGGAGAGCACCCGAGCTCGGAGCGGGCGGCCACGGCGTAGCTGCCGTCGTCCAGGCCCACGGAGAAGACGCCCGACCCGTCGGAGTGGACGCTGGTCACGGGGTCGCCGCTGGTGTCGAGGATGTCGACCGAGGCGTCGGCCGCGGCCCGGCCGGCGCGGTCGAGCACCCGGCCGCTGAGCTCGGCCGTCGGCGGCAGAGGGCCGGGGGCGGGCCCGCCCGAGCCGCTGGGGGCACCCATGAGGCGGAGCCGGTTGTTGTTGGTGTCGAGGATCACGATGTCGCCGGTGGGGGTGAGGGCGATCCCCCGGGGCTCGGCCAGCCGGGCGGCCGCCGCCGGGCCGCCGTCCCCGCCGAAGCCGCTCTTGCCCGTCCCGGCGATGGTGGTGATGATCCCGGTGGTGAGGTCGACCCGCCGGACCCGGTTGTTGATCGAGTCGGCGATGTAGAGGTTGTTGCCCCGCACGGCGATGCTGCGGGGCTCGTTGAGCCGGGCCGAGGTGGCCGGGCCGCCGTCGCCGCTGAAGCCGGCGGGGTTGCCGCCCGCCACCGTGGTGATCACGCCCGAGGTGCTGATGCGGCGCACGCTGGGGATGGTGGTCCCCTCGGCGTTCGAGACGTAGAGGTTGCCGGCGGCGTCGAGGGCCAGACCCCGGGGGTCGTCGAGCTGGGCGGCGGTGGCGGGGCCGCCGTCGCCGGTGGAGCCGGTCACGCCCGTCCCGGCGATGGTGGTGATGATCCCCTGTGGGTTGACCTTGCGGACCCGGCGACCGTCGGTGTCGGCGATGATCAGGCTGCCGTCCGGCGCCACGATGAGGAAGCGGGGGCGGTCCAGCCGGGCCAGGACGGCGGGCCCGCCGTCGCCGGCGTAGCCGCTCTGGCCGTTGCCCGCCACCGTGGTGATGATCCCGCTGGCCAGGTCGACGCGGCGGATGCGGTGGTTGGGGCTGTCGGCGATGAACACGTGGCCCTTGTTGTCGACGGCCACGCCGTGGGGCCGCCAGATGCTGGCCGAGGTGGCCGGCCCGTTGTCGCCGCTGTAGCCGGCGGTGCCGTTCCCGGCGATGTTGGTCACATGCCCGCTGGGGTCCACCCGGCGGATCATGTTGTTGTCGGTGTCGGTGAAGTAGACGTTCCCGGCGTTGTCCACCGCCGCGGTGCGGGGGTGGTTGATCCGGGTCGGCTCGGTGTCGACCGTGCTCCCCGCCAAGGTGACGATCTGGTCGGGGGCGACCGAGACGGCGCCGGCGGTCACGGGGACGAGCGCGGGCACCACGGCGGCAGCGCCGAGGACCAGGGCGCACAGACGGCGCCGCCAGGAGCGTGGCGTGAGGGGGTTCACGGTGAGGGTGGTTGGGCGCCGGCCCGGGGAGGAGGGCGCCAGATCACCGTGTTCGCTGACGACGGGCTGAATTCCTGCCCGGCATGGGGGCGTTCAGGGAAAGACAAAGATGCTGGGAGGGAGGCTGGGGTCCCTGGCGCGGCGCCGTGTCGTTGTGTCAGCGCCTCGTTCTCCCCAACTGGCGCTGTTCAGCCCCTGTATGCGGGGCTGAGAAACGCCGGTTGGTGCGTAAGGGACGTGCTCCATGAACCGGCGCTGTTCAGCCCCTGTATGCGGGGCTGAGAAACGCCGGTTCCGAAGTGAGCCCGCCGCGCCGGCGATCGCCGCACCATCTTTTCCTGCCGCCCGGCGCGGGCCAGGCGTGGGCCCGGGGGCTACTCGCCCTTCCAGGTGGGGGAGCGTTTCTCCAGGAAGGCGCAGATGCCCTCCTGGGCGTCGGCGGCCAGGGCGTTCATGGACATGACCGCCTTGGTGAGGTCGTAGGCCTGGCGCTTGTCCAGTTCGATCTGGCGGTGGAAGGCCTGCTTGCCCATGCCCACCACCAGCGGGCTGGCGGAGGCGATCTTCTCGGCCAGGTCGGCGACGGCCTCGTCGAGGCCGGCGGCGGGGACGACCCGGTTGAGGAGGCCCCAGTCGGCGGCGGTGGCGGCGTCGATCGGCGTCCCCGTGAGCAGCATTTCCAGAGCCCGCTTGCGGCCCACGGCCCGGGACACCTCCACCATCGGCGTGGAGCAGAACAGCCCGATCTTGACCCCCGGGGTGGCGAAGCGGGCGCCCTCCTCGGCCACGGCCAGGTCGCAGGCGGCCACCAGCTGGCAGCCGGCGGCGGTGGCGATCCCGTGCACCTTGGCGATGACGGGCTGGGGGATCGACTGGATCGTCTCCATGAGCTCCGTGCACACGGTGAAGAGCTCCTGGTAGAAGGCCATGGACCGGCCCGTCATCTCCGAGAGGTCGTGCCCGGCCGAGAAGCAGGGCCCGGCCCCCTCCAGGACCACCACCTGGGGGACGGGCGACCGGCCCGCCAGGCCCTTGAGGGCGGCGATCAGGTCGGTCATGAGGGCGAGGGACAGGGCGTTGCGCTTCTCCGGCCGGTTGAGGGTGATCCGGACGACGGCGCCCTCGGCCTTGACGATCAGGTTCTCTGACTCCATGGGCACATTCTGCCCGCCCGGAGGCCGGGCGGTCAGCCTGACCTGAAGCTCGGCTGATCACCACGCACAGTGACAGTCTTGAAGAACAATGACCACTTAACTAACATCGGACGGAACGGAGGGAAACGGGGGTGCTTCACGTGCGCGTGCCGCGTTGGGGAGCCCGGGGAACCGGTGTCGGATTGCTCGCCGCCGTCCTGGTGGCGTCCACTGTCTCGTTGGGTCCGGGGGCGGTGGCGGAGGACACGCCGGCCCACTACCCCGTCCCCCCCACCCCGGCCGACTACCGGCGGCCCATGGGGAAGCTGGTCCCGGCCGAGGGCGCCCTGTTCGGCGCCCACCTGCCCGAGCACGACGCCGTCGTCGACGAGCAGGCCGAGACCGACAAGCTCGAGGCCGACATCGGCCGCACCCTCGACATCAACCACTACTACTACCCCTTCGAGACCGAGTTCCCGACGTGGCGTGAGGACTACGACTTCGCCCACGGGCGCTACCCGCTCATCGCCTGGGGCTGCCACGACGTCGACGAGATCCTCTCCGGGAAGATGGACGCCATCATCGACGCCCGGGCGGCTGGCCTGCGGGACCTGGGCAAGCCCCTGTTCCTGCGCTGGTGCTGGGAGATGGACGGCGACCGGCCCGAGAAGTCCAAGAAGGTGAAGGGCCCCCAGAAGTTCATCGCCGCCTGGCAGTACATCTGGAAGCGGGTCTACGACGCCGGCGCCACCAACGTGGTCCGGGTCTGGTGCCCCAACGCCCGGGGGTTCAAGCACGGCGAGGCTCAGCCCTACTACCCGGGTGACGAGTGGGTCGACTGGATCTGCACCGATGGCTACAACTGGAACCCGGGCCGCAAGTACGAGGACTGGCGCAACTTCACCGAGATCTTCGACGAGAGCTACCAGTTCGCCGTCTCCCGCTACAAGCCGCTGATGATCGGCGAGTGGGGGGTCATGGAACGCGCGCCGGGGGACAAGGCCAAGTGGATCCGCGAGGCCCAGGCCGTGGTGCGCGACCAGCTTCCCGCCATCGCCGCCGTGCTCGTCTTCTCCGTCGACCACATCTTCGACTGGCGCATCACCACGTCGCCCGGCTCCTACGCCGCCTTCGGCGAGTGGGCCCGTGACCCGTACTTCAACCAGCCCGACCCCTTCTTCGACCCCGGCCCGGCCGAGAACACCGCCCCCGGGCCCCTGGGGCCTCCGGGTACGCCGGGTGTCGGCGACGGTGACTACCGGGACGGCAATTCGCCCGACCCACCGTCGCCCAGCGATCCGGCCCAGCCCAGCGATCCGGCCCAGCCCAGCGACCCGGCCCAGCCGAGCGACCCCCACCCGGGCGGCCAGCAGCCGCCCAGCGACCAGCCGCCGCCGAGCGACCATCCGGCCAAGAAGCCCAAGTAGGAGCGTGATGCGAGCCAGGTGGTGGGCGGCGTTCGTCCTCGCCGCCGTCCTCGTCACCCCCGGGACGGCCCAGGGCGCCGCCACCGGGCGGATCGACACGGTGGCGGGCGGCGGCGGCTCCGGCTTCGCCGGCGACGGGGGCTCGGCCCGCTCCGCCCAGTTCCTCGAGCCCCGGGCTGTGGCGGTCGTCTCCAACGGCGGCTTCTACGTGGCCGACACGTTCAACCACCGCGTGCGGTGGGTTGACCCCGACGGCAAGGTCATGACGGTGCTCGGGACCGGCGTGGCCGGCGAGGCCGGCGACGGGGGCCCGGGCGCGCAGGCGGAGGTCAACTGGCCGCATGGCCTCTCCCTCGACCCTGCCGGGCGCATACTGCTGGTGGCCGACAGCGCCAACCACCGGATCCGCCGCCTCGATCTCGCCACCGGCACCGTCACCACCCTGGCGGGGACGGGCGAGGGCGGCTTCGCCGGCGACGGCGGCCCGGCCACCGCCGCCCTGCTCAACGACCCCAAGGCCGTGCTCGCCGGCCCCCGGGGCGAGGTGTACATCGCCGACTCGGCCAACGACCGCGTCCGGGTTGTCGACCCCGCGGGGATCATCACCACCCTGGCCGGCGTGGGTACGGCCGGGTTCTCGGGTGACGGCGGGCCGGCCCAGGCGGCGGAGCTCTATGCTCCCCGGGCCCTGGTCCTCGACGGGGCCGGGACCCTCTACGTGGCCGACGACAACAACGACCGCGTCCGGCGGATCGATCCCGGGGGCGTCATCACCACCGTGGCCGGCAACGGCACGACCGGCTACGAGGGCGACGGCGGCCCGGCCACCGCCGCCCAGCTGAACCGTCCCCGGGGCGTCACCGTGGATGCGGCCGGGAACCTCTACGTCGCCGACTGCGGCAACCACGTCGTCCGCATGGTGGATCCTTCCGGCACCATCACCACGGTGGTGGGCAACGGCCGGCGGGGCTTCGGCGGCGACGGCGGTCCCGCCGCCGATGGTCGCATCTTCAGCCCCCGGGGCGTGGCCGTGGGCCCGGCCGGCGAGCTGTTCATCGCCGACAGCGGCAACGACCGCATCCGCCGCGTCGCCGCCGGCTGACCGGCGCTCAGGGGTCGGCGGGCTCGTCGTCGGCGAGGAGGTGGATGGCCTTGGCCACGGCCTGCCGGGCCCTGTGGAGGCGGCGCTCCTCGGCCAGGACCGCCTTGGTGTCGACCGACTCCCGGAGGCGGTCGTAGGCCAGGTCCCTGAGGTCTTCCTCGATGGACCGCAGGCGCTCCACGATGGCGGCGGTGTCGACGGGCCCCACGGCGCCGAGCCTACTCACGGCGTTCCGCCGGCGATCAGCGGTCGAGCAGGTTCTTCACGATCTCGGTGAGGGCGCTTTCGCCCCCGCCGTCGCCGTCCTTGTTCTTGTCCTTGCAGTCCTTGTCGTCCGGGTCGCACTGGTCGGCGTCCCCGTCCTTGTCCTTGTCGCCCTTGTCCTGATCCTTGTCCTTGGAGTCGTCGGGGGTGCAGTCCTTGTCGTCGGGATCGCAGGGGTCCTGGTCGTGGCCGTTGCCGTCGTCGTTCTTGGCGTCGTCCCGGGTGCAGTCGTGGTCGTCGGCGTCGCAGGGGTCCTGGTCGTCGGCCTTGGCCTGGTCGCAGTCGTTGTCGGCGTCGGGATCGCAGGGTTCGTGGTTCTGAGGGGTGACGCCCGCCGGCGACGGGGCCGACGGCCTGGCCGCGGCCACCCCGGCCGGGCCCAGCACCGCCACCAGGACGGTGAGGACGAGACCGAGAACGCTGAGCAGGGAGAAGCGCCGCATGTCGACCCCCAAGTTGACGTGGGCTCCACCCGGTTCCGAGGGTAGGCCACCCGGCTGTTATCAACGTGGATTTCCGCCCGGGCGTTTACGCTCTCCGGGCAATGCCCGACGTCACGTCCGACGACCTGCTCCTCGCCGGCTTCCTCGATGCCGAGTGGGAGGCGGTGGTGGCGGCCCTCGTCGACTGGCTGCGCATCCCGTCCATCTCCGCCCAGCCCGTGCACGCCCCCGACATCGAACGCTCGGCCCGGTGGTGCGCCGAGCGCATGCGGGCCGCCGGTCTCGAGCACGTCGAGATCCTCCCCACCGCCGGGCATCCCGCCGTCTACGCCGACTGGCTCCACGCCGGCGACGGCGACAACGGGGACACCCCGCACCCCGGCGACAGCGGGGACACCCCGCACCCCGGGGGCGACGGGGACACCCTGACGGCCCTGGTGTACGGCCATCACGACGTCCAGCCCGTCGACCCGCTCGACGAGTGGCACTCGCCGCCCTTCGAACCCACCGTGCGCGACGGCCAGCTCTTCGCCCGGGGCGCCATCGACGACAAGGGCCAGGTCCTCTATCACCTGGAGGCCATCCGCGGCCTGCTGGCCGGAGGCGGCCGCCTCCCGGTCAACGTCAAGGTGCTGGTGGAGGGGGAGGAGGAGATCGGCAGCCCCAACTTCGAGGCGCTGCTCCAGGCGGAGCGGGAACGCTTCGCCTGTGACGTGATCGTCGTCTCCGACACCAGCATGTGGGCGCCGGACGTGCCCTCCATCACCACGGGCATGCGGGGCCTGGTGTCCTTCGACGTGGTCATCCGGGCCGCCGAGCGCGACCTCCACTCCGGCCTCTTCGGTGGAGCCGTGCCCAACCCCGCCCACTGGGCCGCCCGTCTGGTGGCCGCCCTCCACGACGACGTCGGGCGGGTGACGATCCCCGGGTTCTACGACCGGGTCCGCCCGCTGCTGCCGGCCGAGCGGGAGTCCTTCGCCGCCCTGCCCTTCTCCGACGACGACTGGGCTGCCACCGCCGGCGTGCGCCGCCTGGAGGGAGAGACGGGGTACTCCACCCTGGAGCGGCTCTGGGTCCGGCCCACGTGTGACGTGACGGGGATCGTCAGCGGCTACGGCGGGGACGGAGTCAAGACGATCGTGCCCGCCTCCGCCCGGGTCAAGGTCACCTTCCGGCTGGTGGCCGACCAGGACCCCGAAGCGGTGGCCGGCGCCTTCGAGGCCTGGGCCGTCACCCGGGTGCCCGACGGGGTCGACCTCCAGCTCCACCGGGACGGGTTCGTGGCCCCGGCCCTCACCGACGTCTCCCATCCCGGGGTGGGAGCGCTGGCCCGGGCCATGGAACGGGTGTGGGGCGCCCCGCCCCTCTTCACCCGCACCGGGGGCTCCGGGCCCGAGGAGGCGCTGGGCCGGGTGCTGGGCGCGCCCGTCCTCTACCTCGGGGTCGGCCTCCCCGACGACCGGATCCACGCCCCCAACGAGCGCGTCATCCTCGACCAGCTCTACAAGGGCGTCCTCGCCGCCGGCGAGCTGTGGCGGGAACTGGCGGACCTGCGGTGACGACCGTCGTGCCCGTCGCCCTGCGGCCGGCTCCACCGGTGCGGGAATGGGCCACCTTCGAAGACCCCGTCGACGCCACCCGCCAGTGGCAGGTGGACATCACGTTCCTGGCCTCGACCTGGCAATGCATCTATGGCTGCGGCTGCCAGGGGGTGCTCACGGCCCCCACCCCGGAGCGTGTGGAGGGGTGCTGCTCCTACGGCGCCCACTTCATCTCCGAGGAGGACACCGCCCGGGTGGAGGCGGCCGCCGCCGAGCTCACCGGCGCCGAGTGGCAGCACCAGGCCGCCGGCCGGCGAAAGGGCGTGGTGGCCCGCCTGCCCGGCGGTGCCGCCAAGACCCGGGTGGTGGCCGGCGCCTGCATC
>JBIOYN010000010.1:0-15743 GCA_044870155.1 Acidimicrobiia bacterium | reverse complement strand
GGCGCGTAGCGCTGCTCCATCTCCAGCCGCTGGCCGTCGGGGCGCACGACGGCCACCGCCTCGGCCTCGGGACGGTAGGTCCGGATCACGGCGCCGTCGCGCTCGGGATGGACACCGAGCAGGTGGTGGGGATCGCCGAGCTCGCCGGCCAGGAGCCGGCTGACCTCGGCGGCCAGGGGATCGGCGGTGGGCTTGGCGGGCGTGGGGTCGGTCGGATTCGCCATCACGTTCTCTCCACCATCTGGGCCACCGCCCGCGTGGGGATGTCCACCCAGTCGGGCCGGTGGGCCTGCTCGTAGGCCACCTCGTACACGGCCTTGTCGAGCTCGAAGGCGGCGAGCACGGCCGAGCGGGCGGCGGGGTCGGGGGGGAGGAGGTCGGCGTCGTCGGTCCGGGCGAAGTAGCCGTCGAGGAAGCAGGCCCGGTTGCGGGCCTCCCAGGCCCGGGCCAGGGCTGTGACGTTCTCCTCCTGGGTGGACATGGCCACCACCGGGGCGTAGGCCAGGGACCGCAGCATCCCGGCCACGTCCTTGAGCGGGGAGGTGGGGCGGACCCGGTCGGCCAGCGGCCGGGCCGGCTCCCCCTCGAAATCGAGCACGTACCAGCCCGCGTCGGTGCGCATGACCTGGCCCAGGTGGTAGTCGCCGTGCACACGGATGGCGGCGCCGGCGTCATCCAGCTCCCGCAGGCGGGCGACGAGGCGCCGGGCGCCCTCGGCCACGTCACCGGAGAGCACCCGCTTGATCTGCTCCTCCATGAGATCGGCCCACTCGTGGGTGTTGCCGGGGGAGCGGCCGAAAGCCTCGGCCAAGGCGATGTGGAGGTCGCCGGTGACCTCGCCGAGCCGGTGGGCCTCGGCGCCGAAGTCGCCCCCGGCCTCCGCCGGGTCACAGGAGTCGGCGTAGAGCTCCCGGAGCGAGGTGAGGGCCATGGCCCACCCCTCGGTGGCGCCCGCCAGGAAGCGCTGGGCGAAGGCCAGGTCCCGGTCGTCCCGCACCCAGGCGCCGAGGGGCTCGGCCACGTGGGTGAAGCCGACCTCGGCCAGGCCCTCGGTGACCTCCACCTCGGGGTTGCGGCCCTCGGCCAGGCGCCGGAAGAGCTTGAGGATGACCGTGTCGTCGTAGACCAGTGACGTGTTGGACTGCTCCGTCCCCACGGGCCGGACGTGCTCGGCCGACAGGTGGGGGACGACCACGGTGAGCAGGCTCATGGCCAGTTCGGGATCGAGGAGACCGTCGTAGACCAGGGCGTGGCCGCCCTCGGTCTCGAACTCACCGAGGATGGCGTGCTCGTGGCCGCCGAGGAAGTCGCAGGCCTGACCCGTGGGGCGCAGGCCGAGCATGAGCTGGTACGTGGCCGTCTCGTCGCCCCCCGGGGTCCGGGGTGTCCCCAGAATCGAGACCTCCACCTCGACGCGGTAGAGCGCAGGCCATCCCTCCACCAGCATCTCCCCGCCGGTCACCCGGACGAGGTCGATGGCGCGGTCCTTGGCTCCGAACCAGCGCTGATGGGGCAGGTAGTCGGCCAGGCGGGGAGCCAGTGCCGTGGGGGAGATCATGAGGTGAGGGCCGTCTCCGTGATCTGGAACCAGTAGAAGCCGTAGGGCCCGAGCGTGAGCAGGTAAGGGAGCTCGCCGATCCTGGGGAACGGCACTCGCCCGAGCAGCTCGATGGGGGTCCTACCCGCGAAGCGCTGCAGCGAAAGCTCAACCGGCTGGGCGAAGCGGGACAGGTTGTTGACACACAGGACGACGTCGTCGCCCAGCTCCCGGACGAAGGCCAGGACCGAGGGGTTCTCGGCCGAGAGGACCTCGAAGCTGCCGATCCCGAACAGGGGATGGCGCTTGCGCACGGCCAGCATGCGCTGGAGCCAGTGGAGCAGGGAGGACGGATCCCGCAGCTCGGCCTCCACATTGAGGGCGGCGAAGCCGTACACGGGGTCCATGAGCGGCGCCGAGTAGAGCTGGGCCCAGTCCGCCCGGGAGAAGCCTGCGTTGCGGTCCGGCGCCCACTGCATGGGGGTGCGCACCCCGTCCCGGTCGCCCAGGAACACGTTGTCGCCCATGCCGATCTCGTCGCCGTAATAGAGGATCGGGCTCCCCGGCAGCGAGAAGAGCAGGGCGTGGAACAGCTCCATGACCCGGCGGTCGTTGTCCACCAGCGGCGCCAGGCGCCGGCGGATCCCCAGGTTGAGCTTCATGCGGGGGTCCTTGGCGTACTCCCCCCACATGTAGTCCCGCTCGTCGTCGGTCACCATCTCGAGCGTCAGCTCGTCGTGGTTGCGCAGGAAGATGCCCCACTGGCAGCCTTCGGGGACTTCGGGGGTCTGGGCCAGGATCTCGGTGATGGGGTGGCGCTGGGCCCGGCGCAGGGCCATGAACATGCGGGGCATGAGCGGGAAGTTGAAGCACATGTGGCACTCGTCGCCGTCACCGAAGTAGTCGACGACGTCGGCCGGCCACTGGTTGGCCTCGGCCAGGAGGACCCGGCCCTTGTAGCCCGTGTCCACCTCGTGGCGGATGCGCTTCAGGAACTGGTGCGTCTCCTTCAGGTTCTCGCAGATGGTCCCGTCCCGCTCGAAGAGGTAGGGGACGGCGTCGAGGCGGAACCCGTCGAGGCCCAGGTTGAGCCAGAATCGCAGCACCCCGATGAGGGCCTCCTGGACTTCGGGGTTGTCGAAGTTCAGGTCGGGCTGGTGGGAGAAGAACCGGTGCCAGTAGTACTGCTGGCGCCCGGGGTCCCAGGCCCAGTTGGACCGCTCGGTGTCGGTGAAGATGATCCGGGCGTCGGGATAGCGCTGGTCCGTGTCGGACCACACGTACCAGTCGGCCTTGGCGTTGTCCTGGTCCTGGCGGGATTCCTGGAACCAGGGGTGCTGGTCGGAGGTGTGGTTCACCACCAGGTCGGCGATGATCCGGATGCCCCGCTTGTGGGCCTCTTCGATGAGGCGCACGGCATCCCCCAGCTTCCCGTACTCGGGGAGGATGGTGAAGTAGTCGGCGATGTCGTAGCCGCCGTCACGCAGGGGCGAGGAGTAGAAGGGCAGCAGCCACAGGCAGTCGACGCCCAGCCACGACAGGTAGTCGAGCTTCTCGATCAGGCCCTGGATGTCGCCCGTGCCGTCGCCGTTGGCGTCGAAGAAGCTGCGGACCGACACCTCGTAGAACACCGCCCGCTGGTACCAGCGCTCGTCACTGCGGTCGATCTCTGTCACTTGGGGGACACCCCCCTACCCCCGGTCACATCACGTCGTCTCCCACGCTGGCATCCAGCGTAGGTGCAGGACGTGGGCGGGCTGGTCGGGGGCGAGCCGGACGTAGGGGTTGGCGCCGCTCCACACGTAGGTCACGCCGGTGAGCTCGTCGAAGGCCTCGTAGGGGGCGTCGGTAGGCAGCCCGAGCAGGCCCAGGTCCAGGCCGAGGACGTCGTCGTGCGGGTGGTATGTGTCGAGGTTGACCACCACCAGCACAACGTCATCGTTGTTGGCCGTCGTCTTGGAGTAGGCCAGCATCCACTCGTTGTTGGTGTGGTGGAAGTGGATGTTGCTGAGCTCCTGGAGCGCCGGGTGGCGGCGGCGGACGTCGTTGAGGGCGGCGATGAACGACCCCAGGTTCCCGGGCGCCTCGAAGTCCCGGTGCTTGATCTCGTACTTCTCGGACTCGAAGTACTCCTCGTTGGCCTCCGACATGGGCAGGTTCTCGAACACCTCGAATCCGGAGTAGATCCCGTACGACGGGGTCATGGTGGCGGCCAGCACCAGGCGCAGCTTGAAGGCGCCGGGGCCGCCCCGGCGCAGGGGGCCGGAGAGGATGTCGGGGGTGTTGGGCCAGAAGTTGGGCCGCATGTAGGCGGCCTTCTCGCCCAGGGCGATCTCGGTCAGGTACTCGACGAACTCGTCCTTGGTGTTGCGCCAGGTGAAATACGTGTAGCTCTGGGAGAACCCCACCTCGGCCAGACGGGCCATGACCTTGGGCCGGGTGAAGGCCTCGGCCAGGAAGATCACGTCGGGATACTGGCGCTGGACCTCGGCGATGGCCCACTCCCAGAAGGGGAAGGGCTTGGTGTGGGGGTTGTCGACCCGGAAGATGCGGATGCCGTGGCCGATCCAGAAGAACATGACGTCCCGGCACGCCTCCCACAGGGCCCTGCGGTCGGCAGCGTCGGCCGGCCACATGTTCAGGGGATAGATGTCCTGGTACTTCTTCGGGGGGTTCTCGGCGTACTTGATGGTCCCGTCGGGCCGGTGGTGGAACCACTCGGGGTGCTCCTTGAGCCACGGGTGCTCCGGCGAGCACTGGAGGGCGTAGTCGAGCGCCACCTCCATGCCCGCCGCCCGGGTCTCGGCCACGAAGAAGTCGAAGTCGTCGAACGTGCCCAGCTGAGGGTGGAGGGCGGTGTGGCCCCCCGCCTCCGAACCGATCGCCCACGGGCTCCCGGGGTCGTCCGGTCCGGGTTCGAGCGTGTTGTTCCGGCCCTTGCGGAAGCTGTGCCCGATGGGGTGGACGGGCGGCAGGTAGACGACGTCGAAGCCCATGCCCGCCACGCGGGGAAGCTGGCCGGCGGCACCCCGGAGCCCGCCGTAGGAACGGGGGAAGAGCTCGTACCAGGCGCCCACCAGCGCCCGCTCCCGGTCGACCCACAGCGGCTGGGGCCGGGACCGGGCCATCTCGGCCGGGTCGGGCACGTCGGCCAGGAGCCCCGTCAGCGCCGGATCGAAGGCGGGGGCCAGGCGACCTTCCAGGGGCATGGCGGCGTCGCGCAGGGCGGCGGCGGCGGCCAGCACCCGGTCGCGGTCCGCCACCGGCAAGCGCTCGGCGATCGCTTCCAGGAGGCGGGCGCCCTCCTCCAGCTCCACTTCGATGGCCTGGCCGGCCTCGAGCTTCACGGTCACGGCATGCCGCCAGGTGGCCGGCCAGTCGGTCCACCCCTCGATGAGGAACTCGTGACGGCCGAGCGACTCGGGCGCGATGGTCGCTTCGAAGCGGTCGTTGCCCACGCCCGTCAGCAGCTGGGATTGCCACTTGCCCTCGCCGGGGGAGCCGGCCTCGGAATCGGACCCGTTGTCGACGGCCCGCCACCGCACCCGGGCGGCGACGATGTCGTGCCCGTCCCGGAACACGTCCGCCGCCACCTTCAAGGGGCGGCCCACGACCGTCTTGGCGGGATATCCGTTCGGCGTCCGAGGGGAGATGTTCTCGATGATGACGCGATCGGCCACGGCTTAGAGGTCTACCACCACTGGCGCCCGACTAACCCAAGCTGTCCGCCCTCGCCGCCCGCCGGATTACGAGGCCAGGCGGTCGCCCTCTGACCACTCGACCCGGAAGCCGTGCGTGCGCAGCACCTCGGCCTGGCGTTCCTCCAGCTCGGCCAGGTTCTGTACCCACGGCGAATTGCCGGCGGGGATGGCCACCAGGGCGGCCAGGCGGCCCTCCCGGCGGACGATCTGGGCGCCGGGGACGAGCAGGGCGTCCATGTCGTCGGGCAGGAGATGCCCGAGCGTGGCGGCCACGTTGATGAGCCGGGGCTTGGCCGGCCGGACCGGAGGCTCGGCGTTCTCCGCCTCCGGCGGGGCGCCCGCCTCGGCCGGGTCGGAGCCGGCGATCTCCTCGGCCGTTCGGATGTCGATCTCGATGTCGGCTGGTTGCGGCCGGCGCTCCAGCACACCCACGGCGGCGTCGCGCTCGGTCTCCGCCGCTCGCTGGGCCTTCTGGGCCGCCAACCGCCTGGCCTCCGCCATCTCCGTTTCAGCCCGGGCGGTGGCCTGAGCGGACCTGGCGGCGGCCAGGGCGGTCTGGGCGGCGGCCAGCGCCGAACGAGCCTCGTCCCGCTCGGCTTCGACGCCGGCCAGAGCGGCTCTGGTCACGGAGAGTTCCTGGTGGGTCCGGCGCAGGGTCCGCAGGTCGTCATCCCGGTCGGCGGCGGCCGTCTCCACCTGCGACCGGTAGGCGGCGAGGGCCTCGAGTGCCTCGGTGGCCTTCGCCTCCCAGTGAGTGGCCCGGGCGCGCTCGCGGTCTTGTTCACCGCGAGCCGCCCGAGCCTGCGCCCCGGCCTCGTCAGCCGCCGCCCGGGCCTCCTCCAGCCCGGCGGTGCAGTCGTTCAAGCGGGTGCTGATCTCAGAGATGGCGGCCTCGAGATCTCGCATTGCCTGTGGGCGGTCACCCCGCCACCTGGGGTCCGAGCTGCGTGACGCCAATTCGGCGATCCGCCACAAGGCGTCGCTCACCGTCATCTGTTCTGGTGCCATGCGTCCTCCCCCAAAGACTGCCGGCGCAGTTCTTCCCGGCCTGAGCCCCCCACCGACGCGTTGCCAGGCGTCAGCGCGACCGAGGACGCTTTCTAATTTCGCCACCCAATGGAACATTCCTCCCCCAACCGCCCAATTCGGACAAAGGCGGCGGAACAGTAAATGACGCAAGAAAGAGCCATGGGTGCCGCCCCCGGCGCAGTGAGGCTCACCGCCGCGTTCTGGGCATGCGGATTTCCACCTCAGCGCCAATCTGCATGCCCAGAAGCGAGAACTGGGGACCGACCGGGTGGCCGGGCCCGGAGGCAGCACCCTTTCCCCCGCCGACCGGGCCTGCCCCGACCGACCGGGGTAGGCGGACGCGTTAGCGTTTCGGGCCAATGAGGGCTCTCCGCAGTTTCACCGTACGGGCGCGGCTCCCCGAGCCGCTGGCCCCGCTGCACGCTCTGGCCTACAACCTGCGCTGGGCCTGGGACGAGCGGTCCCGGGACCTGTTCCGGTGGTTGGATCCCGACTGCTGGGAGGCGTCGGGCCACGATCCCGTCCGCCTGCTGGGACTGGTCCGCCGGGAGCGCCTGGAGGCGATGGCCTCCGACCCGGGCTTCATGGCCTTCATGGTCGAGGTCCACGAGGAGCTCATCCGCTACGTCTCCGGCCCCCGCTGGTTCCAGGGCCGGGACCGGACGCCGCTGCGCTCGGTGGCCTACTTCTCGCCCGAGTTCGGCATCACCGAGGCCCTCCCGCAGTACTCGGGCGGCCTCGGCGTCCTGGCCGGCGACCACCTCAAGGCGGCCAGCGGGCTCGGCCTCCCCCTCATCGGGGTCAGCCTGTTCTACAAGCAGGGCTACTTCCGCCAGGAGCTCAACGCCGACGGGTGGCAGCAGGAGCGCTATCCCCTGCTCGACCCCCACGCCATGGCCCTCAACCTGGTCGAGGGGGCCGGGGTGACCATCGACATGGCGGGCACGCCGCTGGTGGCCCAGGTGTGGCGGGCCCAGGTCGGCCGCGTCCCGCTCTACCTCCTCGACGCCGACGTGGAGGAGAACAACGAGGCGGGTCAGGCCGTCACCGACCGGCTCTACGCAGGCGACGCCGAGCACCGCATCCGCCAGGAGATCCTCCTCGGCATCGGAGGCGTGCGGGCCCTGCAGGCGGCAGGCGAGAGCCCCCAGATCTTCCACACCAACGAGGGTCACGCCGGGTTCCTGGGCCTCGAGCGCATCCGCCAGATGGTCGCCGACCAGGGCCTGCGCTTTGCCGAGGCGGTGGAAGCGGTACGGGCAGGCACCATCTTCACCACCCACACCCCCGTCCCCGCCGGGATCGACCGGTTCCCCAAGGAGATGATGGAGCGCTACTTCAAGCGCTTCGCCGAGGAATGCAAGGTGTCCTTCGCCGAGCTCATGGCCCTGGGCCAGGAGCCGGGTGCGGGGCCCGACGCTCCCTTCAACATGGCGGTCATGGGCCTGCGCCTGGCGTCGATGTCCAACGGCGTCTCCAAGCTCCACGCCACCGTGTCGCGCCGGATGTTCTCCGGCCTGTGGCCGGGCGTGCCCCACGAGGAGACCCCGATCGTGGCCGTCACCAATGGCGTCCACGCCCGCACCTGGGTCTCACCGGAGATGGACGAGCTGCTCAACCGCTACGTCCTGCCCGAGTGGCCCGAGGCCGACGAGAAGCGCTGGGCCCGGGTGGAGGACGCCCACGACGACGAGGTGTGGCGGGTGCGGGACCAGGGCCGGGCCCGGCTGGTGGCCTTCGTGCGCCAGCGCCTGCGGGAGAGTGCCCTGGCCAAGGGCATCAGTGAGTCCGACGTGGCGTGGACGGGCGAGGTGCTCGACCCCCGGGTGCTCACCATCGGCTTCGCCCGGCGCTTCGCCGCCTACAAGCGGGCCACGCTCCTCCTGTCCCAGCCCGAGCGGCTCAAGGACCTGCTCACCTCGAACGAGCGGCCTGTCCAGCTCGTGTTCGCGGGGAAGGCCCATCCCGCCGACGACATCGGCAAGGAGATGATCCGCCAGATCGTGCAGTTCTCCCGCGACCCGGCCGTCCGCCACCGGATGGCGTTCGTGGAGGACTACGACATCGTGGTCGCCCGCCACATGTACCAGGGCGCCGACGTGTGGGTGAACACCCCCCGCCGCCCGCTGGAGGCGTGCGGCACCTCGGGCATGAAGGCGGCCATCAACGGCGCCCTCAACTGCTCCATCCTCGACGGCTGGTGGGACGAGATGTTCGATGGGGACAACGGCTGGGCCATCTCCTCGGCCGAGACCTACGACGATCCCGTGCGGCGCGACGAAGTGGAGGCGGCGAGCCTTTTCGAGCTCCTCGAGCGCCAGATCGTGCCTCTGTACTACGAGCGCTACGGCGGCCCCCTGCCCCGGACGTGGGTGCGCAGGGTGAAGTCGTCGCTGCGGTCCCTGGGCGCGAGGGTGAGCGCCTCGCGCATGGTGCAGGACTACGTGGAGGAGATGTACGAGCCGGCCGCCGCCCGGGCCGACGTCATGATCCAGGACGGGGGCGCGCGGGGCCGTGACCTGGCGGCCTGGAAGCAACGCGTGGCCAAGGGCTGGGGCGGCGTCAAGGTCTATGCGGTGGAGAGCGAGTCGGCGCTGGCCGACCTGGGCTCGATGAAGAAGGTCGAGGCGGTGGTGGCCCTCGGGACCCTGGACGAGAACGACGTCGAGGTCCAGCTCCTCCATGGCCCGGTGGCGGCCAACGAGGAGCTCCAGCCCGCCCACGCCGTGACCATGGAGCTGATCGGTCTGGACGACTCCGAGCCGTCGGCCCGCCGCTACGCCGGTTCCTTCCCCTGCGACCAGGCCGGCCGCTACGGATTCGCCGTCCGGGTGGTCCCCTCCCACTCCGACCTCACCACGTTCGCCGAGTTGGGCTGCGTGGCCTGGGCCTGACGCTCACCATCTGAAAATGGGCAGAAATCCGCCCATATCGGGTGAAATGCCCGGTTTGGTGGACTACTGTTCGTGGGGAAGGGGGAGCAGCTGGGGATGTCTGGGGAGACGTTCGACCGAGCCGTGGCCTGCCCATCGCGGGTAGGGGCCACTAGAATCCGGCCATGACGCCGGGGGGCAAGTACGTCCGCCCGCCGTCGCTGCGAGAGTTCCTCGACGGCGACGGGAACCTGGAGTCCTTCGCTCTGCTCGACTCCCTGGTCGAAGCGGTGGTGGTGGCGCGCCGGTTGCTGCCGGCCGACACCAACCGGCGCCAGGCCGCCCGCAACCGCCGGTTCGTCGAGCGCTGGTTCGACCGCCACGGCGGGGAGCAACCGGTGCCCGCCACCCAGGAGCTGCTGACGTTCGCCTCCTGGAAGGCGGAGTGCCTGGAGGACGCCGAGCTGGCCGAACGGTTCGAGGCCGCCCTCCCCGACGACACCCTGGCCCGGGCACTGCAGCTAGTCGACGACCTGCGCCACGTGCACCCGTTGGCGGTGGCCGAGGAGCTGGTGGACTGGACGTGCCGGGCGTGCGGGGAGAGCTTCGTGCGGGCACCGGCGGTGGTGGTGACCAACACCGGTGAGGAGCTCGGCTACGACTCCGACCTCACCTACTGCCTGGGCTGCATGCTGATCGCCACGGCGGCGCTGGAGGCGGCGTCGGGGATCGACCGCTTCACCGACGGGCTCGACGACGAGCGCCTGGCCTTGCGTCCGGAGATCGAGATCGATCTGCTCGGCGGGGGCGGCGACCGGGAGCTCGTGCTCACCGACGACGACGAGGACACGGGCGAGCTGATCCTCGACGACGAGGAGATGGTGCGCCACGAGGCGGACCGGCTCACCGTCCAGCTGGAGGTGTCCCAGCGTCGCATGGCCGCTCTGGAGGCGCGCCGGGCGGCGCTCATCCGCCGCCTGGAGGACGCTGGCCGCCAGCGGAACGAGGGCGGCGGCTCCTAAACCTCAGCGCCGCTCGGCCGGCGGCTCGGTGCTGGGGCCGACGTGCTTGTCCAGCCAGGCGCACAGCGGGGCGGCATCCGTCCACACCTTCACCACCCGGTCCCGGGCCGCCTTGGTGTGCAACCACTTGGCGGGAAGGAAGTACCTGCCGGCGATGAGGCCCTTGCGCCGGAGCAGGCCAATCCGGGGGTGGTCCTTGGGGTAGCCCCGGGGGGCGGTCTTGAGGGTGCCGTGCGCGGCCACGTCGTAGCCCGCAGCCTCCAGGGTGCCCACCAGCTGCTCGACCTCGGCGCCGGTGGTGTCGTCGACCACCGCCGTCCGGTACCGCTCCAGCTGGTCGGAGGCCATCATGTAGTAGCCGGCGGCGGCGAAGAGGCCGGTGGCGGAGATCTGGACGTAGTACAGGGAGCCGCCCTCGCCCTCGGTCACCGCCCCGGTGTGCGTCTTGTACGGCGACTTGTCCTTCGAGAACCGGACGTCGCGGTAGGGGCGGAAGATCTTGAACTCGCCGAAATCGGAGCACGCCTCGACCAGCGCTTCCATGGGGCCCCGCACGGCCTGCTCGTAGACGTCCTTGTGCGCGGTCCAGTACGCCTTGGAGTTGTCGGCCTCGAGCCCGGCCCAGAAGTCGAGCGCCTCGGGAGGAAAGCCGGTGAACGCCATGGGACTCTTCCTACTCCAGGGGTCTCAGGATGGCCTACTCCAAGGGTCCCAGGATGGCCACCGACTCGGGGGGCAGGTCGAGGCGGCCCTCACCGGCCAGGCGGATGTAGTTGGTGGACGACAGGAGGATCACGCCGGGCTCGGGGGGCAGGGGCACGAAGCGCCGCTCGGCCGAGAGGTTGGCGGCCACGGTGGCGCCACCGCGGTTCATGACCAGCCAGCGCTCCTCCTCGTCGATGATGGTGCGGACCCGTGACAGGTCGCCGCTGGTCAGGTCGGGCAGGCGCCGGCGCAGGGCGAGCACCTGGCGGTGCCAGGCCAGCACCTCGGCGTGGGGTTCCTTGTCGAGCTCGGCCCAGTCGAGCCGGGAACGCTCGAACGTGGCGGGCGCCTGCGGGTCGGGGACCTGAGCGGGGTCCCAGCCGAAGCTGGCGAACTCCCGGCGCCGGCCCTCCGAGACCGCCCGGCCCAGCTCGGGGTCGGTGTGGTCGGTGAAGTAGCAGAAGGGGCTGGACGCGGCCCACTCCTCGCCGGCGAAGAACATGGGCACGAACGGGGCGCAGGCCAGGAGGGCAGCACCGATCTTGAGCTTGCCCAGGCTGACGAGATGGCAGGAGCGCTCGCCCTGGGCCCGGTTGCCGATCTGATCGTGGTTCTGGAGGAACCCGAGGAACCGGTGCCCGGACAGGCCGGCGGCGGGCCGGCCGTGGCGACGGCCGCGGTGGGGGGAGTAGCGCCCGTCGTAGACGTAGACGCGTTCCAACGCGTCGGCCAGGTCGGCCAGGGACCCGAAGTCCTGGTAGTAGCCGGTCGACTCGCCGGTGAGCGCGGTGTGGAGGGCGTGGTGGAAGTCGTCGTTCCAGGCGCCGTCGAGGCCGTAGCCGCCGGCATCGGTGGAGCGGACGAGCCGGGGGTCGTTCAGGTCCGACTCGGGGATGACCACCAGCCGCCGCCCCAGGCTGGACTCCAACGCCCGGACCCTGGTGCCCAGCTCCTCGAGGATGTGGAGGGCGGAGAAGTCGTAGATGGCGTGGACGGCGTCGAGGCGGAGCCCGTCGATGTGATAGTCGGCCAGCCACATGGTGGCGTTGTCGAGGACGAACCGCCGCACCTCGTCGCTGCCCCGGTCGTCGAAGTTGACCGCCTCGCCCCAGGGGGTGGAGTAGCGGTCGGTGAAGTACGGCCCGTAGGCGGCCAGGTAGTTGCCGTCCGGGCCCAGGTGGTTGTAGACGACGTCGAGGACGACGCCCAGGCCGTGCCCGTGGGCGGCGTCGACCAGGCGCTTGAGCCCGTCGGGGCCGCCGTAGGCGTGGTGGGGGGCGAACAGGTCGACACCGTCGTAGCCCCACCCCCGGGCGCCGGGGAATTCGCACACCGGCATGAGCTCGATGTGGGTCACGCCCAGGTCGACCAGATGCCCGAGGCGCCCGATGGCCGAGTCGAACGTGCCCTCGGGGGTGAACGTCCCCACGTGCAGCTCGTAGAAGACGGCGGCCGACAGCGGCACGGGGCCGGTCCAGGCCCGGTCCGTCCAGGGGAAGGCCGAGTGGTCCACCACCCGGGATCGGCCGTGGGGCCCGTCGGGCTGGCACGCCGAGCGGGGATCGGGCAGGGGCGGACCCCCGTTGATGGCGAAGGCGTAGTCGGTCCCCGGCCCGGCTTCGTGGGCGGTCAGCACCCACCACCCCCCCGGCCCCCGGACCATGGGCCGGCGCTCGTCGCCCACCATGAGCTGCACCGTCTCTGCCGCCGGCGCCCACACCGAAAACGTGCTCATCGACCCCCCGAATCCGTCAGGTGGTCGCGCTCAACTGCACGCCGTGCGGTCAATCGCGACCACCTCGTTCCAGCAACGCCACCGGGAACCCACTGAGCAGCTCCCCCAAATCCACGCCCCCTTCGAAGCGTCTTTCCCCTTCCAGGACGTCCACCCACACCCCCGGCGGCAGGGCAAGCCGCGTATCCCCCCAGCCGCCCCCCAAGCCCAGCGCCAGCCGGGGGGCCACGGCGACGACCTCACCCCCGCGGGCATAGGCCACCACGTGCCGGGCCTGACCACCCTCGGCCCAGAGCGGCTCGTACTCCCCCCGGAAGGCCTCGGGCCGCCGGCGTCGCAGGTGCAGGGCCCGCTGGGTCAGCATCATCTTGGGCAGTCCCTCGCCGGCCTGCGCCGCCCACGCCACCGCCGGCGACAGGTCCTCGGCTTCGGAGAGGAGCCGGGCCCGCAGCTCCCAGTCCACGGGCCGGCGGTTGTCGGGGTCGACCAGGGAGAGGTCCCACAGCTCGTTGCCCTGGTAGATGTCGGGCACGCCCGGAGACGTCAGCTTGAGCAGCGCCATCGCCAGTGAGTTCACCCGCCCCGGCTCCACCAGCGGGGCCACGAACTCCTCCACCAGGGCGACGAACTCCGGGTCGGCCAGGGCGCCCTCCACGAAGGCCCGCAGGGCGGCGTCGTAGTCCGGGTCCGGGTCCACCCAGGAGGTGTGCTCCTTGGCCTCCTTGGACGCCTTCTCGAGATAGGCGGTGGCCCGCTCCACGGGGAGGGGCCAGGCGCCCACCAGCGTCTGGTAGAGCAGCCACTCGATGTTGCGATCGGGGAGATCGCCGATGCGGTGGCGCCGATTGTGGGCGGCCCAGGCAGCCACGGCGTCGACGAAGCGGTCGGGAATCTCGGACAGGAGCGCCAGCCGGGCCCGCACGTCCTCCGACCGCTTGGTGTCGTGGGTGGAGGTGGAGACCATGGTGGCGGGCCAGGTGCGCTGGGTCGTGTCGTTCTCCCGGTGGAACTCCTCCACCGGCACGCCGAAGCGGCCCGGGTCACCGCCCACCTCGTTGAGGGCGGTCAGCCGGGTCCAGGTGTAGAAGGCGGTGTCCTCGACCCCCTTGGCCATGACCGGCCCGGTCACCTGCTGGGTGCGGGCCACCAGCTCGTCCTCCGCCCGCCCCCGGTGGCGGCCGAGCAGCACCTCGCCCACGAAGTCGAACAGCTCGCCGTCGAGGTCGGGCCGGCGCTCCTTGGCCGCTTTCACCGCCTGGTCGACGTGGTCCACGTCGGCGGCGCTGGGTTCCCCCGCCCCCGGGACGACGTAGGTGCGGTAGACGGGGAAATCGGCGATCAGCTCCCGCAGCGACTCGTGCAGCTCGTGGCGGGTGTAGTCCCGATAGCGGCGGTGCCGCTCGCACACCTCGATGGCCAGGCCCGTCAGCCAGTTCACCTCGGCGGAGAGGACTTCGGCCATGACCAGGTGCTTCTTGTCCCACACCACGTCGGGCCACGGGCGGTCCGACCGGACGAAGGCGGCATAGGCGGCGGTGAGCTGTTCCTCGCCGGTCGGGTCCACCAGCACCGCCGTGGCCCGGTTGGCGAAGTCGTAGCCCGTGGTGCCCGCCACCGGCCAGCCCCCGGGCAGCCGCTCGCCCGCCTCCAGGATCTTCTCCACCACCACCCAGATGTCGGGGGCGAGCCCGGCCAGCCGGTGCAGGTACCCCTCGGGATCGCGCAGCCCGTCGGGGTGGTCGATGCGCAGCCCGTCGAGCACACCCTCCCGGAGCCAGCCCGCCACCAGCTCGTGGGTGTCGGCGAAGACGGCGTCGTCCTCCACCCGCAGTGCGGCCAGCGTGTGGATGTCGAAGAACCGCCGGTAGTCGAGCTCCCGACCCGCCGTGCGCCAGAAGGCCAGGCGGTAGTTCTGACGCTCCAGGAGGGCGTCGAGGGCATCGGGGTCGGCGTTGATGCGGGCCACCTCGGCGTCGAGGGCGGCGGCCACCTCGGGCTGCTCGGCCAGCCGGGCGAGCGTGTCGGCCAGCACCTCCTTGTCCCGGTGCCGTTCCCGCACCGACTCCCGGTCGGTGGCCCAGCTGGGAGGCAGGCGGCCGAAGGCGGTGGCCAGGCTCTCCAGCTCCCGGTGTCCGGGGACACCCCCTTCCCCGGGTGATTCGCACCTGTGCGCGGCGGCCGCCAGCAGGTCGTCCAGCGACCGCGGGGCGATGGGCAGGACGTGGTCGAAGTAGTGGACGGTGAAGCGCCCGCCCTGGCGGCGCAGCTCGATCTCACCCGCCTCCAGCGCCCGGCCGTAGTGGTCGCCGAGGACGGGCATGAGCACGGTGTTGCGCAGCTTGGCCTCGGGCGGGTCCCAGTCGACGTCGAAGTAGGAGGCGTACTGCGACGACGGCCCGTTCTCGAGCACGTCCCACCACCAGGCGTTGCCGGAGGTGACGGCCATGTGGTTGGGGACGATGTCGAGCACCTGCCCCAGTCCCGCGGCCCGCAGCGCCGCGCACATCCGCTGGTGGGCCTCGGCCCCGCCCAGCTCCTGGTTGACCCGGGAGTGGTCGACGACGTCGTAGCCGTGGGTGGAGCCCGGGGCGGCCTGGAGGTAGGGCGAGGCGTAGAGGTGGCTCACGCCCAGGCGGGCCAGGTAGGGGGCGAGGGCGGCGGCGTCGTCGAACCCGAAGGCGGGCTGGAGCTGGAGGCGGTAGGTGGACAGCGGGATCGGCACGTCAGACCCGGGACGCCCCCGGCCCCGGTTCCACCCGCCGCAGCACCAGCAGCGAGCGGGCCCCCACCTCGATCTCCTCGCCGGCCTTGACCGGCTCGCCCTCGCCCCACTCCGGGTGCCAGGCCATGGGGGACGCCCCGTGGCCGGCGGCCGTCCCCACCAGCGTCTCGGTGTCGCTCTGGGCCACGGGCAGGTTGTCGGTGTCGAGGACCACCACCCAGCGCTCGCCGAACTTCACCTCGGGCACGGTGAACTGGAGCGGCTCGAAGTGGGCGTTGAAGCACAGGAGGAAACTGTCGTCGATGATCCGGTCCCCCCGGGGATCCGGATCGGGGATGGCGTCGCCGTTGAGGAACACCGCCAGCGACTTGGCGAACCCCGAGTTCCAGTCCTCGTCGGACATCTCGGTGCCGTCGGGT
>JBIOYN010000009.1:0-11826 GCA_044870155.1 Acidimicrobiia bacterium | reverse complement strand
GCCGCCGCCGGCGTCGAGGAGGTAGGTACCGGCGTCATCAGGGCCGTCGCCGGAGCCGCCACCGGCGACGAGGAGCTGACCGTCGGGGAGCTGGGCGAGGTCGCCACACTGGAGTCCCTCACTCCCCTCCGGGAGCTGGTAGCCGTCCGTCCCCAGCCTTGACGGGACCGTCCAGACCGGGGTGCCTGGGCGGGGATCGAGCACCCGGGCCGCTCCGGCGCCGCCGGTGGGGGCCGGGCCGGACTCGAGGCCCTGGTAGTAGAACACCCGGCCGTCGGGCAGGGCCGCGGAGGCCGAGGCGGAGGGGACGCCGGCGCCCGATTCGGAGAAGGCGGGGTCCCAATGGCCGATCCGGTAGCCGGGGCCGACGGTCATCGCCTCGGACACGGACGGGTGGGCGAGGCCGGCGAGCATCGCCACGGCGACGGCGCCCACCACGGGTCGGCGCCGCCGGACGATCGCCTGCCTGGTCGAAGTGGTGGGCATCGGACCCCTCCTGGCGTGGTGTCGAGGTCCGATCCTCTTCTCTGGGGGGTGCCATCGGCAGGAGGCGATGGTCAGTTGCTGGCAGGTCCTCCGGCGGCTGGGGGTGGGACTTTCGTCCCATCCAACCCGTTCGTCCGGTTCCCGTCCCGCCACTCGGGATGGTCGCCGCCGTCGGCCCAGGAGACGGGGTCCTCCACCGGCTCGAGATGGGTGAAGACCTGAGCGCCGCCCAGCGCCCGGTCGAGGTCGGCCTCCAGGCGCTCCAGGAGGTCATGTCCGGCCTGGACCGTCCAGGCGCCGGGCACCAGCACGTGCACCGAGACGAACCGCCGGGCGCCCGCCTCCCGGGTCCGGAGGGCGTGGAACAGGATGCCCTCGCGCCGGTTGTACTCCGCCAGCACGTCCTCGATGGCGGCGCGCTCGGCGGCAGGCAGGGCGGCGTCCATCAGGCCGCCGATGGAGTGGCGGACGAGCCGCCATCCCGCCACCACGATGTTGACGCCGACGGCCAGGGCGACCACCGGGTCGAGGCGGTCCCAGCCAGTGAGACCGACGGCCCCCACCCCGAGGACCACACCGGCGGAGGTCCACACGTCGGTGAGGAGATGGCGGCCGTCGGCCGTGAGGGTGATCGACCGGTGCCGGCGGCCCGCCCGCAGCAGCACGGTGGCGACCACGCCGTTCACGACGGCGGCCACCACGGTCACGACCAGGCCGGCGCCGACCTGGCTCAGGGACCGGGGGTGGGCCAGCCTGGTGGCCGCCGAGACCACGATCGCCCCCGCCGCCACCAGGATCATGAGACCCTCGGCGCCGGCGGAGAAGTACTCGGCCTTGGAATGCCCGTAGAGGTGCTGGTCGTCGGCGGGCCGGGCGGCGATGGCCAGTGTGACCAGCACCATGGCCGCCGCCACCAGGTTGACGACCGACTCCAGGGCATCAGAGAGGAGGCCCACGGATCCGGTCATGGCGAAGGCCAGCGCCTTCAGCCCGATGGTGGCCAGGGCGGTGGCGATCGACAGCCAGGCGTAGCCGGTCAGCCGGGCCGGACGGGTTGAGGCCGCCCTCACCGCCGACACGGCTTCAGCGGCCCCGGGCGAGTGTCACCAGGTGGTCGAGCCCAGCGGTGTCGAGCTCGCCGCTCCCCCGGGCAGCCACGTTGCCGGCGGCGTCGACGGCTACGAAGAAGGGAAAGCCGGAGACACCGAAGGCTCCGGCGACAGCCCGGTCCGTGTCGTCCACCAGGACCGGCACCGGCCACTCCTCCAGCTCGAGCCACGCCGACGGCGGGTAGTTGGGCAGGTCGGGACTGACCCCGGTAGAGACGGAGACGAGGTTGACCCCCGCCGGGGCACCGTTCCGGGCCAGCCAGTCGGTGATCACCGGGACCTCCTTCTGGCAGTGGGGGCACCAGTGGGCGACGAAGACGATCAGCGAGGGGGTGTTGCCGGCGCCGATGGCCACCGGCTTCCCCTCGAAGTCCTGTCCCTCCACCGTGGGCGCCGCCGTCCCCACCGCCGGGTCGGTGGGGCCCTCGAGGGCGGGGAGCGCCGCTCCCGACACCGTGACCGGGCGGACCTGGGCCACGTCATCGTCCACGGCCCCGCTCCCTCCGCCGCGGCTGGCGACGATGGCCACCACGCCCAGCAGCACAGCGACGCCGACGGCGACGGGGATGGGCGAGAGGATGGTGCGGTTGTTGGTCGACATCGAAGACTCCTTCAGGACCGCGCCCGGGAGCGAGCGACGAGGGCGAGGACGGCGATCAGGGCGAACCCCGACAGCGCCATGGTGGGGATGGTGAGGTACCCGAGCCGCTCGACCCAGATGAGCGAGCAAGGGTTGTCGGGATCGCAGGCGCTCGACTCCAGACCCGGGAAGCGCTCCACCAGCACGTGGTAGACGGACACCAGACCTCCGGCGAGGGCGATGCCGGCGATGACCCGGCCGGACCACCGGGCACCGCGCCAGGCGGCGACGGCCAGCACCACCGCCAGCGGGTACATGAACCCCCGCTGCATCCAGCACAGGAAGCAGGGACGGAAGTTGGCCACCTCGGAGAGGTACAGGCTCCCCGCCGTGCACACCGCCGCCACCGCGAAGGCCAGGCGCAGGGCGTCGGAACCCACCCAGTCGAGGACCTGATGGCGCCGTCGGGCGATGGCGGGGCTGAACCGCCCGCCCACGGCCAGGACGACAGCGGCCACCACCGCCACCTCGGCGACCACGGCGAGAAGGGCGAACAACAGGGTGACGGTGTCGGTGTCCACGTGCGGACCTTCTGATGGCGGGGTTCAGGTGCAGTGTCACGGGCTGCGGCCCCGTTCCGTAAGAGCCAAAGGTCCCTGTCCTCCGCTGAAGGGCCCCTCGGCGGTGTCCGGATCGGGCCTTCCGGCCTGCAGATTCCGGACCGATGCCATCTGTCAGAGGGCACCCGGAGGGCGTACATCTCGAGGAGACAACGAAATCCGCGCCAAGGAGGCCGCCATGGCCAGAGCACGACGCACGTTCAAACTGGCTCTCGGAGGGGGGGCGCTGTTCATCGTGGCCGCCCTCGTGTGGTGGCTGGTAGCCGTTCCCGCCCTGGTCAGGTACCCCACGGACGTCGACGTGACGCCGCGCTACGAGGGGACGCTCAGCCTCTACGTCAACCCCGCCACCGGCGCCCAGCTGGCCGAGCCCCATGCGCTGCCCCTCACCATCGAGCGCCACATCGCCGCCGATGCCGGCGAGAGCGGCGCCTCCCGGGTGGTGGTGAACGAGAGCATCACCCAGAAAGCCGGGAGCCTCCTCTCCGCGGAGGTCGACAGCACCTACGTCATGGACCGGCGCACCATGAAGAACGTGGTCGACGGCCGGGCCTGGGCCTTCGACCCCCAGAACCCGGTGGACCGTTCCGGCGCCTACCGGCTCCAGCTGCCGATGGGAACGGAGCAGGACCAGAAGTACCGCATCTACAACAACGACACCGGCGTCCCCTATGAGCTGGTGGGAAATGCCGACAACCCGACCAGCAGGGTCGAGGGGCTCACCCTGTACAACTTCAAGGCCACCGGCGAGAACGTCCCACTGGATCCCGCCTACCTGGCCGGGCTCCGCAAGGCCGTCCCGCTGCCCGCCGAGGTCACCTTCGAGCAGCTGAAGCCACAGCTGGCGGCGGCAGGCATCGACTTCGACAGAACGCTCGCCGGCGTCGTCGCCGTGATGTCGGCCGAGGACCGGGCCGCCCTCCTCCAGGCGATGGCCCAGCCGCTCAAGCTGGAGTACGCCACGTCCTTCGACGGCAACATCGCCGTCGAGCCCCGCACCGGCACCGAAGTCAGGGTGAACCTGGCCCAGACCATCACCTCGCGGCCGGTCATCGCCAACTTCGACCAGCTCCAGGCCCTGCTCACCAAGTACATCGCGGAGCCGGCCATCCAGGCCGCCGTCCCGGCGCTCACCAGCCTGGCCGCCGCCCCCGCCGTTCCCCTGTTCAAGTTCGAGTATGCCCAGACCCCGGCCTCGGTGGCGGACATCGCCGGCGAGGCCAAGGACATGCGGAGCCGGATCGCCCTCGCCCAGCAGTGGGTGCCGTTCAGCCTGCTGGCGGTCGGGATCCTGGCCCTGCTCATCGCCGGCGGCGCCCGCCTGCGGGGCGGCCGGCTGAAGTTGGAGATGCCCAAGGCGGCTCCGTCGCAGCCGGCGCACGCCTGATCACCCCTCTCCTGCCGGTGTCCCGGGGACCATCCCGCCCCGGGGCGCCGGCAGGTCAGGTCAGGGCGGCGCCGACGGCGCCCAGCAGCTCGGCCTCCGTGAACGGCTTCTCCACCAGGCGGACTCCGGGATCGAGCACCCCCTGGTGGGCGATGACGTCGTGTGAGTAGCCGGACATGAAGACGATGGGGAGCTCCGGCATCAGCTGGGCGATGGCGTCGGCCACGTCCCGGCCCGACATGCCGGGCATGACGACGTCAGTGACGAGGATGTCGGGGCGCAGGCCGGAGGCGCACCGTTCGATGGCGCCAGCCGGGCTCTCGGCCTCCACCACCACGTAGCCGTGGTCGCGCAGGATCCGGGACGTCATCTGGCGGACGCCGGGCTCGTCCTCCACCACCAGGACCGTCCTTCCCTCGCCCCGGGGCGGTTCGTGCCTCTCGCCGGCCGACGTCAGGGGCCGGGCCTCGCTGTCGACGCCGGGAAACAGGAGGCGGAACGCCGTCCCCTGGCCCTCCTCCGAGTAGAGGTCGATCCTTCCCCCGGCCTGGCTGACGATGGCATAGACGGTGGCGAGGCCGAGACCGGTGCCCTGACCTTTTGGCTTGGTGGTGAAGAACGGCTCGAAGATGCGGGCCTTCACCTCCGCCGACATGCCGTGGCCGGTGTCCTCCACGGTCAGGCGCACCCACTGGGCATCGCCGCCCTCGGACCCGGGCCGGACGACGACGTCGGTCCGGAAGCGCAGCACCCCGCCGCCCGCCATGGCGTCCCGGGCGTTCACCGCCAGGTTGACCACCACCTGCTCCAGCTGTCCGGGATCGGCGAAGACGGACGGGAGATCGGCCGCGAAGCTGGTCTGGAGGTCGATGTGCTCGCCGATCGTCCGCCGCAGCAGCTTCTCCATCGACGCCACCACCTCGTTCAGGTCGAGGACCTGGGGGCGCACCACCTCCCGGCGCCCGAAGATCAGGAGCTGGCGGGTGAGGGTGGCGGCACGCTCGGCGGCGGCCAGGATCTCCCCCACGTCCTCGGACAGCCCGGGGTCGTCGGCCACCCGCCTGGCCACGAACCGGCCGTAGCTGAGGATGAGGGCCAGCAGGTTGTTGAAGTCGTGGGCGATCCCTCCCGCCAGCTGGCCCAGGACCTCCAGGCGCTCGGACTGGCGCACCTGGAGCTCCTCCCGCTCGGCCTCGATGCGCTTGCGCTCGCTCACGTCCCGGATGGCGGCCGTCACCAGGCGACCCTCCTCGCCTTCCAGGGCGGAGAGGGAGATCTCGGCCGGAAACTCGCTGCCGTCGCTCCGCCGGCCGGCCAGCTCCAGGCCGACGCCCATGGGCCGGGTGGTGGGGGTCGAGAAGTAGCGGGTGCGGTACTCGGGGTGGGCGTGGCGCACCGCTTCGGGCACCAGGATCTCCACCGGTTGCCCGAGCAGCTGGTCCCGCGGGTAGCCGAAGAGCTTCTCGGCCTGGCTGTTGACCATCACGATCACGCCGTCGACGTTCACGCCGACCATGGCGTCCGGAGCGGCCTCCAGCAGCCCCCGGAACCGGGCGTCGGCCCGGCGCCGTTCCGTGATGTCCCGGACGGCGGCGGAGACGAAGATGCCCTCCTCCATCTCCAGGGCGCCCAGGCTGATCTCGGCGGCAAAGGTGGAGCCATCGGCGCGCAGGGCGCTCAGCTCCCGGCCCGCCCCCATGGGCCGGAAGACCGGACGCTCGAAGTAGCCGGTCCGGAAGGCGGGGTGACGCTCGCGGAACTCGGGTGGGATCAGACGTTCGAGCAGCTGGCCGGTGAGCTCGTCCCGCTGGTACCCGAACAGGGCCTCGGCCTGGTGGTTCATGAAGCGGATCCGCCCGTCGGCGGCGGCGACCACGATGGCGTCAGGCATGGCGTCGAGGAACGCCGCCACCTCCGCGAATCGCACCCGCCACCTCCGCTGGAACCCATGCGGGGAAAGCCCAGGCTACGTTACCGGCTGTGACGGGAAAGCCGGTGCTGGTGGCCGACGACGACGCCGCCGTCCGCCGGTTGCTCCGGCGGCTGCTCGTCGAGGACTTCGACGTCGTCGAGGCGGGCGACGGGGAGGAGGCGGTGGCCGTCGCCCTGGGGACACGACCGGCCGTCATCCTCCTTGATCTGCACATGCCCAAGCTGGACGGTTACGGAGCCCTGCTGCGCATGCGGGCCGAGCCGGCGCTGGCCACCACACCCATCCTCATCGTCACGGGGGCGGCCACCTCGGGAGTGGACGCCGCCATGTGCCTGCGGGACGGCGCCCACGACTTCGTGCGCAAGCCGTTCGAGGAGACCGAGCTCCTGGCCCGGGTGCGGGCCGCCTCCCGACACAAGGCCTTCGAGGACGAGCTGCGGCGCCGGAACCGTGACCTGGAGGAGTTCGCCTCCGCCGCCGCCCACGACCTCAAGGAGCCGCTGACCGGGATCGCCCGGCTGGTGGAGCTCCTCCAGGAGATGCAGATGACGCAGGTCACCCGCCTGCGGCTCCAGGACGACATCGGCCTGCTGGCCGACCAGGGGCGCCAACTGGTGGCCGACCTGCTGGCCCTGGCCCGGGAGGACTGGGCCACCGCTGCCCTCCAGCAGATGGTCGACGTCGAGCACGTCGTCCTCGCCGTCCTCGAAGAGGCACGCCTGGCCGAAGCCAAGGTCAGCGTGGACGGGACGTGGGCCAAGCTCCTGGTTCCCGAGGTCGTGATCCGGAGCCTGATGGCCAACCTCGTCTCCAACGCCGACCACTACGGCCGAAGCGCCGAAGGCCGGCTGGACCTGGTGGTGGAAGGTCACGCCGGCCCTCACGCCCTCCAGATCCTGGTTCGGGACGCGGGCCCGGGCGTCCATCCCGACGTCATCGATCGGGTGTTCGAGCCTTTCGCCATCGCGCCCGACAGCGTTGAGCAGAATCCGCTGTCGAGCGGGCTCGGCCTGGCCGTCGCCGCTCGGGCGGTCAAGCGCTACGGGGGTGAGCTCGAGCTCCTCCGGGACGAGGCCTCCGGGACGGCCTTCCGGGTGACGCTCCCCCTACCTCCCGGGTGACATCCTTTCTAGCCGGTCGAATCGTGACTTCCGCCTCTGTCAGGCCCGCGCTCGAATTGCTTACCTTGATTCGTGCCCACGGTACGGACGCCTCCCGCCAACCCCCTGCGCACGCAGGAGGACTGGGAGCGCGCCCTCGACGGCGTGCCCGCCGCCGTCCTCCTGGTGGACCTTGACGGACGGATTGTCTACGCCAACCAGGAGGCGGCCCGGCTGACCGGCTACCGGCGGACCAAGCTCGAGAGGCTCGGCGTCGATGATCTCGTCCCCGACGACCAGCGGGCCTCCCACGCCCGCTGGCGCGCCGGCTGGACCCCTGAGCGCCGGCCGATGGGCAGCGGCCTGCAGATCCGCTGCCGCCGGGCCGACGGCTCGCTCTTTCCTGCCGACGTCAGCCTGGCACCCATGACTTTCGGGGGCGTCGACTTCGTCGTTGTCGGCCTGCGCGACGAGACGGACCGCCGCCGTAACGAGGACGAGCTGCTCCGACGGGCGCTCCACGATCCGCTCACCGGACTACCCAACCGCGTGCTCTTCCTCGACCGCCTCACCCAGGCCGTGGCTCGGGCAGGACGGGGCGGCGAGCACATTGCCGTGCTGTACGTCGATCTCGACGGCTTCAAGGCCATCAACGACAACTGGGGCCATGCCGCCGGTGATGCCGTGCTGCGGGCGGTCGCCCGCCGGCTGGCAGGCGCCGTGCGACCGGGTGACACGGTCGCCCGCTTCGGGGGCGACGAGTTCCTGGTGCTGTGCGAACGCCTGACTTCGGACGACGAGGCGACTGACGTCGCCGGGCGCCTGCTGGAAGCCATCGGGCTCGCCCCCGGCCCGGCCATTGGCAGCGGCGGGATGTCGGCCAGCGTCGGGATCGCCGTCCACCGGAGCGCCTCGGACACCGCCGCCGGGCTGGTCGACGCCGCCGACCGGGCCATGTACCGGGCGAAGCGAAGCGGAAGCCACCTGGCCTGGGCCGAGGCCGAGCGGCCCCGGGCGGGATCGAGAAGGCGCCCGTGACCGGCCCCGGCGTCGTGGTGGCCGGCGTGGACGGCTCCCCCAACGGCGCCCGGGCCCTGGCCTGCGCGGTCGACATCGCCCGGGGCGCCGGCGTCGAGGTGCTGGCGGTGCATGCCGTGGGGCTCCTGGCCCACCTCCGGCCCGGGGCGCCGCCCGTTCCCAGCGCCGCCTGCCACGACGAGCTGCAGCGGGTCTTCGAGGAGGAGTGGTGCGCCGTGGTGCAGGCGGCGGGCGTTCCCTACCGGGCTCTGCTGGTGGAGGGCGAGCCCGTCCACGCCCTGCTCGCCGCCGCCGCCCAGGAATCGGCTTGGATGATCGTGGTCGGCAGCCGGGGGCACCGCGAGTTCACCGCCGTCCGTCTGGGGAGCACGTCCTTCCAGCTGGTGATGGCCTCGGACCGCCCGGTGGTGGTCGTGCCGCCCGGCTGAGGCGGCTCAGCAGCCGACCAGGGGGAAGCGGCAGAACCTCCGGTCGGGGCAGCCCGGGCAGGTGTCGGGATCCACCCGGAGCAGCGACCCGTGGTCCGGATGCCAGCACTGCCGGCACTTCATGCACAGCAGGTTGGCCGAGCGTCCGTCCTCCACCGCCCGCAGGTGGTCGGCGCCGCAGTGGGGGCAGTGCCGGTAGAGGTCCAGGACCTGCGCCAGTCCGTCCGTCCCCTCGGGGACGTCGGCGAAGGGATCGCCCATCAGCTCGCTGATCAGATCGTCGCGCACCAGGAGGCCCACGACCCGGTCCTCCACCACCAGGGGAAGCTGGCGGACCTGATGGTCCCGCAGGGCGCTGTACGCCTCCCGGGCGGAGGCGGATGCCGGCAGGGTGACCGGGTCGGAGGTCATCACCGCCTCCACCGGGGTCGACAGGGGCAGCTCCCGGGCCACGACCCGGGCGATGACGTCCCGCTCCGTCAGGATGCCGACGAGGCGCCCGCGCTGGGAGACAACGACGGCCCGGGCGTCGATGGAGAGCATGATCCGGGCGACGTCGGCCACCGTGGCACCGGGCCCGACGGTGGCAAAGGGACGGCGGAGCGCTTCCACCATGGCCTCCATGTCAGTCCCCGCCCGGGTTCCGGGCGGCATGGCCGGCCAGGACCCGGAGCACGTCCCGCATGGAGACGAGGCCCGTCATCGACCCCTCGGCCGTCACCACCAGGTGCCGGATCTCGTTGGCCAGCATGGCCTCGGCGGCGGCCAGGATCGAGTCGTGGGCGTTGATGCTGGCCAGGTCGGGAGTCATCAGGTCGCGGGCCCGGTCCCGAGCGGGGGCAGTGCTCTCCGCCAGCGCCACCGTGAGGTCGCGTTCGGAGACGATCCCGACGGGCCCGTGGGGCCCACGCACCAGGACCACCCCGATGGACTCCTCCGCCATCACTTCGGCGATCTCGAGCAGGGTGGTGTCGAGGAGGACCGAGACCGGCCTCCAGGCCACCAGCCGTCCGACCGGGTCGCCTGGGCCGAGAACCGCCTCATCCTCCGGGAAGCTGACCTCCAGCACCGGCACTGACGACTTCCTTCTCGTCACTGACATCGCCGACTCCATCTTTCGCAAGAGCCTTCTCGAGATGATGGTGCCCGCGGCCGACACCGCGGGTGAGAGGCATCGGGCACTACCGGCAGGGACCTTCGGCCCTTCCGACGCCGTCAGGCGGCGACCGGCTCACCTGAGCCGGCCAGCCCTTCGGCGAAGCGGCGCAGAAAGGTCCGGACCCCGGCCTCGACCAGATGGTGGAGGCCCATCCGATCGGCCAGGCGACCGAAGTAGCCGCCCGGCGGCGTGTAGTTGGCCAGCAGGCTCACATGCGTGTGAAGGGGTCCCAGGCGGGACAGCTCCAAGTGACCCTCTACCGCCGGGAAGAGCCGGGGCTGGCCGATGGCGCGCCAGCGGAAGGGAACGACGACGACGCTCTCCTCCTCGACGGGCCGGTCGAACTCGACCGTCACCAGCCGGTCGACGGGCAGCGGGTCCGTCGCCAGCGAAGCGACCGTCGCTTCACCGTCGACATAGGCGGCACGGCCCAGCACCGCCAGGCGATCGCCGTCTTCGAGAAGCCGGGGCCTGACCTCCTCGAAGGGCGCTTCCAGCTGGAGGAAGTCGTAGACGAACATGTCTGGAGCATCGGCCTTCCGGGGGGTGCGGCCGTAGGGTCCAAGGTCCCTCCGTCAACGGCATCCGGCCCCACTGAGAGGGTCAGGCGGCGGGAACGACCACCACGGGGCACGGGGCGTGATGCAGCACCTGATCGCCCACCGACCCGACCAGCAGTCCGGTCAGGGCGCTTCGCCCCTTCGACCCCAGCACCAGCAGCTTGGCGCCGTTGGCCACGTCGAGGAGGGTGCGGACCGCCGGACCGCGCACGAGCACGGTCTCCAGTGCCGCCACGCCGGTGCGGTCGGCACCCTGGGTGGCGCCTTCAAGCACGTGGCGGGCGCCGGCCTCGAGGGCGTCGGGCTGGAAATCGGGCGAGATGCTGAGGTAGCCGGCCATGTACGGCAGCCCGGTGAAATAGGGCGGGTGCCAGGCGTGGACCACGTCGACCGCGGCCTTCCGGCGCCGGGCCTCGTCGAGGGCCCACTGCAACGCCTTCTTCGACCCCGCCGACCCGTCGACGCCAACCACGATCCGGTCCATGGCGCCTCCTCGGGCTCCGGGCGTGCGTGCCGCCCATGTGCCATCTGACGTCCATCATCACCCAGGGACCAGCGTGCCCGTCAGGGTCGAAGGTCCCGACCCTGGGCGCCGCCCGTCACTCCCCGGGCGAACCCCGATCCTCGGAACGCTTGGAGGGGATGCGCCACTCGACCGCGGTCCCGCCGCCCTCGGCCGGTCCCACGTCGAGGTGCCCGCCCAGGCGGTGGGCCCGCTCCCCCATGTTGCGGACGCCGTAGCCCGACCCGGCGGCCCGGGCGTCGAATCCGCGGCCATCGTCCGTGACCCGCAGCACGACGTCGTCCCCCGCCGCCACTTCGACGTCCACCCGGGAGGCGCCGGAGTGGCGGGCCACGTTGGACAAGGCCTCCCGCAGGGTGGCCAGCAGCTCGGCCCCGACCGAGCTGTCCACGGCAAGGTCGACGGGACCCTCGAACACCACGCGGGGAGCGAACCCCAGGGGGCCAGTCGCCTCCCGGGCCAGGGCCAGCACTTCGTCCCGCACGCCGGACCCGAAGCTCCGTCCCGCCTCCAGGCCGAAGATGACGGTCCGGATGTGCTTCACGGTCTCGTCGAGGTCCTCCACCGCGCCCTGGATGCGCTCCGCCACCTCCGGCCGCTGGGCCAGGCGGACGGCCCCCTGAAGCGACAGGCCGGTGGCGAAGAGGCGCTGGATCACGGTGTCGTGCAGGTCGCGGGCAATGCGCTCCCGGTCCTCGAGCAGGACGAGCTCCCGGAGCCGGCTGTGCAGGCGGGCGTTCTCGATGGCCACGCCGGCGGCCCCGGCGAGGGCGACGGTCAACTCCTCGTCGACGTCGGTGAACACCTCGCCGGACTGCTTGTCGGTGAGATAGAGGTTCCCGAAGACCGTCTCCCGCACCCGGATGGGGACGCCCAGGAAGGAATGCATGGGCGGATGGTTGG
>JBIOYN010000008.1:0-8792 GCA_044870155.1 Acidimicrobiia bacterium | reverse complement strand
AAGCGCACATCTGCGCCAAGCGGCGGTTGTCGCCCGTGGTCGCCCTCCCTACCGTTTTCTGGTAGTCCCGGCAGAGGAGCGACAGATGCAGTGGCAGGACAAGGCCATGGACCTGCGGGCCCAGGAGGCGGTCGACGCCCGGCGCTTCCATTTGCACTACCAGCCCATCGTGGCCGTGGCGGGCGGTGAGGTGGTCGGGGTCGAGGCTCTGCTCCGCCTCAACTCGGATGTGGGCCGGGTGCGCTCGGACGACTTCCTCCCGTTGCTGGAGTCCGCCCTGCTGTGGCCCGAGGTGGGCGCCTGGGTCCTCTCCCAGGCCAGCCGGCAGGCCCTGCCGTGGGTGGCCAGCGAGGTGTGGCTGACGCTCAACGTCTCCACGCAACAGATCGCCGCCGGCTACGCCGACGGGGTCCTGCGCACGCTGGAGGCCTCGGGCTTCCCGCCCGAGTTCCTCTGCCTCGAGCTCACCTCCACGACAGGCCTGGACCCGGCCCTGGCCTGGACGGAGCTGCGCCAGCTCAAGTATCAGGGGGTCCGGCTCCTCATCGACGACTTCGGCACCGCCGGCTCGTCGATCGCCGATCTGGCCCAGTACCGGCTGGACGGTGTGAAGATCGCCCCGGCCTTCGTGGCCGGGCTCGGCAGCGAGCCCGAGGCGGAGGCCATCATCTCCGCCCTCATCGGCCTGGCCCACGCCCTGGACATGACCGCCATCGCCGAAGGCGTGGAGACCGCCGGCCAGCGCGACCGGCTCCACGCCCTGGGCTGCGACCTGGCCCAGGGCTACCACTTCCTGCGTCCCGGCGAAGCCAGCCTGATTCCCGGCTACATCGCCGCCGCCGACGACCAGGCCGGGCTACCGTCGGGGAATGGGGTGGCGGCTACCCCCTGATCCCGGGCTCCCCGAAGCCGGTGACCTCCTGGACGGCGGCGGACGGGCGCTGGTCGCCAGCTTCCTGCGCCGTTCGGGCTGGGCGCCCGGCGCCATCCGACCCACCCAGGTCTACTACCGCCCGGCGCGCTCGCTGACCGTCCGCTTCGACGTGGAGGCCCGCCGGGACGACGGCCGGCCCGAGCCGGTCGTCGTCACCACCGAGCACCGCCGCGGCTCTCCCATGCGGGTCTGGGCCTTCCCCGACGACCCTTCCCTTCCCGGCCTGGCCGCGGCCTCGGAAATCCCGGGGCCGCCGGAGGTGCTCCGCTACCGCCCCCGCCGCCGTGCCGTCCTCCGCTCCCACCATCCCGCCGGCGGCATCGTCTACACCAAGGTCCTCCCCCCGACCCGCGCCCAGCGGGCCCTCCGGGCGGCGCAGGCCGTGTGCCCGGACGCCCACCCGGACCTCCGCCTGGCGCTCCCCTCCCCCACCCCGGCCCCGGGTGCCCTGCACCTCCCCACGCTCACCGGCCCCTCCCTCCGGGACCTCCTCGTTTCCGGAGACCCTCTTCCCGCCCCCAGCCGCATCGCCGGCCTCTCCCGCGGCCTGACGGCGATGGCGGCCTCCGTCGGTGCCACGCCGTTGCCCGACAGTCCGGCCCGGGCCCGGGTGGAGAGCGCCTCAGAGGCCGCCGGCCTGGCCGGCCACCTGCTGCCCGACCTGATCCCCCACCTCGACAAGCTGGTGGAAGCGGTGACCCACGGCATCGACTGGGACCCTGCAGACCGCCGCCCGGTCCACGGCGATCTCTACGAGGCCCAGATCCTGGTGGGCAACAACGACGCTCTCGGCCTCCTCGACCTCGACGACCTCGGCGTGGGTGACCCCCTCCTCGACGCCGCCACTCTCTCCGCTCACCTCACGGTCCTCGCCCTCGGCACGCCCGCCGCCGCCGCCCGCATCCTCGCCTACCGCGACGCCCTGCGCCGTGCCTTCCTCACCGACCTCGACGCCACCGAGACCGCCCTTCGGTGGCGGGAGGCCTACGCCATGCTCCTGCTCGCCGCCACTCCCTTCCGGTCCCTTCGCCCCGACTGGCCCTCCAAGATCCGGACGCGGATCGATGCAGCCACCGCCCGCATCTGAAGCCAACCGGCGTTCCTCCCTGGCACCTGTCGCCCCTCAGGAACGCCAGAAGGGCCGGCGGCCGGGGGCTACGGCGGCCCCAGCTCTCCGTCGATGATCATCTGGGCGATCTGGTGGACCTTGAGCCGCCGGTTCATCGCCTGGGTCTGGATGAACCGCCACGCCTGCTGCTCGGTCATGTTGTGGTTGTCCATGAGCGAGCCCTTGGCCCGGTCGATGATGCGCCGGGCCTCCAGGCGCTCCCCGAGGTCGCCGACCTCCTTCTCCAGGGCGACGAGCTCGGAGAAGCGGCCCAGCGCCACCTCGATGGCGGGGATGAGGTCGGACTTCTGGAAGGGCTTGACCAGGTAGGCCAGCGCCCCGGCATCCCGGGCCTGCTCGATCAGGTCCCGCTGGGAGAAGGCGGTGAGGATGAGCACCGCCGCCCGGCGCTCGGCGGCGATGTGGCGGGCGGCGGTGAGCCCGTCCATCCCCGGCATCTTGATGTCGAGGATGGCAAGGTCGGGGTCGAGGTCCCGCACCAGGTCGACGGCTTCGTCGCCCCGGCCCCTCTCGCCCACGCCGTCGTAGCCCTCTTCTTCCAGCAGTTCCTTGAGATCGAGGCGGATGATGGCCTCGTCCTCGGCGATCACGACGCGCGTCGGTGTTTTCGTCACGATGCTTCCCACACTCCGGGGGTTTCAGGGCTGGGACGACAGTTCGTTGGCCATCCGGTCGAGGAGGGCGTCCTGTTCGCCGACCAGTTCGGCGAGCGTGGCCTCCAGCGACTGGCGGTGCCGGGCCATGGCTTCGGCGTGCCGGCGGGCTTCGCGGGCGTCCGCCTCGGCCAGCGGGGTCTCGGATACCAGGGCCCGCAGGCGGGCCTCTTCGCACTCCTCCTCCAGGAATTGCTGCTGCTCCATCGCCACCGACAGCTCGTGGCGCACACGCTTCAGGCGCTCGGTGACGTCGACGAGGCGCCGCTGGAGGATGGACCTGGACATAGACGGGCCAGTTTAGACCCCAGGGGCCCTCGGCCACCCGGCCGCCTCCTTGCCCAGGGGCGTGGCCGGGGGCGCGTCAAAGAGGTACTCGTCAAGGATGGAGGCCCAGTCGTTGGTCGCCCCCAGCCGTGCGAACAGCCCACCCAGGCCGATCTGGATGCGGGAGAGGATGACCTGATCCTTGGGCAGGGTCATCTGGCGGATGACGTCGCCGTAGGGCCCGTCGATGGCGAACATCGCCTCGATGGTCCTGGCCATGTACTCCCGGGTGTAGGTGAAGGGCTGGTGCTCGACCAGGGGCAGGGCGGTGAGCCGGGCCAGCTCCACCACCCGCTTGCGGTCGACGGGAGCGTCACGCCGGAGCCAGCCGTGCCGGACGATGGCGTCGAGGACGGCGTCGTCGTCGCCCTCGCGCATGGCCGCCACGCGGTCCCGCAGGCTGTCCACCTCGCCCGGACCGAAACGCTTGACGAGGCCGAAGTCGAGGAACCAGATGCCGCCCTCGTCGGTGAAGAAGTAGTTGCCGGGGTGAGGGTCGGCGTTGAACAGCAGCAGGCGGGTGATCGACCCGCAGAAGAACCGGAACAGCTGCTCGCCGGCCCGGTCGCGGACGGCCTGGGGCTCCTCGACCAGGTCATAGAAGCTGCGCCCCGAGACCCACTCCGTCACCAGCACCCGCCGGGTGGAGCACTCGGGGTGGACCTTGGGGATGAGGATCCACGGGTGGCCGTCGTAGGCGGCCCGGAATTCCTCCTGGGTGGCGGCCTCGATGCGGTAGTCGAGCTCCTCCCCCATGCGCTCGCGGATCTCGGACACGACCGGCTCGGGGTCGATGCCCGGCGCGATGGCCTTGGCCGCCGAGTAGAGGAGGAAGGCGTTGTCGAGGTCCGCCTTGATGGCCACGTCCACGCCCGGGTACTGGACCTTGACGGCGACGGGCGTGCCATCGAAGAGCTTGGCCTTGTGGACCTGGCCGATGGAGGCGGCGGCCACGGGCTCGGGGGAGAACTCGAAGAAGGCCCGCTCCGGGGGCTCGCCGAGCTCGGCGGTGACCACGTCGGCCACCAGGTGGGCGGCCATGGGCGGGGCGTTCTGCTGCAGACCCCGCAGCGCCTGCTGGTAGGCCTCGGGGAGGCCCTCGGCCACGATGGACATCATCTGGCCGAGCTTCATGATGGCGCCCTTCATGCCCCCCAGGAGCTCGAAGACCTGCTCGGCGGTGTGGACGTGGAACTCGTCGAGCTCCTCCTGGCCACCGCGTCGGCCCCGGAGGCGGGCGAAGGCGAAGGTGCGCCGCAAGGCCAGATGGGCCACCCGGCGGCTGCGCCGGGCCCGTTCCACCAACACCTTGGGCCCGGAACGGCGGACCTCCCGGCCCAGCACCGTGGCGGCGGCGGCACCGGCACTGACGGCGGCGGCCCCGGCGAGCGTGGCCGCCAGCCGGGTCCGCCGGTTCAGGAGCCGCCTCCCACCCGGCGCCGCAGCCAGAGCACGAGCACGAAGCCAAAGATCCCGGCCGCCACCGGGACGAGACGCTTGAGCACCGGCATCCCGGCCGTCTCCAGCAGGTCGACGGGCTCCGCCGAATAGGGCGCCACCGGGCGCGCCACCGGGGCCGGCCGGGTGGCGGCCGGCGCCGGCTCAGTGGCGGTCGTCGCCGGCTCAGTGGCGGTCGTCGCCGGTTCAGTGGCGGTCGTGGCCGGCTGGTCGGCGGCCGTCGCCGCCCCGGCGGCGTCGCTGGCCCCCGTCGGCGCGGTCTGCCCGTTGGGCGAGCCCTCGGTCTCGGGTTCCGCCGGCGCCTCCGCGTCCGCAGGCGGCTCCGTCGCCCTCTCACCCGCGAGGACGTTCGTCTCCAGGCAGGACACGAACTGCCCCAGCAGCTTGCTGGACACGTCGGCCAGGACCCCCCGGCCGAACTGGGCCGCCCGGCCGGTGATGGTCAGGTCGGTGACCACCCGGACCTGGGTGCGGTCCCCCTCGGGCGTCAGGGTGGCGGTGATGGTGGCCGAGGCGTTGCCCTGGCCTTTGGTCTCCCGGCCCTCGGCCCGCAGGACGGCCCGGAAGGCCTCCTCGTCCCGCTCCACGAACGTGGCCTTGCCCTTGTACTGGGACGTGATGGGGCCGACCTTGACCTTCACCAGCCCCCGGTACTCGTCGCCCTCCACCTCGGTGAGTTGGGCGCCGGGCATGCAGGGGGCGATGCGCTCCACGTCGGTGAGGAGGACCCATGCCTCCTTGACCGGCATGTCGACCGTGAACTCGTTGCTCAGTTCCATTGGCAGACCTCGGCCGTGGCGGCTGCTCTCGCAGGGGGTGGGGGTGGAAAGCCTACGCCCGCCCGAGTCAGGCGTGGATCGGCCCGTCGGCGTCCCGCAGGGAGGGCGCGTTGCGCCCCGTGCGCAGGGCGATGATCTCGGCGCAGATGGCCACGGCCGTCTCCTCCGGGGTGCGGGAGCCGATGTCGAGCCCGACGGGGGCCATGACCCGGACGATGTCGGCCTCGGCGACACCCGCCTCCCGCAGGCGGTCGGTCCGCTGGGTGTGGGTGCGGCGCGAGCCCATGGCCCCCAGGTAGCCCACCCTGGTCCCCAGGGCGGCCTGAATGGCGGGCACGTCGAACTTGGGATCGTGGGTGAGGACGCACACCGCGTCCCGGGGCCCGAGGTCGCCGCCGGCCCGGGCCAGGTAACGGTCGGGCCAGTCGACGACCACCTCGTCGGCCATGGGAAACCGGGCCGGGGTGGCGAACACGGGCCGGGCGTCGCACACGGTGACGTGGTAGCCGAGCACCTTCCCCAGTCGGGCCAGGGCGGCGGTGAAGTCGATGGCGCCGAAGATCACCATTCGCGGCGGCAGGGCGAACGACTCGATGAAGACGGCCACGCCCTCCTCGCGCCGCGCCTCGCCGTGGGCTCCGTAGTGGCGGATCCCGGTGCGGCCCGCCTCCAACTCGCCCAGGGCGTCCCGGGCCACCACCCGGTCGAGGTCGGGGTCGCCCAGCGTGCCCAGGGGCTCGGCGCCCGGCCGCACCAGCAGCTTGGCGCCGGCGCCCTCGCCTTCGATGATGGTGGCCAGGGCGGCGGGTTCGCCCGTCCGCAGTGCCGCCTCGATGGCCTCGCCGGTGGCGTCGGGCGGGTCGATGAAGATGTGGATGGTCCCGCCGCACGTGAGCCCGACGGCAAAGGCGTCCTCGTCGGCGATGCCGTAGGTGACGAGCTTGGGTTCCCCCCGGCGCAGCACGGCCAGGCCCTCGGTGAGCACGGCGCCCTCCACGCAGCCGCCGGAGACGGAGCCGATGACCTCCCCGTCCTCGTTGACGGCCATGGCCGCCCCCGGGTCCCGGGGCCCCGAACCCTCGATGTCGACGACCCGGGCCACGGCGGCGCGCTTGCCCGCCGCCCGCCAGCGCTCGAGGTCGTCGAGCAGCTCTCTCATGGTCCGGGCACACCCCGCAGGCCGGGCCGGCGGATGACCTCGGCCAGGCGTTGCAGGGAGTCGAGGGAATGTCCTTCCACGAACTCGTCAACGTAGGGGAGGGCCGCCGCCATCCCGGCCGCCAGCGGCGCGTACCCCGGCGACGCCTTCAGGGGGTTGACCCACACCACCTTCCAGGCCACCCGGGACAGGCGCTCCATCTGCTCGCCGAGGACGGCGGGATCGCCCCGGTCCCAGCCGTCGGAGAGGATGACCACCACCGCCCCCCGGGCCATGCCCCGCACCCCCCACTGGTCGTTGAAGGCCCGGAGGCCCTCGCCCAGCCGGGTGCCGCCCGACCAGTCGGAAACGGCCCGGGCCGCCTTGGCCAGGGCGGCGTCGGGATCCCGGGAGGTGAGCTCGCGGGTGATGCGCGTCAGCCGGGTCCCGAGCGAGAAGGCCTCGATCTGACCCCGCCCCACCACGGCGGCGTGCAGGAAGCGCAGCAGCGCCCGGGAGTAGGGCTCCATCGATCCCGAGATGTCGCACAGGAGCACCACCCGCCGCGGCCGGGATCCCGGCTCCAGGAAGGCCCGGCGGATGGGCTCCCCGCCCGAGCGCAGCGCCCGGCGGACGGTGCGGCGCAGGTCGGGGCGGCCCTCCTCCCGGGCCGACGGTCGCCGGCGGCGGGAGCGGCGCAGCGCGCCGTGAAGGCGCAGGTCGGCCATGAGCCGGCGCGCCTCGGCGAACTCGGCCGAGGTGTAGGCGGCGAAGTCCTTGTGGCGCAGCACCTCAGTGGGGCTCCAGCGCACGACCAGGGTCGGCCCCCGCTCCTCGGCCTCCGGCGCGCCGAGCGCCGGGGGCTCCTCACCACCGGTGTCGAGGGCGATGGTGATGGTCGCGCCCGTCACCTGGTCCAGGCTGACGGGCACCCTGCGCTCCCACCAGGCGGAGAAGGCCCGGTCGTAGGCACCCACGTCCTCGGGCCGGCGCACGAGCGTGGCCCGTCCCGCCCAGTACACCCCGTCGCGCCGCTCAAATCCCACGGCGGCGAGGGCCTGGGCGAAAGTGATGCCGGCGCCCACCGGCACGTCGAGGCCGGCGCCCCGCAGCACCCGGGCGAACCCCACCGCCATCCGGTCCGCCGGCGTGTCCTCGACGCGCAGCGACGAATCCGGCGCCATCAGGCCCCCCGCAGCAGCGCCGCCCGCACCACTTCGCCGATGCCCTGCCCCCGGACCCGCTCCTGGTCCTCCCGATACTTGAGGACGCTGCCGAGCGTGGCCGACACCGAGGCCTCGTCGAGGGTGGCCCGGCCCAGGGCCGCCAGTGACATGGCCCAGTCGATGGTCTCGGCCACCCCGGGCGGCTTGTAGAGCTCCATGCCCCGCAGCGCCTGGGTGGCACCCGCCACCTGACGGGCCAGAGCGTCGGGCACATCGGGTGCCCGGACCCGCAGTATGGCCAGTTCCCGGTCGAAGTCGGGGTGGCCGATCCAGTGGTAGAGGCAGCGGCGCTTGAGGGCGTCGTGGAGGTCCCGGGTGCGGTTCGAGGTCACCACCACCACCGGCGGCACGGCGGCGGTGAACGTCCGCAGCTCGGGGACGGTCACCGAGTAGTCGGAGAGGATCTCGAGCAGAAAGGCTTCGAACTCGTCGTCGGCCCGGTCGACCTCGTCGACGAGGAGGACGGGCGGCACATCCCCGTCGTAGGCGATGGCCCGGAGCAGGGGCCGGCGCACCAGGAACCGCTCCGAGTAGAGCTCGTCCTCGATCTTCTCGAGGGCACCCCCGCGGCCCAGATCCTCGGCGTGGGCCGCCTCCACCGCCCGCAGGTGCAGGAGCTGGCGGGAGTAGTCCCACTCGTAGACGGCCTGGGCGGCATCGATGCCCTCGTAGCACTGGAGGCGGAGCAGCTCGCCGCCCGTCCACCGGGACAGGACCTTGGCCACCTCGGTCTTGCCCACGCCGGCCTCGCCCTCCAGCAGCAGCGGGCGGTGCAACTGGAGCGCGAGGAAGACCGCCGTGGCCAGGCCCTCGTCGGCCAGGTACTGGTGCGCGGCGAGAGCCTCGGCCACATCGTCGACGGTCACGGGTGTAAGGGTAGGCGTCATGCTGCGCCACGTTGCCGTGTTCACCTGGAAGTCCGGGACGACGCCCGAGCAGGTCCAGGCCTTCGCCGACGGCCTGGCCGGGCTTCCCGCCCAGATCCCCGAGATCCGCACCTACCGCTTCGGGCCCGATGTCGGCATCGCCGACGGCAACGGCGACTTCGCCCTCGTCGCCGACTTCGACGACGAAGACGCGTGGCGCAGCTACCAGAACCACCCCGTCCACCAACGGTTCATCGTCGATCGAGCGCGACCGATCCTCGA
>JBIOYN010000007.1:0-6309 GCA_044870155.1 Acidimicrobiia bacterium | reverse complement strand
GATCCCCGTGGCCACCGCGCTCGGGCTGATCGTCCTCTCCCTCGTGCTCGCCGCCTACCTGGGGAGCCTGCTGTGGCAACGCTCCGCCATCGAGCGCCGGGCCCACCACGACGGTCTCACCGGCCTGCCGAACCGGGAGTTGTTCGCCGACCGCCTCAACCGGGCCCTCGCCCATGCCCGCCGCAACGATCTGCCGGTGGCCGTCATGTTCGTCGACCTCGACCGGTTCAAGGCGGTGAACGACAGCTTCGGGCACAGCGCCGGCGACGACGTCCTGCGTCAGGCGGCCGGCCGGCTCCTGTCCTGTGTCCGGGAGGAGGACACCGTGGCCCGGATCGGCGGGGACGAGTTCGCCCTCCTCATGCCCCACATCTCCGGAATCGACGGAGGGGTGCGGGTCGCCGAGCGAGTGCTGGCCGCCTTCGGGGCGCCCATGGTCGTGGCCGAGGGCCAGGTGATGATCACGCCCAGCATCGGGATCAGCCTCTACCCCCAGGACGGGGCCGACATCGATCACCTCATCGAGGGCGCCGACGCGGCCATGTACCGGGCCAAGGACCGGGGCCGCAACACCTACGAGATCTTCAGCCCGGCCCTGCGCACCCAGGCTCACGAACGCCTGGCCCTGGAAGCGGCGCTGCACCACGCCCTGGAACACGACGAGCTCATCCTCCACTATCAGCCGAAGGTCGACCTCCGCACCGGCGCCATCACCGGTGCCGAGGCGCTCGTCCGCTGGAACCATCCCGAGCGGGGACTGCTGTTCCCGGGAGACTTCATCCCCGCCGCCGAGCAGAGCGGCCAGGTGGTGGCGCTGGGCGAGTTCGTGATCGCGGCGGCCTGCGAGCAGTTGCAGGCCTGGCGCGCCCAGGGCCTTCCGCCGCTCAGCGTGTCGGTGAACATCTCTGCCCGCCAGCTCCGTCACGGTCTGGTCGAATACGTGGCCGGCGCCCTGCGCCTCACGGGACTCGATCCGCGCTGCGTCGAGCTGGAGTTGACCGAGAGCGCGGCGCTGGAGAGCTTCGATCTCACCGTGGCCGAGCTCCAGGCGCTGCGGGCGCTGGGTGTGGCCTGTTCCATCGACGACTTCGGCACCGGCTACTCGAGCCTCGCCTATCTGAGCCGGCTCCCCGTCGACGGCCTCAAGATCGACAAGTCCTTCATCCACGCCATGTCCGGCGCGGCCGACCCGATCGTCACCGCCATCGTCGCCCTCGGCCAGAGCCTCGGTCTCAAGATCACCGCCGAGGGCGTCGAGACCGCCGATCAGCTCCGGTACCTCATCGAGCGCGGCTGCGACGAGGTCCAGGGCTACCTCTTCAGCAGGCCCGTCCCCGCTCCGGAGTTCGTCCGGATGCTGCTGGATCAGACCGGGCGGGCACGACTGGCGGCCTCTACCCTTTAGCCGGTGTTTCCGGCAGACGGCATGGAGCTCACCCACCTGCTGGTGGTGGCGGACGCCGAGCGGTCGCGCACGTTCTACCGGGACGTGCTCGGCGCCGAGGTCTACCGCCAATACGGCGGGACGTCGGTGGTGCTGCGCTTCCTCGGCACCTGGCTCCTCCTCGTGACCGGCGGCGGGCCCACGGCCGACAAGCCCGGGACGGTCTTCGCCCCGCCGCCCGATCCCGCCACCATCAGCCACAGCATGACCATCCGGGTACCGGACTGCCGGGCCGCCTACCAGACACTGCGGTCCCGGGGAGCGGAGTTCCTGACCCCGCCCGTCGAATACGAATGGGAAGTGCGGTGCTTCTTCCGGGACCCGGACGGCCACCTGCTCGAGATCAGCGAGTCGCGTTCGGGATGAGCCGGCCGTGGTGACCTTCGGCCTGGTGCACGGGGCCTGGCACGGCGCCTGGTGCTGGGAGCTGCTGGCGACCGAGCTCGAGCGCCTCGGCCACGCCGCCGTGGCCGTGGACCTGCCTTGCGAGGACTGGGACGCCCACCTGGACGACAACGCCGCCGTGGTTGCCAACGCCCTCGACGGCGCCGGGCCCGAGGTGCTGCTCGTCGGCCACTCCCTGGGCGGCAACACCATCCCCGTGGTCGCCACCCGGCGGCCGGTGTCCCGTCTCGTGTTCCTGTGCGCCCTGGTGCCCGAGCCCGGCCGCAGCCTGGACGAGACCATGGGCGCCGACCCGCCCTCGTCCACCGACGAGTGGAGGGGTGCCCGCCGGATCGCGCACCCCGACGGCGCCGCGTCCTGGGAGCCCGAGTCGGCCATCTCCGCCATGTACCACGACTGCCCACCCGAGCTGGCGCAGTGGGCGGCCTCCAAGCTGCGGCGCCAGGTGTGGACCACGGCCCGGGAGCCGTGCCCGCTGGAGCGCTGGCCCGACGTCCCCTCCAGCTACATCCTGGGCACGGACGACAAGGCCTTCCCTCCCGAGTGGACGCGGCGGGTGGCCAGGGAGCGCCTGGGCGTGGAGGCCGTCGAGCTGCCCGGCGGGCACTCCCCCATGCTGGCCCGCCCCCGCCACCTGGCCGAGGTGCTCTCCGACCTGGTGGGCTGACGCTCACGCCCGGTTCTGCATGTCGGCGTTGGGCCGGGCGTCGGCCAGCAGCTTGCGCACCACGGCGTCCACCTCGTGGGCGTCGGCCACCGGCTCGGCGGCCGGTCCCTGGTGCCAGCCCTCGCTCACCGCCAGCAGGTGACCCGACACCTCGAAGACCCGCTCCGTCACCCCCGCCGATTGTGTCGACGCCAGCCACACACACACGGGGGCCACCCACTCCGGGGCCCAGCCCGCCAGCATCTCCTCGGGAAGGTTGAGGTCTTCGGTGAGGCGTGTCAGCGCGCCCGGGGCGATGGCGTTGACCGTCACCCCGTAGCGGGCCAGCTCCCGGGCGGCGATGACCGTGAACCCGGCGATGCCCGCCTTGGCCGCCCCGTAGTTGGTCTGGCCCGGGTTTCCGTAGATGCCCGACACCGACGTGGTGTTGATGATCCGGGCGTCGTTGGCATCCCCCGCCTTGGCCCGGTCCCGCCAGTAGGCGGCGGCGAGGCGGGACGGGGCGAACGTGCCCTTCAGATGGACCTGGATGACGGAGTCCCACTCCTCCTCGGACATGTTGACCAGCATCCGGTCCCGCAGGATGCCGCCGTTGTTCACCACCACGTCGAGGCCGCCGAACACGTCGACGGCCTGACGGATGAGGCGCTCGGCGCCGGCCCAGGTGGAGATGTCGTCGGTGTTGGCCACCGCCGCCCCACCCCCGGCCATGATCTCGTCCACCACCACCTGGGCCGGCCCGGCGTCGGCCCCGGAGCCGTCCCGGGCGCCACCGAGGTCGTTGACCACGACCGAGGCTCCCTCGGCCGCCAGGGACAGGGCGTACTCCCGCCCGATGCCCCGGCCGGCGCCCGTCACCACACAGATCCGGCCCTCACACAGAAGATCCTTCACCCGACCGCCTCCCCGCCGGACGCCTACGGTAATTGACCATTCAGTCTGGTGAGCGATTCGTCCCCCACCTGATAAAGTCACTGAGTGACACAATTGCGGGTGGCGTCCGATCGCGGCCACGAGGGGGACCAACCGCCGGCGGTGGATGTGCTGGGCCTCTCCAAGCACTACGGGCCGGTGGAGGCGGTGCGCACCGTCACCTTCCAGGTGGCGCCCCGGGAGGTGTTCGCCTTCCTCGGTCCCAACGGCGCCGGGACGTCCACCACCATCCGGATGCTGTGCACCCTGACCCGGCCGTCGGCCGGACACGCCCGGGTCGGCGGCTGGGACGTGGCCCGCCAGCCCCGGGCGGTACGGCGCAGCATCGGCCTCGTGTTCCAGGACCAGACCCTCGACGAGCAGCTGACGGCGGAGGAGAACCTGCGCTTCCACGCCGTCCTCTACGGCGTCCCCGGGGACCAGGTCGGTCCCCGGCTCGACCGGGTGCTCGATCTGGTGGACCTCACCAGCCGGCGCCGCGACCTCGTCTCCACCTACTCGGGTGGCATGGCCCGGCGCCTGGAGATCGCCCGCGCCCTGCTCCACACCCCTGACGTCCTGTTCCTGGACGAGCCCACCGTGGGCCTCGACCCCCAGACCCGGGCCCGGATGTGGGAGGACGTGCTGCGCCTACGCGACGAGGAGGGGGCGGCGGTCTTCTTCACCACCCACTACATGGACGAGGCCGAGTACGCCGACCGGATCGCCATCATCGACCACGGCACCATCGTGGCCCTCGATACCCCGGCCGCCCTCAAGGCCGCCGTGGGGGCGGACACCGTCCACCTGCGGACGGCCGACGACGCCACCGCTGCGGCCCGCCTGCGGGCCGCGGGTTACGACGTCACGCGTGCCACCCCCGGGGGCCCGGGGGTGTCCCCCGGAGACCACGGGCTGGACGTCGCCGTGGCCGACGGTGAGGCGGCCGTGGGCCCCCTGGTGATGACGACGGGCGTGGCCGTCGAGCGGGTCCGGGTCCACACCCCCGACCTCGACGACGTGTTCCTCCACTTCACCGGCCGCCAGATCAGAGAGCAGGCCGCTGAGGGCCACGCCATGATGCGCAAGTTCGCCGCCCTGTCCCGGAGACGCTGACGGTGGCCCACGACATCGCCCTGCGCCTCCCGGACGAGGGCCGCACCGTGGCCATGGTGTGGCAGCGGGAGCTGCTGCGCTTCGTGCGGGCCCGGATCCGCATCGCCACCAACTTCGTCCAGCCCGTGCTCTTCCTCCTCGTGCTGGGCTCGGGACTGGGCCCGCTGGTGGGCGCCACCGGCGGGGTCGACTTCAAGCAGTTCGTCTTCCCCGGCGTGGTGGCCATGGGTGTGGTCACCACCGCCATGTTCAGCGCCGTGTCCATCCTCTGGGACCGGGAGTTCGGGTTCCTCCGGGAGATGCTCGTCGCCCCCGTGACCCGCACCGCCCTGGTGCTGGGTAAGGCTGCCGGCGGGGCCACCGTGGCCACCGTGCAGGGCAGCGTGATGCTGGTGCTGGCGCCGGTGGTGCACGTCCGCCTCACCGTCGGGGTGGTCCTCGGCGTGCTCGGGTCCTCGCTGCTCATGGCCTTCGCCATGACCGCCTTCGGGACGTTCGTGGCCAGCCGTATGCAGAAGCTGGAGAGCTTCGCCGTGGTCATGCAGTTCTTCATGCTGCCGATGCTGTTCCTGTCCGGCGCCCTGTTCCCACTCGGCGATCTCCCCGGCTGGCTGGTGACGCTCACCCGCCTCGACCCGCTGACCTACGCCGTCGACCCCCTGCGCCGGGCCGTGTTCGCCGCCCAGGACGTTCCTCCCGAGGCGCTGCAGCGCTTCCCGGTGGGGATCGAGGTCTTGGGCGTGACGCTGCCCGTGGTGGCCGAGGTGGCGGTGGTGGTGGCCTTCGCCGCCGTCTTCCTGACCCTCGCCGTCCGTTCCCTGGGCCGCCCCGACTGACCCTCGGCGGCGCCGTGTGCCCTACGGTCTCCCGTCATGTGCGGCCGCTACGTTTCCACTCAGCCTGTCGATCACCTGGCCGGCTGGTTCCACGTCGACGAGGTGGCCACCGAGCCGTTGCCGCCGAGCTGGAACGTGGCGCCGACCGATCCCGTCTACGCCGTCGCCGAACACGAGGGCCGACGTCGACTGGGCTGCTTCCGCTGGGGTCTCGTCCCCCCCGGGCCCGACCTGCGGCGGGGGGTGCGTCCGATCAATGCCCGGGCCGAGACGCTGGTGGACCGCCCGCTGTTCCGGGACTCCTTCGCCCGCCGCCGGTGCCTGTTGCCCGCCGACGGCTTCTACGAATGGGAGTCGAGGGACGGACGGAAGCAGCCCTGGTTCATCGCACCCGCCGGGGGCGGCGTCCTCGCCATGGCCGGCGTGTGGTCGACCCGGCGCCAGGAGGAGACGATGCTCCGCACCTGCGCCATCATCACCACCGCCGCCAACGACACCGTGAGGCGGCTGCACGACCGGATGCCGGTGTTCCTCCCGCCTGAGCACTGGGAGCTCTGGCTCGATCGGACCGAGGATGACCTGGCCCTGCTGAGCTCGCTGCTCGTCCCCGCGCCCGACGAGCTGCTCCAGCTCCGCCCCGTCAGCATGCAGGTGAACTCGGTCCGCAACAACGGCCCCGAGCTGACGGTCCCGGTCCTGCTGCGCTGAGCTACTGGCTCAGGATGCAGAGGACGCCGGTCGCGTGCATCGGCGCCACCTCGCCGCCCACCTTGGCGATCTCGGTGGCCGAGTACACGCCCAGCAGTGGCGTCCGGGGGCCGACCGTCCGTTGGATCTCGGCCGCCTCCTCCTCGTAGGTGCCGGCCAAGATGCTGGCCCGCCCGCCGCAGTCGACGTACAGGGCCAGGATCGGCTCGCGGTCGCCGATC
>JBIOYN010000006.1:0-6287 GCA_044870155.1 Acidimicrobiia bacterium | reverse complement strand
CAGCACCGGGCGACGCATCGGAACCCTCCCATGCCATCGTCGGAGCCGGCTCCGCCTCGGGCTCGGCGCCCGGCATGGTTCCCGCTGAGTATCTCCGGGAGGAGTCGGACTACCGTGTGGCCAGGAGCGTGACCTGGCGTGGGAGGGTTCCGATGCGTCGCCCGGTGCTGATGGTCGGACTGGCGGCTCTGGCGGCCACGGCGCTGCCGGTCCCCGCTCTTGCCGATGGCCGGGTGGCCACCGACCGTCACCGCCATGAGGCGCAGGCGCCGGGGGCCCGGGTGATCCCCTTGAGTCCGGGGACCGTGCCCTGTTCGCTGATCCCGGTGCCCGTCGCCGGGGACGCGACGCCGGTTGGGTTCGGGACCTGCCCGGGGGTGCGCCCCGGGGGCCGGGTGGTGACCACCATCGGGGACTGCACGTTGAACTTCCTGTTCTGGGCCCCTGACGGCACCCGCTATATCGGCACCGCCGGCCACTGCGTCACCTCGGGGCCGGCCTCGAACGAGGAATCCAATCCCGACGGCCGAGGTCGCGTCGAGAGGGTCTGGCCCCTGGGGACCGGTCCCGTGGCCAAGGATTCCAACGGCAACCGGATCGGGGAGTTCTCCTACGCCGTCATGCAGCCCCAGAAGGACTTCGCCCTCATCCGCATCGACGCCGACGTGAAGGCCAGCCCGGAGATGTGCCACTTCGGGACACCCCGCGGCGTTTCCACGACCGACACCGCCGACGCCGTCGTCCTCCACTACTACGGCAACGGGGTCGGGGTCGACAACGTGGCGCCGGCCCGCTCGGCGGTGGCGCTGGGGACTCCCGACCCGGATCACATCTACGCCACCGGACTGGCGTTGCCGGGCGACTCGGGCGCCGGGGTGATGACCGCCGACGGGCTGGCGATCGGCGTTCTCGTCACCACCGGCTTGCACGGCATCGATTTCGAACCCGGCCACCTCGAGACCCCGAGTCCGAGCGATCTCCCCCAGGCCGACGAGCACGGCGTGGACCTCGGCACCATCGGAATCACCCGGCTCGGCCCACAGGTGGCCCGTGCGTCGGAGAAGCTGGGCGTGCCGCTGGAGCTGGTCACCGAGGGGTAGGCCGGCGGGTCCTGCCGCTACTTCACCACCAGCTTGGTCATCATCCCGAGGTCCCGATGGACCTTGCCGTCCGGGTTCTTGAGGGTGCACTGGAGGGTGTAGGTGCCGGGCTTCAACTCCAGGGCCAGAGGCCCGATGTTCGCCCCCACGGGAAAGGGCGGGGTCCCGCCGACGCGCTCGCCCTGGTCGTCGAGGACCTCCAGTTCGTGGTTCTGACTCCCGGCGTTGGCCACCTTGAACAGCACCTTGGGCCCTGTGGCCTGAGAGTCCCCCCCGATGGAGTAATCGACCAGAAGGTACGAGAGCACGGAGTCGGCTCCCTCTTCTGAGAAGGGCGGACCGCCGCCGAGGATGCCGCAATCCACTCCGGCGACGGCGAGCAGCACCGTCAACGCCAACGGGGCGACCATCGACTTGCCCACCGGGCACCTCCTGGCCGGTGAAGGTACCAGCGCTCCGGGTCGTTCCAATGGTCACCCCTTTCGTGGTCCTTTACCGTATCAATACAATGTTGTTAGGTTTTCTGGGGAGGAGGTGGATGGGGAGAGTGAGCACGCCGATGGCCGGCAGAAGGATCGCCGAGCCGGCCGTCCGCACCCTGGCGGGGTCCGCCGTCCGGGGGCGTGCCCAGGGCGACGGCGTGGAGCTGGCCTTCCGTCGGTGGCCCGGCCATGGCCCTCCGGTGGTGGCGGTCCACGCCCTCACCAGCTCGTCCCTCTCGTTCGGGGGTGTCGCCGAACGCCTGGCCGGCCGACGGCCCTTGCTTGCCTTCGACCTGCGGGGCCGGGGCGACTCGGGCAAGCCGTCCGGGCCCTACGGGATCCGCCAGCACGTCGCCGACCTCGACCGCGCCCTCAGCCGTTTGCGGATTGACCGACCGGTGCTGGTGGGTCACTCCATGGGCGCCTACGTGGCCGCCGCCCTGGCCGCCTCCCGGCCGGAGCGGGTGGCAGGAGTCGTCCTTCTCGACGGTGGTCACCCCCAAGCGCTGCCACCGCACGCCGATCCGGATGCGGTCCTGGAGCGGATCCTGGGCCCGGTGCTCACCCGCTTGCGCCTGTGCTTCCGGGATCCGGACGCCTACCTCGACTACTGGCGTGACCTTCCCTATTTCCGTCACGTCGACGGTCGATCCGCCTGGGGGCCATGGGTGGAGGCGTTCCTGGCCGATGACCTGGCCGACACCGGTCACCGAGGGTTCCGGCCCAAGGCCGACGAGCTGGCGGTCCGAGCCGACTTCGCCGACATGTCCCGGCCCGTTCTGGTCGAGGCCGGGCTGCGGATCCTGGCCCGGCAGCGGGTCCCGGTGGTGGTGGTCCGGGCTGAGCGGGGCCTCACTCCCGCCGACCCCCCGGTCGTCTCCGACGACGCCCTCGGGCTGCTCCGGGGGATTCTGCCCGACGTCGTCGAGCACACTGTGGCTGACACCACCCACTACACGGTCCTTCTCGGCGAACCCGGCGCATCCACCGTGGCCGACCTCCTGGTCCGCCTCGGCGAACAGTCCCGCCCGTAGCAGCGGCCGGGCCGGGACTTTGAGACCAGGGCCGGCGCGGAGCGGCCGCCCGTGTTTCCACGGCGCACAAACCGGGAAAAATACGGCCGCATCGGACAAGATGGACCTTCTCAATATCGCCGCTGTCCGAAGAACGTCACCCCACCAGCGGAGGGATTCGGATGCGGCGTGCCGTGCAGATGGTCGGGCTGGTTTCTCTGGGGGACACGTCGGGGCGGAATCGAACTACCGTGTCGCCCGGAACATGACCTGGCGAGAGAGGGTTCCGATGCGTCGTCCGGTGCTGATGGTCGGACTGGCGGCTCTGGCCGCCTTGGCGCTGCCGGTCCCGGCACTCGCCGGTGGTCCGGTGGCTACCGACCTTCCCCGCCACGAGGCGCCGGCGATCCCCTTCGCCCTGGGGGGCGTGCCTTGTTCGCTGATCCCGGTGCCCGCCGCCGGGGACCCGGCGCCGGTGGGGTCCGGGCGCTGTCCCGGAGTGCGTCCCGGGGGGCGGGTGGTGACCAAGGTCGGAGACTGCACGTTGAACTTCTTGTTCCGGGCTCCTGACGGGACCCGCTACATCGGCACCGCCGGTCACTGCGTCGACCCGGGGCAGGAGGTCACGTTCAAAGACTCCGATGACACTGGCAACGGTCGCATCGAGAAGGTCTGGGCCCGGGGGGGCGGTCCGGTGGCCGAGGATCCCAGCGGTCAGCGGTTCGGCGAGTTCGCCTACATGGTCGTCCATGACCCGAAGGATTTCGCCCTCATCCGTCTCGACCCCGGGGTCGAGGCCAGTCCTGAGATGTGCCACTTCGGGTCACCCCATGGCGTTTCCACCACGGACACCGACACTGCCGTCGTCCTCCGTTACTACGGCAACGCCGTCGGCCTCGAAGAGGTGGTGCCCGCCCGCTCGGCGGTGGCGCTGGGGACCCCCGACCCGGATCACATCTACGCCGCCGGACTGGCGGTGCCGGGCGACTCCGGTGCCGGTGTCATGACCGCCGATGGGCTGGCGATCGGGGTACTTGTCACCACCGGCTTCCACGGCATCGCGCTCGAAGGCGGCCCCTACCAGGTTCCAACTCTCCGCGATTACCCCCGGGCCGACGAGAAGGGCGTGGACGTCGGCACCATGGGCATCACCCGGCTCGGGCCACAGCTGGCTCGGGCGTCGGAGCAGCTGGGCGTGCCGCTGGAGCTCGTCACCGAGGGGTAGACCCACACCGCCCTGGTGATCGACGCCTGCAGCTGAGGCCAACCCGTGCCGGAGCAACACGCCAGCGGAGCGGCTGCGGGACCACGCCAGGGCGGAGTCAAGACCCGGGTGGCGGCCGGCGTCTTGGAACGCCCGAGCCCGAGACCTGCCTGCTCGGCGGGTTGGGCGAACTGGAAGAGATTGCCCTTGGGAAACGCGTTAGGTGCCGATATAGTTACAAATCAGCACTACACCACTAAAAGGAGCTGCTTCATGCTACTGCTCAAACGATCCCTGCCCCTTCTTTTGGCCGTGCCGCTCGTTTTCGGAGTGGGCACGGCCTACGCCGAGGGTGGTTCTGAAGATCATTGCGCCCGCGGGGGCGGCGGTGCAGAGTGCCAGGGGCCGATTGACAACGGTGGCAGCGGCCTGCCCGGCCCCGGCCCCGGCATCCTTTGATCCTGTCTTAACACCTCGGTTCGATCTCGATCGTGCCAGCCGGGTGACTCCCGGCTGGCACGTATCGCGTCCCGGCGATTCCGGTGGGCCGCTCCGACCTTGCGGGCACACCAGCCCGGGCGCGGGACCGGATCACCGGGCCCCGGGTTCGAAACATATCGGTTCGCCGATCGAATGCCTCGGCGCCGTCGTGGCCACCGCTGGACAGGGTGTCCTCCAGCTGAGCCGGGCGAGACCGAATGGTTTGCAGGCCTCGCCGAGACGGAGCGCGTTGAGGGGGCGGTTCCGGGCCCGGTTGACATTGAGTGACCCTGGGCGGTCGGGTAAACTGGCGCCGCGTTTGCTGAGTCAAACGCCTTGCCTAGTCGGGCACTCACACCAACCGTAACAGGGGGAGCGGTTTCATGAAGAAGATCATCGCTGGTCTGGCTATGGCGACCATGATGTCGGTCGTGGGGATGCCCACGGCGCTGGCGGAGGGGCAGGAGCCGGGTGGGCCTCACTGCGGCGCGGTCGGCATTCTCCCGCCTCAGATTCCCATCAACCCTGGGTGCGGAAACGGGAACTAGGCGAGCGGGCCAAGGCCCAGGGCGGAACGGTTCACGGTGTGCATGTGCCACGTCCGGGACGCCCGTCATCACGCTGTCTCGATGGTTCCCCGGCCACCTGGCCGGGGAACCCCGTGGGTGAGGAGCTGGCCTCGGGCCGGGGTGAGGTCGACGCCCCGGCGCCGATTGTCGGTACAAACCCTTGACGTCGACTAAGACGACCGAATAGTGTCTTACTGCGGGCGTAGATGTTGTACCGCCCGCGACGCTGCACAGCGGTGGCGACACGGCATGGGTTTTCTTGGTATTCCGAGCGCCCGCGTTCCGTGGGAACCATAAATGCAGTTCTCAAAGTCAAACGCAGATTTCAACGCCACAGGGGGAGCTACATGCGGAAAACCGCGAAGCAATTAGCGCTACTAGGGATCGCCGCTTTAGCCACGTCACTCGCTTCAGTCGGCGTCGCCAAGGCGACCTTCGGGCCCGGCGAGGTCTTCGGGTTCGAATGGACCGAGTGGGGGGCTGCCGAGTCCACGCAGACCGTGGCGATTACAGCCCACAAGGGGAAGAGCCTCGTTACGCAGCGGTACATCATCCAGCCCGGTTTCGATGGTCTGTGGCCCACTCACCAAGGTCCGCAGTCGGTCATGATGGTTGAGGGTGGCGGCCTGCAGACGTTCGAGGGCTGCGGCACGGAAATGGTGCCGTGGGAGACCGGCAAGGCGTACTACCGGGATGGGTCGACGAGCCCGCACGGTCTCCGGGTCACCAATGCCTCGAGTGAGACCACCCAGCTCATCGTCACCTACATCGATGTGAGCCCTGACGATCACTTCAGCACTCTCCCCTGGGGCGATGAGGCTAACGTCCGGGCTGCGTGCACCGCCCCGTCCACGACCGGGTTCAAGATGCACGAGTATGGCCGTGGCCCGGCCGCGACCGACATCCCCTGGGACCACCAGGCTGGCACCATGACCATCTCCATGAACTGGATGGTGGCACCCCGGTGGCAGTTTGTCTGGCACACCCACCCGCCGACGTTCATCACCCACCTCCGTGGAAACCTTCGGGAGTACATCGGTTGTGACGTCACCCTCGACTGGGAGCAGGACGTGAACTACCTGCACAGCCCGGGTGCGTACTCCCGTCCGCAGGAGCGGGCCAGGAACATCGACTACGACGACAACGCTGAGTTCATGACGATGTTCACCAAGGCTCCGAAGCAGCGGACCAGAGGGCAGATCCCGGTTGAGTTCACCGCTCCGCCCAACGGCTGCCTGACTGACGGCACCGTGACGAGGACCGACTGACCGACTACTCGCTGAAGGAGAGGGCGACTTCTCCTCGGAGAGCATGAGTTGATTGGGTTGACCCCGCCCTCGGGCGGGGTCAACCTTGTTCTCGAGACCGTTGAGGGGGAAGGCAGCAGCATGGGGGCTCTGGAGGAAGTCGGGTTGCGGGCTCCGGGGGAAACTCCGGAG
>JBIOYN010000005.1:0-8137 GCA_044870155.1 Acidimicrobiia bacterium | reverse complement strand
GCCGAGGAGGGCAGTGGCGACGCCACCGCCCAGCGCCGGGCGGTGGCGGACTGCCAGGCGGCGCGGGACGAGGCGCTGCGCCTCGCCGAGCGGCTGGCCCGCACCGAGGCCCTGGAGGCGGAGATCGCCGCCGTCCGGGCCACCTTCGCCGACACCGACGCCGAGGTGGCGGGCCTGGTGGAGCAGGGCCGGGCGCTGGCCTTCGACCCCGGCGTCCACGCCGAAGCCGTGGCCGCCGCCGGCGACGCCCGGGCGGCGGCCGAGCACGCCCGGGAGGCGGTGGTGGACGCCCGGCTGGCGGAACGGGGCCTGGCCGAGCGTCTGGCCGAGCGCCGCCTCCGCCTGGAGGACGAGCGCCGCCGACGGGGCGAGCTCGCCGGCCACGAGAACGAGGCCCGCCACCTCGGGCGCCTGGCCGAGCTCCTGGGCGAGTTCCGCAACAGCCTCGTCGGACAGGTGGGTCCCGCCCTGTCGGCTCACACCACGGCGCTGTTCCGGGAGCTCACCGACGCCCGCTTCGATTCCCTCGAGGTCGACCCCGACACCTTCGAGCTGCGCATCGGGGCCGCCGGCGGCGGGCATCCCCTCGACCGCCACTCGGGGTCCGAGACCGATCTGGCCAACCTGTCGCTGCGCATCGCCATCGGGGAGCAGGTCAACCTCCTCTCCGGAGGCCAGGTGGGGATGCTCGTCCTCGACGAGGTACTGGGCTCCCTCGACGCCGAGCACCGCGACCGTCTCCTGGCCGCCCTCACCCGCCTGGCGGGTCGGTTCTCCCAGGTCTTCGTGGTGACCCACGCCACAGAAGTGAAGGAGCGTCTGCCCCAGGCGATCGAGGTCGTGCCCCTGGCGCGGGGGCGCTCCACGGCCCGCTTGACGTCGTCCATTCTCCGACTGGTGGAGGCCGGCTGAACGGACATTCACCACCCAGTGGTGCCCAACGTCACCAACTGGTTACCCCCCTGACCGCGCACCGTCGCCCCTGCAAGTTTTTTTTCATTTCCCTGACCAGCGGCGATGCGCGAAGCCGCTGGTCAGGTGAACGTTTTTCGCTTTGGACGGACTTGACACCACCTGCCCCGATCGGGCGTACTTAGCGGCGTCCCGATTCCGTATGCGCCAAGGTCGTGGGCTTCCGAGGGTCCGCTGGCTCCCGGAAGAGGCGTAGGTCGGGGTGGAGTCCAGGAGACCCAGTAGAGAACGCTGGAATAACCCATCCGCGCTGGAGCGGGTCGGGCTAAACAGTGGCCCCAACGGTCTCCTGGGCTCCCGCTTTTTCCGGGTGATTTCTCCCTCAGGCATCGTGCGTTCTCTCTCCGCGCTCGGCGTATACTCCGGCACCCTTCGAGGAGGGAACGCGGGATGGCCGAGGAAGACGACGAGTTCGAAGAAGCAGAAGAGGACGAGGAGCCGGAGGAGCCGGACCTCGACGAGGAGGATCTCGACGAGGACGACGAGTTCGCCTCGCCTGCCCTCGACGACGAAGACGACATCCTGGTCGGCGACGTCGAAGAGGTCGTCGCGGAGGGCGAGGCCGAGACCGAGGACGAGGACGACGAGACGCTCGATCTCGAAGAAGATGTGCACCCCGACGACGTCGAGGAACCCCTCGACGTCCTCCTGCTCGAGCGCACCTCCAGCGGGCTCCTCGATGAGGACGAGTACGACGAGGACGACGACGACACCGACATCGACGAGCGGGCCGAACCCGGCTCCCGCATCCCACCCAAGCGACCGGGGGAGTTCGTGTGCCGGTCGTGCTTCCTGGTCAAGCACCCCAGCCAGCTCGCCGACAACGAGCGGGTCCTGTGCGCCGACTGCGTCTGACCGACCGCCGTCCCGGCCGCCGCCGCTGAGCCGCCGCCTCCGCCTCGCCGCCGCCGCCGCTTCCGGGCTGCTCCTGGCCGCCGCCTTCCCGCCTCTCGACTGGAGTCCCCTGGCCCTGGTGGCGCTAGTCCCACTGCTGCTGGCGTGGCGGGGTGGGGGAGTGGCCATGGGAGCGGCGTGCGGGGCGGTGGCCGGTGCCGTCTTCTTCGGGGTGCTGGTGTCGTGGGTGTGGTTCTTCGGAGTCGTCGCCTTCGTGCCCTTCATCGTGTTCCTGGCCGGCTGGTGGGCGCTGGTGGGCGCCATGGTCGGTTGGCTCGACGGGCGGGGGGCGGCGCCGGCGCCGGTAGTGGCGGCAGTGTGGGTCCTGGCCGAGGCGGGCCGCGCCCGTGTCCCCTTCGGTGGGTTCTCCTGGGGCGAGGTGGGATACGCCTTCCACGACCTCGTCCCCGGCCGGTCCCTGGCCGCCTGGGGCGGCGTGGCCCTGGTGTCGCTGGTGGCCGTGGCCGTCAACGGCCTGGTGGCCGACATCGCCACCGGCCTCCGCCCGCAGGCTGCGCCGTCGCCCTCGCCATCGGCACCGGCACCATGGCGCCGACCGGCCACGGCGGTCGCCATCCTGGGTGTGGCCATCCTCGCCGCCCACGTTCTCCTGCCCGCCACCACCGCCACCGGCCGGCTGCGGGTGGCCCTGGTACAGGGCAACGACAAGGACCGGGAGCTCACCGACGCCGAGTACGCCGAGCGCTACATCCCGCGCAACCACTTCCGGCTGGCCGAGCGGATCACCGGCCCCGTCGACCTCGTCGTCCTGCCCGAATCGGCCCTCGATGCCGACCCCCGCGCCGACCCGTTCCTGGATGAGGCGCTCACCGCCCTGGCCGCCCGCCTCGACGCCGTGGTCCTGGCCGGCGGCAACACCGAAGCCCCGGGCGGGCGGATCTACAACACCACCTTCATGTACACGCCCGAGGGTCGGGCGCCGCCGGTGTATCGCAAGCGTCACCTGGTGCCGTTCGGCGAGTACGTCCCGTGGCGCCAGGCGCTGTCGTTCATCGAAGAGTTGGAGCAGGTACCGCGCGACTTCGCCCCCGGCCGCAGCGGCACCATCTTTCCCGTCCACGGTGTCGGCGTGGGCGCCCTCATCTGCTTCGACTCCGCCTTCGGCGATCTGGCCCGGGACTATGCCCGCCAGGGGGCGCAGGCGCTCCTCGTCTCCACCAACAACCGGTCCTACCGGCGCTCGGCCAACTCCGCCCAGCATCTGGCCATGGGCCAGCTCAGGGCGGCGGAGACCGGCCGGCCCCTGCTCCACGCCGGGATCTCGGGGCTGTCGGGGATCGTCGACGCCGAGGGTGGGCTCCGGGCCCGCACCTCCCTGTTCGAGCCCACGGTCCTGGCCGGCACGGTGCGCACCACCACCGGGCGCACCCCCTACGTGGCCGTGGGGGAGTGGGCTGTGGCCGTGGCCGCCGTCGTGGTGGCCGGCGCCGCGGGGCGCGCCCTCCGGAAACGGCCCATAGACTCCGCGGCGTGAGCACCAGGGGACCGGCGGCGTGAGCACCAACGGCAAGGATCCCGTCCACCTGGCCCTGGACGTGTTCGTGTACGCCCCGGTGGGCTTCGCCCTCATGGCCTACCAGCGGGTGCCGGCCCTGGTGAACGAGATCATGGCCAAGGGTGTGGCCCAGTTGGGCGAGGCCGAGGCCCGCATGAACCAGGCCAAGATGATCGGCCAGGTGGCCGTGACCTTCGGCGGCCGCCAGATCCGCCGGGACCTGGACCACCGCTTCGAAGAGGCGTGCAAGAAGGCCGAGTTCCTGGCCGGCTTCATCCCCGGGCTGCGGAGCGACGACCACGAGGACGACGACCTTCTGGCCGAGCCGCTGGGCGCTCAGGCCCCGCCGCCTCCCGCTCCCGCCCCCACGGTGACGGGCCCGCCGCCCGCCCCGGCGGCGGTCGCCACCGACCCCGGGCCGTCGGCCGCCGACCTGCCCATCCCCGAATACGACGGCCTGTCGGCGTCCCAGGTGGTGTCCCGCCTGTCCGGCCTCACGTCCGACGAGCTCGAGGCGGTGGCCGCCTACGAAGCCGCCGGGCGGGCCCGCAAGACCGTGCTCGGCGCCATCGACCGGCTCCGGTCGTAGGGCCGGCCCGTGGCCGAGGAAGGCGTGCGGCCGGCGACGGAGGCCGACGTCCCCGTCATCCTGGACCTGGAAGCCGCCCTGAAGGCCGAGCTGTCGCCCATGCGGGGCGGCGCCGTGTGGTCGGTGCGGGAAGCCCGTCCCGAGCCGCTGGAGGCGGGCTACAAGGCGCTCCTCGACCGGCCTGACGCCCGCCTGGTGGTGGGCACCATCGACGGCACCCCCGTCGGCTTCGGTGTGGGTGAGATCGAGACCCTCCAGGACGGGACGTTGCTCGGCGTGGTGCGCGAGCTCTTCGTCGACGTCGAGGCCCGGGCCATCGGGGTGGGGGAGGCCATGCTCGGCTTCCTGGTCGAGTTCTTCGCCGCCGCCGGGTGCATCGGCATCGACGCCTTCGCCCTCCCCGGCCACCGGGTGACGAAGAACTTCTTCGAGGAGTCGGGCTTCTCGGCCCGGGCCATCGTGATGCACCACCGCTTGACCGCTGACCCCGGTGACTGAGGCATCAGTCGAGGTGGCGGTGGGCGCCGTGGTGCGCCGGGGCGACGAGATCCTCCTGATCCGGCGGGGGAGGGGCGCGGGTGTCGGGCGCTGGTCACTGCCCGGGGGCCGGGTGGAGTTCGGCGAGACCCTCGCCGCCGCCGTGGCCCGCGAGGTCCTGGAGGAGACCGGCGTCGAGATCGACGTCGGCGAGTTCCTGGGGTGGGTGGAGCGGATCGGCAGCGAGCCCTTCGACTACCACTACGTCATCCTCGACTTCGCCGCCACCCCCCGCCGGCCCGAGGCCGAGGTCACGGCCGGGGACGACGCCGACGACGCCGCCTGGTTCCCGTGCGCCGCACTCCCTGACGTCGACCTCGTCGCCGGCCTCCACGAGTTCCTCACCGAGACCGGCGCGCTGCGCTGACCGCCGGAAAGCGCCTAGGGGGCGGCCCGCCACAGGTCCATGACCGTGAGCCCGACTTCGCCCAGCAGGCGGCGCAGGAGGGGCAGCGACAGCCCGATGACGGTGCCGTGGTCACCGATGATCCCTTCCACGAAGGGCGCGAACCAGCCGTCGAGGGTGAAGCTGCCCGCCACCCGGAGGGGCTCGCCGGTGGCCAGGTAGGCGTCGAGCTCGGCCGCGGTGAGGCGGGCGAAGCGGACCTCGGTGGCGGCCACGGCGCTGGCCCGGCGGCCGGTGGCGCCATCGACGACGCAGTGCCCGGTGCGCAGCACTCCCGCCTGTCCCCCCAGAGCGCGGAGCCGGGCCCGGGCCTCGTCCAGGGTGGCCGGCCGGCCGAAACCCTCCCCGGCGACGTCGAGGATGGAGTCGCAGCCGACGATCACGGCGCCGGCCATGTCGGCCCGGGCGGCCACCGCCTCGGCTTTGGCCTGGGCCCGGGCCAGGGCCAGGGAGGACGGCCCCGGGCCAACGATGGCCTCCTCGTCCACGCCGGAGACGACCACCTCGGGTTCGAAGCCCGCCTGGGTGAGGAGGCGGAGCCGGGCGGGCGAGGCGGAGGCGAGGACGAGGCGACGGGCGGGTGGCATCCGGGCAGTCTGTACCCTCGTCGGATGTCCATCCCGGTCGAGCTCTCGATCACGGGCGTCGCCGCCGGTGGTGAGGGCGTCGCCCACGCCGACGACGGCCGGGTCGTCTTCGTCCGGGGTGGCCTGCCCGGAGAGCGGGTGGCGGCGATGCTCACCGACGAGCGCCGGCGCTTCCTGCGGGCCACCACCGTCGAGGTCCTCGACCCCTCCCAAGACCGGGTGGCGCCCCCGTGCCCGCTGGTCGACGCCGGCTGCGGCGGGTGCGGGTGGCAGCACGTCGCTCTCGAGGCCCAGGGCCGCCTGAAGGAGGGCATGGTCCTCGATGCCCTGCGGCGCGCCGGCGGCCTCGAGCCGCCCATCCCCGGGCCCGGGCCGTCATTGCCGCCGACGGGTTGGCGGACCACCGTGCGGGCCGCGGTCGACGACGACGGCCGGGCCGCCTTCCGGGAGCATCGCAGCCACGACACGGTCTCGCTCGCCGGCGGCTGCCTGGTGGCCCACCCCCTGGTGGACGAGGTGCTCCGCGCCGGCCACTTTCCGACCCCGGTGCGGGAGGTGGTGATCCGGGCCGGGGCGGCGACGGGGGAGCGGTTGGTGGTGGCCCGGCCTGCCGCCGCCGGCGCCCAGGTGCCCCCCGACACCCTCCTGGTGGGCACGGACGAGCTGGCAGCGGGCCGGCGGGCGTGGATCCACGAGGTGGTGGCCGGGCGGCGGTGGCGGATCTCAGCCGAGAGCTTCTTCCAGGGTCGCCCCGACGGTGCCGAGGCACTGGTGGCCGCGGTGGGCGCCGCCCTGGGCGACTCACTCGTTCCCGGCGGCCGGCTGGTCGACCTCTACGGCGGGGTGGGCCTGTTCGCCGGCGCTCTGGGCGCGGGCGGCGAGGGGCGGGTGGTGGTCGTGGAGACCAACCGTTCCGCCCTGGCCGACGCCCGGGTGAACCTGGCCGATCTGCCCGACGCCCGCATCGTGGGTTCCGATGTGCGCCGCTGGCGGCCGTCGGCCGCCGACGTGGTCGTCGCCGACCCGTCCCGCCAGGGCCTGGGTCAACCGGCCGTCGGGCGCATCGGCGCCACCGGCGCCGCGGCCCTGGCCCTCGTCTCCTGTGACGTCGCCGCCCTGGGACGCGACGCCAGGCTCCTCGCCGCCGACGGCTGGCACCTCGAGTCCCTCACCCTGGTCGACCTGTTTCCGCACACCCCCCACGTCGAGGTGGTCACGGGCGGGAAGCGTGGCGAAAGATAAGGTGAAGTCGCCGTCATGACCGCGTCGACCGAACCTGTCGCACCGGCCGGGGATGCCGCCGACCCGGGGCCGGCGAAACCGTTGGCGCGCCTCCTCACCGAGGAGAGCTACGACCCGTGGGCGGCCGAGGTGGCCCGGCTGGAGGACGCCGCCGCCCTCATCGGCCTGGAGGACGACATCCTGGCCATGTTGTCCCGGCCCAAGCGGGTGCTGGAAGTGTCCGTCCCCATCCGGCGGGACGACAGCCGGGTGGAGGTGTTCGTCGGCTGGCGCATCCACCATGACACCGCCCGGGGCCCGGCCAAGGGGGGCCTCCGGTTCCACCCCTCCCTCACCCGGGAGGATGTCCAGGCCCTGGCCATCGCCATGACCTGGAAGTGCGCCGTGGTCGACCTGCCCTTCGGGGGCGGCAAGGGCGGCGTGCGCTGCGACCCGACCCGGATGTCCATCCACGAGCTGGAGCGACTGACCCGGCGCTTCACCTGGGAGATCCTCCCCATGCTGGGCCCCGACCGTGACGTCCCCGCCCCCGACGTCAACACCGACGAGCGGGTCATGGCCTGGCTCATGGACACCGTGGCGATGGCCCGGGGGGAGGCCACCCCCGCCTCCGTCACCGGCAAGCCTCTGGAGGTGGGGGGCGTCCAGGGCCACAACGGCGCCACCGCCGAGGGGCTCACCATCATGGTCCGGGAGGCCTTCTCCCGCCTGGGGGTACCCGTGGCCGGCTCCCGGGTGGCGCTCCAGGGCTTCGGCAAGGTGGGCGGTCCGCTCGCCTATCTGCTGTCCAGCCTCGGCGTGCGCGTCGTGGCGGTGGGGGACTACGCCGGGGCGGTGGCCAACACCGCCGGGCTCGACGTGGCCGCCCTCGCCGCCCACGTCCGCACCCACGGCACCGTGGTCGGGTTCCCCCTCGGCGACCCGCTGGGTCCCGGGGAGCTCTTCGCCGTGCCCTGCGACGCCTTCGTCCCCGCCGCCCTGGCCGGCGCCATCGGGCCGGCGGAGGCCTCGGCGCTCACCGCCAAGCTGGTGGTGGAGGGCGCCAACGGACCCACCACCCCGGAGGGCGACGCCATCCTCGTCGAGCGGGGCATCATGGTCGTGCCCGACATCCTGGCCAACGCCGGCGGGGTCACGGCCTCCTACTTCGAATGGGTCCAGGCCCGCGAGGGCTACCCCTGGGAGCCCAGCCTCACCGCCGAGCGCCTCCGCGACCGCATGCAGACCGCCTTCCACGCCGTCTGCGACCGCTCCGAGTCTCTCGGCGTCAACCTCCGCCGGGGCGCCCATGCCCTCGCCCTCGAGCGGGTCGCCGCCGCCATCCGCTTCCGCGGCATCTTCCCCTGAGCCCCCGCCGTCCCCGCCCTCGAATCCGAACCCTGTGACGAATCCGC
>JBIOYN010000004.1:0-20677 GCA_044870155.1 Acidimicrobiia bacterium | reverse complement strand
GGCCCCGGTGGCCACGATCCCGGCGCCGACCACCAGCCCGTAGCAGAACCCGGCGCAGGCGGCGCCCACGTCGAAGGCGCCGCAGCGCACGCCGAGCCCGTCGGCCACGTACGCCGAGGTCTCGGGGACGGGCTGGTCGGGTGTGCAGGTGGCCACGATGACCATGGCCAGGTCGCCGGGGGTGATCCCCGCCGACTTGATGGCGGCGTTGCCGGCGGCGATGGCCAGCGTGGAGGTCGTCTCGTCCGGGCCGCACATGCGCCGTTCCCGGATGCCGGTGCGCTCGAAGATCCACTCGTCGGTGGTGCCGATGCCCCGGGCTTCGAGGTCGGCGTTGGTCAGGCGCCCCTCGGGGACACCGATGCCCCAGCCGGCGATGGCGGCTCGGATCACGTCAGCCGCAACCAGGCCACGGGCTGGCCCTCACGGACCCGTTCACCCGTACGGGCCAGCATGCCCATGAGGGCGCCGGGGAAGGGGCTGCGGACGGGCGTGGAGGCGTTGGGGCCCTCGACCACGCCGATGGCCTGCCCGGCGGCGATCACCGTTTCCACCCCTTCGGCGGAGTCGAGGGGCCAGAAGACCCCGACGGCGGGGGCCACGATGACCCGTTCGGGGACGGCGAGGATCTCGCCATGGAGCGGGACATTGTCCATTCAGACGACCTCCGGGGCAGGGGGCACATCGGCGGGGGAGCCGATGGTGGAGACAGGTGTGCCGGGGACGCAGCGCTTGGCCAGACCGGCCAGCGTCGAGCCATGGCCGACCTCGACCAGGTGGTTGGCTGACAATTCGGAGACGAGCGTGGTCATGGACGGCCGCCAGCGGACGGGAGAGATAAGGTGCTCGACCAGCCGGGTGCGCCAGCCCTCGCCGTCGGTGTAGGGCACGGCGTCGGCGTTGGAGACGACGGGCGCGGCGGGGGCGGCGAATTCGACGGCGGCGAGCACGCTCGCCAGCCCGTCGGCCGCCTCCTGCATGAGCGGGGTGTGGAAGGCGCCGCCCACGTTGAGGGGGATGACGCGGCGCACCCCGGCCTCGGTGGCGGCCTTGGCCGCCCGCTCCACCCCGGAGACGGTGCCGGCGATGACGATCTGGCCGGGGGCGTTGTCGTTGGCCAGCCAGCACTCGCCGGGGGCGGCGGCGCACGCTTCCGAGACCTGGTCTCCATCGGCGCCCATGAGCGCCGCCATGCGGCCCTCCTGGCCGTCGGCGGCGGCCTGGGTGAGCTCGGCGCGCCGGGCGGCCAGGCGGATGCCGTCCTCGAGGGAGAGGGCGCCGGCGGCGATGAGGGCGGTGATCTGACCGAGGGAGTGACCGGCGAAGGCGACCGGCTCCGGCAGCGAGTCCCGGGCCGCCTCCCAGGCCACCAGGGAGGTGAGGAGGACAGCGAGCTGGACGTCCCGGGTGCGGGTGAGGCCACCCGCCGGCTCGGCGAGCAGCAGCGGGGCCAGCGGCTCGTCGAGAGCGTTCTCGGCCCGGGCGATCAAGGACCAGGCCGGATGGCCGCGCCACGCCGTCCCCATGCCCACCGCCTGGCTCCCCTGGCCGGGGAACATCACCGCCACGCCCACGCGCCTGCTCGCCTCCACCCTCTTCGAGCCTGCTCCGGTATCCACCGGGCGCGTCGTTGAGCCCGGGGCGTTCTGGGGGTCTGACCTGGCCCCCGGTAACAGCGTTACATACGCGCCTCCAACGGTTCAGTAACTCTGTGTTACGTTTCATCGAAAGTTGGCTGGGGCGGGGGAGCATGGCAGTGGCCTACCGGGTGGCGGAGCTGGCGGAAGCGGCCGGGATCAGCGTCGAGCTGGTGCGGTCGTACCAGACCAAGGGGCTGCTGGAGGGGCCCCGCCGGGAGGGCCGGGTGGCGCTCTACGGCGAGCGGCACCTGGAGCGCCTGCGCGACATCGCCGCTCTCAAGGAGAAGGGATACTCGTTGAAGGCCATTGCCGGCCTGGTGGCCGAGCGGGACCGGCCCCGGGCCGCCGAGGATTCCCGGGCCTCGCGGGCCGCCCTGGCCGCGGGGCCGCCGGTGGGCGCCGACGAGCACCTCGACCTCCACGACCTGTCGGACCGGACCCGCGTGCCCCTGGCCGTCCTGCGCTCCCTCGAGGGGTCGGGCGTGGTGCGACCCCGGAAGGGGGAGGAGGGCGCCTACTACACGGCCGCTGACGTCCGGGCCGTGCGGATGCTGCTCAGCCTCCTCGGCGTCGGGCTCCCCATGGAGGAGTTCATGCGCCTGGCCACTATCCAGATCGCCGCCATGCAGCAGGTGGCCTCCGGGGCCGTGGAGCTCTACACCAAGTACGTGGGGGAGCCGCTGCGGGCGTCGGGCCTCGATCCCGCCGAGGAGGAGGACCGGGCCGAGGCCGCCTTCAGCCTGCTCGTCCAGGCGGCCACGTCCCTCGTCGCCTACAGCTTCGAGCGCACCCTCCGCAACGCCTGGGTCGCCAGCGGCCATGGCCGAGGGGCTGGGCGGTAGCATCGCCTGCGGCCCGGATGGCGAAATGGCAAACGCGATGGCCTCAAAAGCCATTGTCCGCAAGGGCTTGTGGGTTCGAGTCCCACTCCGGGCACTCAGTTGCCGCTCCCCGGCCCATCCTCTCCCTTCTGGGCATGCGGATTTCCACCTAAGGGCCAATCCGCATGCCCAGAAGGGCGACGGCGAGCTCTGACCGCCAGAGCGGCGGTTGCCAGCACCCCGATCAAACCCGCCGCTGGCTTTTGCCAGCGGGCCGGGTCGCCGTGACGCTCCGGAGTCGCTGCCGCCTCCTGGGTGGTGGGCGGCAGGGCGGCCGCGGCCGTTGTCGTGCTTGCCGTGGCCGCCGTCGTGGAAGTGGGAGCGGTCGCTGTCGTCGCGGCGGCGGTGGCAGTGGTCGTTGACGCCGGTGCCGCCACTTGGAGGCCGAGTGCCGCGGCCACCCGGGTGGGGAAGTCGTTCCGGACGAGGTGGTAGGCGGCGTCGCCGGGGCAGGCGGTCTTCGACATGTCGCGGTGGCCGGCGATGGTGGTGGTGGTGACGGAGGCGCCGGCGGGCCAGCGGTTGGAGCCGCGGGACACGAAGGAAGCCGTGGCCCCGGGGCGGGGGTCGATGGCGTAGCGCTCGGCCAGCCAGGCCAGGAGGGCGACCATCGACGCCTGCGCCTCCGCGGAGGGCGCCACCGTCCGGTGGTCGCCGATGAAGCAGCACAGCAGGGCGAAGCCCTGGCTCCCGCCGGTGGCGTCGCCCCTGACGGGCGCCTCGACGCTCCCCGCCCGGCCCTCCCAGATGCCACCGAAGCGGTCGATCAGGAAGTTGTAGGCGATGTCGGCCCAGCCCTTGTCAGGGGCGGTATGGAGCCGGTAGAAGCTGCGCAGCTCCTCGGGCACGGCTTGAACGGGGTAGTCGTTGACCGAGACGGAGTGGTGGACGAGGAGAAAGCGGACGTCTTCGGGGCGTTCGGAGTCGAGCGGACCCTTCGGGGGAAGGTCCGCACCCCAGTCGGCTCGAGGGCGGATGGCGGGCGCCGTCACCCCCCAGCCCGGGTGCCCGCGAAGCCACGACGCCAGGAAGGGGGCGGCCAGGCCGGCCTGGAGGAGGCGGCGCCGGCTCAGGGGCTCCATACCTCAGCCGGAGGGGACGAGCTCGTCGAGGACATCGGCCAGGCCATGCAGGCTGGGGAGCTCCCGCGCCGGCGCCGGCTGGTCTTCCTCGGCGAGGCGGTTGATCCACACGGTCGGGATCCCGAGCTCGATGGCGGGGGCGATGTCATGGAAGTGGCTCTGGCCCACGTGCACATGGCGGGAGCGGTCGACGTCGAAGGTGGCGTGGAAGGTGAGCCAGTGTCCGGGGTCCGGCTTGTAGGAGCCGATCTCGCCGGCCACCACCGCGCCCTCGAAGGGCACGCCGATCGCCGCCATCGAGGCGTCGATGAGATCGCGGTCGGTGTTGGACAGGACCACCAGCCGCCAGCCTCGCTCATGGGCCTCGGTGAGGGCCGGGCGTGTCTCCGGGAACACAGGCCAGCGGGGCAGCGACACGGCCAGGGCGTCGCGTTCCGCACTCGGAAGCGCGACGCCCGTTTCGACGGCCAGTTCGGCGAGCACGAGCGCCAGGACACCGCGGTAGCTCTCCTCGGGCCGCAGAGCCTGGATGGCCGGCTCCACCGCGTGGTAACGCTCGAGGAGGTGGTCGGCGTCGTCCTCGCCGAAGAGCCGGGCCAGCTCGGCCCGGATCCCCGTCCGCCAGTCGACGAGGGTGCCGTAGCAGTCGAAGGTCGCCCACCGCTCGTTCACCGAAACGGACTGTAGAGCGACTCCACGCGCCGAGCCCCCGGTAGGGAGGGGACCGGGGGCTCAGGCGTGGGTTGCGTTGCTTCTGCCCCTTCTAACGCCTCCCCACGCCCGGTATGACGACCGACTCGGCAGGGTTGTCCCCCGTTGGGCGGTTTAGGGCAGTTGAATCTCGCTCGGGCAGACCCGGGCGTGTTCGTCGAGGCGGAGCTGGAGCTCTTCGATCTCGGCCAGGAGGGCGTCGAGAGCGATCTCCGTGGCCCGCAGCCGGGCCTCGAGCTGGTCTTGGGACATGGAAGGTCTCCTCAACGGTCGGTTCATCCCGCCAACGCCGGCCGGTCGGTCCGATGACGGCTCCCACCGCCGTTTTGTCCGTCGCGGCGGCGTTTGACCACCACGAGAAGGGACAGCGTCACCACTACGTCGACGGCCACCGCCGTCACCTTGAGCGTGTTGGTGAAATCCGGAGGACCCTCGCTGACCAGCGCCGGCAGGCTCCCGTCCGGCACCGAGCCGGGGTCGGTGGCGGAGGCGGCGGGGAGGGCGAGGGCCTGGGGGAGGCCCAGGGTGGGCCGGGCCAGGGGCGTCGGCCGGGGGACCGCCACTTGGCGGGCGGGGACGATGGCCAGGGCGTCGGCCACCGGACGCTCCACGTGGCCGAGGACCTTGTCGCCGGCCTCGGCGGAGTGGCGGATGACGAGCCCGTCGGAACCTTTGACGGCCACATCGCTCGGGGAGTTGGTCACCGTCCCGCTGGTCACGAAGGTGGTGGAACCGCCGCCGTCGAGGTTGATGCCCTCGGTGGCGCCCAGGCCGAGGAGCAGGTCGGCGGCCTCGGCCAGCGTCATGCCCACGCTCTCCTCGGGCTGGCGCCCGTCCACGGTCACGAGGAGGGCTTCGCCGGCCGGGGTCCAGCCCACCAGCGTGCGAGGGTGGCGCCCGCGGGTGAAGTTGTCGTCGACGTCGGCGAACCAGCGCTTGCCCTCGCGCACCAGGATGGGGCTGCCGCCCAGGCTCTCCACCACGCCGCCGGGAGCCTCCAGGCGGAGCAGGGCCCAGGAGTCGGCACCGCCCTGTTGCACCCTGGTCCACAGGTCCTGGAGGGCTCCGGCCGCCCGGCCGGAGGCGGAGAGCACGGCACCGTCGGCGGGAATGGGCACGGTGGCGCCGTCCTCGGCGAGCGAGACGAGCTCGACGGTGGTGGTCTGGCCCAGACGCAACGGGCCCGCCGGTTCCTTGGCCCGGAGGACGAGCGCGGTGCCCCCCGCCGTCTCCGTAGTGGTTCCGAAAGCGGGCGTATAGAGGACGATCTTGTCATCGGGGCGGGCGACGTTGACGGCGTCGAGGCGCAGCGGGCGCAGGTCGGTGGGCACCAGGCTTCCCGACCACTCGAACGTGCCGGCGCTGAGATGGCCGTCACCCGTGATCGAGAGCTGGTGGTGGGTGTCGCTCGGCGAGCGCAGGAGCTGGCCGTCGGTGACGACCCCGCCGATGGGCTGGTCGGAGCCGACGGTGGCGAAATCGCCGTTGATGGCCACCACGCAGTTCACCCGGGCGCACATGCTGCTCGTGCGCTCCAGCAGCGGAGCCGTGCCCGCCACCTGCTCGTTGGACAGCACCGTGCGCAGCGTCACCGGGGCGTCGGGCGCGATGCGGGCCACGTTCACCACCAGGGGCGGAGTCGCCCGGGTGAGGCGGAGGTGTTCGACGCCGGGGGCGAGGACCGTGCTCGACTCGACCTGGAGACCCGCAGGCAGGTCCGGGCCGGACGGCGCCGCGTAGGTGGCCGGGGCGACGAGAACGGCGCAGGCGAAGGCCGGGGCCATCGCGGCCAGCAGCCGAACGGACCGTCGCACCAGACGCGCCTCTCCTTCTCCCTGCGTTCGGGGAGGGCGGGGTTCCATGGGGGGAGCCGGGCCCTACTCGCACCACGTACTTCGGCATGAAGTGGCCCGGTTCCTCACTGCCGCCTGCGGTTTTCGCGTGAAGTGCCCGGGAGGGGCGATTCAGCCGCCGTAGCCCTCCTCGAGGAGGACGTCGCCCCGGGTCATGATGTAGTACACCTGCCAGGCGTGGTAGGCGAGGTAGGCCCTGGGGTCGGCCTCCATCTGCTGGGCGTAGAGGGTCACGGCCCGCACGTAGCGGTCGGAGTGGTTGTAGTTCCACAGTGCCTTGGCCATGTCGCCCGGGGCACCGTTGCGCTGGAGGTAGCGGGCGGCGGCCATGATGGCGTCGTGGGGGTCGTTGATGTCACCCTCGCCATAGGCGGCCCAGGTGGCGGGCAGGAACTGCATGGGGCCCTGGGCGCCCGCTTCGCTCGTCCCCCGGATGCGGCCCATGCGGGTCTCCACCAGGTGGACGGACGCCAGGTACTCCCAGGGAACGCCGTAGCGGGTCTCGGCTTCCTGGTAATAGCCCTCGAGCTCGGCCGGGGGCGGCGGGGGGAGGATGCGCCAGGGGGGCAGCTGGGTGCGGGGGCTCCCGGCCAGGCGGCGCAGCTCCACGCCGGCGTTCACGTTGGCGTCCACGCCGGGACGTAACGCTTCGGGGATGCGCTCGAGAACGGACGGCAAAGCCTCGGGCCGCGCCGCGATGGCCCGGTAGATCGCCTGCTGGCGCCGGGCCGTCGCCGGGATGTCGGCCGCCGGCGTGGCCGGGTCGTGCAGCCTGGTCTCGGCCGCCGCCAGCTCGTCGGCCATACGGGCCAGCTCGGCGGGGTCCGTGGGGGCGGGCGCGACGGCGGTGGTGGCGAAGGGAGCGGTGTCCCCCAGGGGGGCGGGACCGGCCGGCGGTGGGGAGGTCTTGGTGGTGGGCGTGGCGGCCTTCCTGGTGGTGGACGACGCCGGGGCTGAGGTGGTGGTCGAGGCCTCGCTCGACGAGCTGGTGGTGGCGGCGGCCTCGGTGGTGGACGTCACCACCGGCGCCACGGCCGCCGGTTCGGCCGTGTTCCGGGCGCACCCGGCGGCGATGACGGCGACGAGGAAGAAGCAGGAAAGAAAGCGCCGCCGCATGGGGTCGAGCCTACCGACGCCACCCCGACCGGCCGCGCACCTCGGCCGGGCGGCGTCCCCCAGGGGCCTAATCTGGACTCGTGATCATCGACGGCTATTCGCACCAATTGCCGGACATCGATCCCTCCGAGACCAGGGAGTGGCTCGACTCCCTCAACTCGGTGGTCGACATCCGGGGCCGCGCCCGGGCCCGGTATCTGCTGGCGCGCCTCCTGGCCCGGGCCCGTGAGCTCCAGGTCGGCGTCCCCGCCATGGTGTCGTCCGACTACATCAACACCATCCCCCCCGAGCAGGAGCCGTGGTTCCCCGGCGACGAGCACATCGAGCGCCGGATCCGCGCCTTCATCCGCTGGAACGCCATGGCCATGGTGACCCGGGCCAACCGCCGTTTCGACGGCCTGGGCGGCCACCTGTCGACCTACGCCTCGTCGGCCTCGCTCTACGAGGTGGGGTTCAACCACTTCTTCCGGGGCAAGTCCGACGGCGGGTACGGCGACCAGATCTTCCTCCAGGGCCACGCCGCCCCCGGCGTCTACTCCCGCGCCTTCCTGGAAGGTCGCCTGACGGAGGACCAGCTCGACCACTTCCGCCGGGAGGTGGGCGGCCACGGCCTGCCCTCCTACCCCCACCCCCGGCGCATGCCCGACTTCTGGGAGTTCCCCACCGTCTCCATGGGGCTGGGACCGCTCAATGCCGTCTACCAGGCGCGGTTCAACCGCTACCTGCTCAATCGCCAGATCGCCGACACCAGCCGGGCCAAGGTGTGGTGCTTCGTGGGCGACGGCGAGATGGACGAGCCCGAGTCGATGGCCGGCCTGCACCTGGCTGCCACCGACCAGCTCGACAACCTCATCTTCGTGGTCAACTGCAACCTGCAGCGCCTCGACGGGCCCGTGCGGGGAAACGGCAAGATCATCCAGGAGCTGGAGGCCACCTACAAGGGCGGCGGCTGGAACGTCATCAAGGTGGTCTGGGGCCGGGAGTGGGACGACCTGCTGCTGCGCGACACCGACGGCGTGCTCGTCAACCAGATGAACACCACCAACGACGGCCAGTTCCAGAAGTACTCGGTGGAGTCCGGCGCCTACATCCGGGAGCACTTCTTCGGGCCCGACCCCCGGCTGCGCAAGATGGTCGAGCACCTCTCCGACGACGACCTGCGCAAGCTGCCCCGCGGCGGGCCCGACTATCGCAAGCTCTACGCCGCCTACAAGGCCGCCACGGAACACGAGGGCAGCCCGACCGTCATCCTGGCCCACACCATCAAGGGCTGGACGCTGGGCCCCGAGTTCGAGGCCCGCAACGCCACCCACCAGATCAAGAAGATGACCGAGGCCGAGCTCAAGACCTTCCGGGACCGGCTCTTCCTCGACATCCCCGACAAGGTCCTCGAGGAGGGCGAGCCGCCCTACTACCACCCGGGGGCCGAGTCCGAGGAGCTCGAGTACATGCGGGCCCGCCGCCGGGCGCTGGACGGTCCCATCCCCGAGCGGGTGGTGCGGGCCAAGCCCCTCCCCGCCCCCGCCGGCGACCCCTACAAGGAGCTCACGTCGGGGACGGGCGAGAAGGTCAAGGCGTCGACCACCTCGGCGCTCACCCGCCTGCTGCGCAACCTGATCAAGGACAAGGGCATCGGCAAACGGATCGTGCCCATCATCCCCGACGAGGGCCGCACCTTCGGGCTCGACGCCCTGTTCCCGGTGTCGAAGATCTACGCCCCCTTCGGCCAGAAGTACGAGCCCGTCGACGCCCAGCTGCTCCTGTCCTACAAGGAGGACCGCGACGGCCAGATCCTGGAGGAGGGCATCACCGAAGCCGGTTCCCTGGCCAGCTTCACTGCCGCCGGCACCGCCTACGCCACCTGGGGCGAGCCCATGATCCCCTTCTTCGTCTTCTACTCCATGTTCGGCTTCCAGCGGGTGGGCGACCTCATCTGGGCCTTCGGGGACTCCCGGGGGCGGGGGTTCCTGCTCGGGGCCACCGCCGGGCGGACCACGCTCCAGGGCGAGGGCCTCCAGCACGACGACGGGCACTCGCCGGTGCTGGCCTCCACCGTGCCCAACTGCCGGGTGTACGACCCCGCCTTCGCCTACGAGCTGGCAGTGATCATCGAGGACGGGATCGCCCGCATGTACGGCGAGCACCCCGAGGACTGCTTCTACTACCTCACTCTCTACAACGAGACGTACACCATGCCGGCCATGCCCGAGGGCTGCCGGGAGGGGATCCTGCGCGGCCTGTACCGCTACCTGCCGGCGCCCGAGGGGGAACGGACCCACCGGGCCCGGATCCTGGCCTCGGGGACGGCCATGCTGGCCGCCGTCGAGGCCCGCCAGCTGCTGGCCGACCACCACGACGTGGCCGCCGAGCTGTGGAGCGCCACCAGCTACAAGGCGTTGCGGGAGGACGCCCTCACCGTGGAGCGCTGGAACCGGCTCCACCCCACCGACCCGCCCCGGGTGCCGTGGGTCAGCGAGGCGCTGGGAGCCAATGGCGGGGGGCCGGTGGTGGCCGTGACCGACTACATGAAGGTCGTCCCCGACCAGATCGCCCGGTGGGCGCCGGGGCCGTTCATCCCCCTCGGGACCGACGGGTACGGCTTCTCCGACACGCGCTCGGCGCTGCGGCGCCACTTCGAGGTCGACGCCGCAAACATCGTGGTGGCCGTCCTGTCCGGGTTGGCCCAGCTGGGCGACGTGAAAGGTGAAGTGGTGGCGGAGGCGATCAGAAAGTATGAGGTCGACGCGGACGCGCTCGACCCCCGGGAAGCCTGAGGCCTCCTCAGCTCACCAGGCCTCTTCCTCTTCCTCCTCGTCGCCGCCGCCGCCCAGCTCGTCGGCCCAGGGGTCGTCCTCCTGGGCGAACTCGCAGTCGGGGTCGTGGGTTTCCCCCAGGGTCAGGTTGGCGTGGCAGGCACTGCAGATGCGCTCCCGCCCGCCCTGCTTGAGCTGGCGCGCGGCCCGAAACCGCCTCGCCCGTCCACTTCCAGCCACGTCTGACCCCCTCATGGCGGCACGACGATCCCGACAGCCGCACAGCGTACCGGGCGACGGCGATCGGGGACCGGTCAAAGTTGGTCGCGTGGCGTGTGATCGGCGTCTGGTGGTCGGATATCATTGACTTGCATTGCAGGAGTGAGGGTGCAGTCCGTCAGGCCGACCCTCCGCAGCGACATGGAAGGAGTCCGGTCTTGGCGACTGGCACGGTCAAATGGTTCAACGCGGAGAAGGGCTACGGCTTCATCTCCCGTGAGGGCGGCGCGGATGTGTTCGTGCACTACACCGCCATCGAAGGTCGTGGCTACCGCAGCCTCGAGGAAGGCCAGAAGGTCGAGTTCGAGGTGACGAGCGGCCCGAAGGGCGATCAGGCGCAGAACGTCAGAGCGCTTCCCTAGAACCACTTCTGCAGGTTTTCGACGCGACCGCCCGGCTCCGGCCGGGCGGTCGCTGTTTTGGTGATGGCGGAGTGGCGTCCGGCGGCTCCCGACCCTGGTTATGGTGGAGACGTGCCCCCCGACCAGCCCGTTCCTGCCTTCCAGGGTGAGGCCCTCGTCATCTGGGGGCGGGCCGGTAGCCGCCCGCTCGTGCTCGGCGCCATCCACTATGCGGCCACGCCGGCGGGCCCGGGTGTGGAACTGGTCACGGCGACCATGCGGCGGCTTCCCCGTCCCGGGATGGTCCGCCGGCTCCTGGCGGCGGGCGGGCGCGGGGCCGAGCCGCCCGGGCGGGTCGCCTGGGTGGCCCGGGACCGCATCCGGGAGGTCCACTGGCACGAGGGCGGCCTCAAGATCTGGGCCGGTGTCGGCCGGCGCTCCGTCAGCGCCCGGGTCCCGGCGTGGCTGCTAGGGCGGCAGACGGACAAGCGCTCGCTCCCCACCCGGCTCTTCCTGGCCCACGTCGAGGTGGTGGTTCCCGAGGGGAGCGACCTGGCCGTCTTCGCCGGTCACCGCCACGGCGTGATGTTCTCCACCGCCCGCCTGGCCGCCGATCCGCCCCGCCTCCGCCTCCCCCTGGCCAAGCGGGTGGAGGCGGCCCCCGAGCTGTCCTGAGGCGACTATTCTCGAAACGCCACCGGGCGATTAGCTCAGCGGGAGAGCGCTGCCTTCACACGGCAGAGGCCACTGGTTCGAAACCAGTATCGCCCACGGGAAGAGTGCTGGTCACAGGCTATGACGGGAGCCCGACGGCTCCCGTCGCTCGCGTTTGCCCCGCGAAAGACCCGCGGCACCCCGCGGCTATGCCTGAGCGAGTCCGGTTCATGCTGGACACCGTGGTTCCGGTAGGTTGGGCGACACTTCGTGGGTTCCGTCCTGGGCGACAGTCGTCCGGTTCCTAGACGACACGGTTGCGGGTCGCTGAGCCGCCATCGCCCGGTACCTAGCATCGATCGCCCCTGCGAGGCACTGATCTGGGTCGGCGTGAGGAACCTCATCTCCTCGCGCTCGACCCGGGGCAGGGCGACGCGCCGGCACGGGGATCGTCTCCGCCTCGGGCGGAAAGGTGTGCCGATGGGTGAGACCGCGCATCAACTGAAGGCGCCGCTCCTCGAGACGAAGCCCGCGTCGGCCGGGACCACCCAGGTGATGCCGGCGGCCTCGGGGCTGGCGGGCATGAAACCCCCGGTTGGGAAGACTGACGACAGAAACGAGCGTGGGCCAGCGAGCCTGCTCCACGCCAGAGCCCCTCCGTAGAGCCTAGAGAAGGGGCGATTCCTGGGGCAGCAGCTCGGACTCCAGTTCGGTCGGCGGGTAGACGCGCACGAAGTACTCCTTGCCGAACATCTCGTTCAGCATCGACTCCGGGAACATGCTCGGGTCGATCGGATACTGCGTGCGGTAGGCAGCCGTCGCCGCCATCTTGCGGCCCACGTACCGGGAGACGTCGATGCAGGTGGTGGCGGCGTCGGCCTGGGGCTGCGCCTCGCTCTCGCCCGGGACAGATGCGTCGGTCAGAGTCGCCTCCGCACCCCTCCCCGCGAAGGGAAGGTGTTGCTGGGGCGAGAGGATCAGGCAGGTGGCATTGTCGATCGAGACCACGTGCGCGTTCCGGGGCTCGCCGCGGGCCAGCCCCTGCTCTCCCACGAACCGGCCTGACCCCAGCCGGGCGAGGTGCCGCAGCGTCCCGTCGGGCTCCTCCTTGATCACGTCGACCGTCCCGCCCAGGAGGAGGTAGAGGGCGTCGGCGGGCTCGCCCTGCTCGATGATGTACGACCCGGCGGGGAACCACCCGACCCTCACGATGTCGCCGGCGTAGCCGAGCGCGGCGGTTTCCTGGGAGAAGATGGTCAGTGCGTGGACGAAGTCCAGATTTCCCCGAAAGCGGCTGCTGAGCTCGTATAGCCAGTGGGCCAGCCTGTCGAGGAGGAGGAGCCGGCTACGGGGAAAATGGCTGTGGTAGAGGCGCACGGGCCATCCGCCCGCCTCCGCCTTGCGCAGCTCGTTCACCAACTTGGAGGCCTCGGTGGTGGCCAGGCTCATGGCGATATGGTCGGGATGCCCGTAGGCGCCGTCTTCGCCGAAGGTGATGACGACGTCGGGATCGAAGTCACGTATGCGATCGAGGACGACCGCAGCCAGCTCCTCGCGCTTCACGTCGTTGAGGGTCCCGTCCCCGTAGTCGAGGCACTCGACATGCTGGACACCCAAGCGTTCGCACGCCAGCCGGAGCTCCTGCTTGCGGACCTGCCCGAGGGTCTGGCGCGTGGCGGCCTTGGCGTCGCGGATCTGGCCGGCCTCACCCTTGGTGGCCGAGACGACCATGGCCTCGGCGCCTTGAGCCACATACTTGGCCAGCGTTCCGCCGGCGCAGAACACCTCGTCGTCGGGGTGGGCGAACACCCCCAACAGCCGGGGTGCCCGATCACCCCTGCTCACGGACCGACCTCATCATGATCGGCATCGGGCTCCTTCACGCCTCGACATCCATTACAGCTTCTCAGGGCTGTCATTTCCCGCCGAGTCCTTTGGACTCGAGCCCTGCCACGACCGTTCGAGGTTAATTTGGGCATCGAGCGGTGGGCGATGAGTGCGTGTCCTGCTCCCGCTGGTCCAGGACTCGACGTCGCATCCACAGTGGGCCTTTGATGGGGAGAGCATGCGAGCGGGCCTTGCGACCACGCTCTCACGGCGCTCGCCGCGGGCTTCCGGAACGAGCGCCTCAGCGTCTGCAATAGGCTTGCCGGGCCGTGAGCCGCCAACTCGTCAGCCGGCTGGGCCAGGTGAGCCTCCTCGAGGGCCTCTCCCGGGCCGAGTTCGACGCGTTCGCCCGTGTTGTCCGGGTGGAACGGGTCCCCGCCGGGCGGACGCTGTGCCAGGAGGGTGATCCCGGCCACCAGTTCTTCTTGATCGGTGAGGGACGGGCGGTCGTGGAGCGGGGCGGCCGTCTGGTGGCCGAGCTCGACTCCGGCGACTCCTTCGGTGAGCTGGCCCTACTCGACCGCGGGCCTCGTTCGGCCACCATCCGGGCGGAGACCGAGATGGTGCTCTTCGTGGTCGACGAGCTCGACTTCAGTGCCCTCCTCGACGAGGTCCCGGCCCTGGCTCGCAAGCTCCTGGCCACTCTGGCCGGTCGTTTGCGGAGGGCCGAGGCACGGCCGCTGGACTAGGTACGGGAATGACGGGCGGGCTCGAAAAGGCGCTGGACGCCTGGCGGGAGGCCATCGGCGCCCGCCAGGTGCTGACCGGCGAGCGGGCCATCGATGCCGCCGCTACCAGCACCTTTCCCACCTCCCAGCGACCGGCCGCCATCCTCCGCCCAGGCCGCACGGAAGAGGTGCAGACCTGCGTGCGTCTCGCCGGCGTTCACCGTGTCCCCCTCTACCCGGTGAGCACGGGCAAGAACTGGGGATACGGCTCCCGGGTCCCTCCCCGCGACGGCAGCGTCCTCCTCGAGCTGGCTCGGATGAACCGCATACTGGCCTACGACGAGCACCTCGCCTACGTCACCGTTGAGCCCGGCGTCACCCAGGCCCAGTTGGCCGATCACCTGCGCGACCGGGGGTCTCGCCTGTGGATGGACGCCACCGGTTCCACCCCCCGGGCCAGCGTCCTGGGCAACGCCGTGGAGCGGGGCTTCGGTGTTACTCCCTACGGAGACCACATCGGGCGGGCCTGTGGGCTCGAGGTGGTCCTTCCCAACGGAGAGCTGCTGCGGACGGGCTGGCTCGCCTTCCCCGGTGCCAGGGTGGGGCCCATCGACAACTGGGCCCCCGGCCCCCAGCTCGGCGGGCTCTTCAGTCAGTCGGCCTTTGGTGTGGTGACCAAGCTCAGCATCCCCCTCCTGCCTGTCCCTGATTCGCAGGCCACCGCTGTCTTCGATCTCGACGGGCCGGTGGCGCTGGAAGGAGCGGTCGACGCCATGCGCCGACTCCAGCTGGAGGGGACGGTGCGGTCCGCTCCTTGGTTCGGCAACCACTTCCGCCTGCTCGCCAGCGTCATGCGCTACCCCTGGAACGAGGGCTTCCCCCCTCCGCTGGCCGGCGCCGAAGGCCGGGCCCTGGCCGCCCGCTACGGCATCGCTCCCTGGACGGGAGCGGTGGGCCTCTATGGCACCGCTGGCCAGGTGGCCGCCGACGGCCGCCGCCTGCGCGCCCTGCTGCGCCCCTTCACTCGGCGGCTGCGCGTGGTCGATCCCGACACGCTGGGGCGGGCGGACGTCTCGGCCCGGCGCAGTATCGAGCTCGGCCTGCACCGCGGCTACACGGGACAGCTCATGAACGCGGTGCGCCGGGCCTACTGGCGTAAGCGACTGGCCCCGTCAGCGGAACCGGATCTCGACCAGGACCGTGTGGGCTTCCTGTTCGCCAACACCGCCCTCCCTTTCGCCGGCGCGGAGGTGGTGGCCGCCTCTCAGCTGGCCGAAGCGGTCGTGGCCGCCCACGGCTTCGAGCCGGCCATCAACTGCCATTCCGTGCGGGAGCGGGTACTGCAACTCATCGTGTCCATCGCCTACGACCGGGAGGTGGACGGCGACGACGAGCGGGTGATGGCGTGTTCGGAGGAGCTCGTCACCCGCTGGGCCGACGCCGGCTGCTACCCCTTCCGGCTGGGCCTCCACACCATGGGTGTCTTCGACCGGGCTGACCGCACGTACCGGACCACACTTCGCGCCTTGAAGGGCATGTTCGACCCCGAGGGCATCCTGGCACCAGGCCGCTACGAGCCCGCCTGACCGGAGCCGCGGTGGTGGGGCTTTGCCCCGACGTCGTCGGAGCCGCCCCCACAGCCCGCGGGCGACGGACACATCCCAGCACCCCGATCTGCTGAAGGCGGGAGAGGTGATGTTGATCTCCTTCACCTTGTCGCCTTCGGAGCCGAGCCACACTTCCCCGCACCTCGATCGCCTTACCCGTCGCCGGTACCTCGCCGCTCGGCGTGGCCAGCGGGCCGCCGTGCGTCCCAGTCCAGGTGACCTCCGGGGCGGCGGTGCCGGGGCCCTCCAGGGTCCCCTATGCGAGGACGGCGCCGTCCTGGTCCCCGAACCCGGGCCGGCCTTGCTGACCGCCTTCTTGGACATGAAGGGCACATTGGAGGTGCTCGCCACCACTGCCGTGGTGAACGGCGACATCGCCCTCACCCACACCCGGTGGCGGCTCGACGTCCCCGGTGGGGAACCGATGGAGTCGGTCACTGCCGAGGTCGTCCGCCGCCAACCCGACGGCACCTGGAAGTACCTGATCGACAATCCGTGGGGCGGCAGCATCCTCGAGGCAATCGGCTAGGTCGGGCTCGCTCGAGCCGATCGAGCCTCGCTCGACGCGCGTCATGGTGGCCAAGGCTGGTGAGGTACACCACCAGATGGCAGTCGCTCGGCTGGAGCGGCACACCGCCCGAAAACGCCCCCTGTCGCGGTGGCTATGGGGGTCGTACCCTTCGGGTCGTGAGGGAAGGGCGGGCGAGCGGGACGGTCACGGTCCTCTTCACCGACCTGGTCGGCTCGACCGAGCTCATGTCGCAGCTGGGGGACCGGGCCTTCGACGAGCTGCGCCGCGTGCACTTCGCCGCCCTCAGCCAGGCGGTGGTCGCTCATGAGGGCGAGGAGGTGAAGAACACCGGCGACGGGATCATGGTCGTCTTCCCTTCGGCGGCGGAGGCGGTGGAGGCGGCGGTGGCCATGCAACAGGCCACCGCCCGCCAGGCCAGGACCACCCCCATCGCCATCCGGGTGGGCCTGGCGGTGGGGGACGCCACCCTGGAGGGCGGCGACGTCTTCGGCACCCCGGTGGTCGAGGCGGCCCGGCTGGTGGCCGCCGCGCAACCGGGTCAGATCCTGGCCACGACCGTCGTGCGGACCTTGGCCAGGAGCCGCTGTGCGGCCCCGTTCATCGACTTCGGCGCCTTCGATCTCAAGGGTCTACCCGAGCCGGTCGCCGTCTGTGAAGTGGGCTGGCAGCCCACCGGGCCGTCGGTGCCCATGCCGGCGCTGCTCACCGATGTCGGCCGGGTCTTCGTGGGCCGCGACGGCGAAGTCGAACGGCTCGGCCAGTTGTGGAAGGAGGCGGCGGCGGGGGAGCGGCGGGTCGCGCTCCTGGCTGGGGAACCAGGAGTGGGCAAGACCCGTCTGGCCGCCGAACTCGCCTTGCGGGTGCATGACGAAGGCGGCGTGGTTCTGGCCGGAAGGTGCGACGAGGACCTCGGCGTCCCCTACCAGCCCTTCGTGGAGGCCCTGCGGCATTTCCTGGATCACACACCACCGGAACGCCTTCGGGAACGACTCGGTCGCTACGGCGGTGAGGTGGCGCGCCTGGTGCCGGAACTGGCCGACGCCGTTTCGGACCTTCCGCCACCCCTCAAATCGGATCCGGAGACGGAGCGTTACCGGTTGTTCGACGCGGTGGCGTCATGGCTGTCGGCAGCCTCGGCGGAGGAGCCCGTCCTGTTCGTCCTCGACGACCTCCAGTGGGCGGCCAAGCCGACCCTGCTCCTCCTGCGCCACGTCGTCCGCTCGCCCGACGCCAAGCGGCTCCTCCTGCTGGGCACCTACCGGGACACCGAACTCGCCCACGAACACCCGCTGGTCGAGGTTCTCGCCGACCTGCGCCGCCAAGGGGGCGTGGAGCGCTTCTCACTGATGGGGCTCGACGCCTCTGGCGTGGCCGCCTTCATGGAGCAGGGCGCCGGGCATGCCCTCGACGATGAAGACCTGGTCTTGGCCCGGGCCATCCACCAGGAGACCGAGGGCAACCCGTTCTTCGTCCGCGAGGTGCTGCGCCACCTGGCCGAGACTGGCGCCGTCGAGCGACGCGATGGGCGCTGGTCCACCCGTCTGTCCGTCGAGGACCTCGGCATCCCCGAGGGGGTCCGGGAAGTCGTCGGGCGGCGGTTGTCCCGTCTGTCATCAGAGACCAACCGGGCGCTCAGGGTGGCCGCCGTCATCGGACCGGAGTTCCAGCTCCCGGTGCTCCGGGCGGCCGGGGACTTCGAGGAGGAGCCCCTCCTCTCCGCGCTGGAGGAGTCGCTCGAAGCCCGCCTCGTAATCGAAGCCCCCGGTGCCGCACCCCGATACCGCTTTGCCCACGCCTTCGTCCGGGACACGCTCTACGGAGAGCTCTCTGCCGCCCGTCGGGTGGCCCTTCACCGCGGGGTGGCCGAGGCCATCGAGGCGGTCCACAGCGCCGCCCTCGACGATCACCTCCCCGCCCTGGCCCACCATTGGGCCCGAGTTCCCGCCTCGGCGAACGAGGCGTCCCGATCCGTCGACTACGCCATGAGGGCCGGGGACCGGGCCCTCGCCCAGCTGGCGCATGACGAGGCCGCCGCCTACTACCGCCAGGCCCTTGAACTCCTCGATGCGGGGGAGGCCCTGGCCGACCCGAGGAAGCGTTGCCTGCTGCTGATCGCCCTCGGCAGTGCCCAGCGGCGAACTGGTGACCCGACCCATCGGGCGACCCTCCTCGAGGCGGCCCGCCTGGCCCAATCCCGAGGAGACGCCGAGGCACTCGCCCGAGCCGCCTTGGCCAACAGCCGCCAGGGCTTCATGACCTCGGTAGCCCGGGTCGACCACGAGCGGGTGGCCGTCCTGGAGGCGGCGCTCGAAGCACTCGGCGGCGGCGGTGCGATACAGGCCCGGCTGCTGGCCACGCTCGCCCTCGAGCTCACGTTCACCGGAGACCGGGAGCGCTGCCGGCGCCTCAGCGACGAGGCGCTGGCCCAAGCCCGCCGGCTCGGGGACGCCCCCGCCCTGGCCCACGTGCTCGCCGCCCGGCCCTACACCATCGCGGCCCCGGCCACCGTGGCCGAACGGCGGGCCAACGCTGACGAGCTGGAGGCCACGGCGGGGCGTCTCGGCGACCCGGTGATGCATGCCTGGGCCCGGTTCCACCGCTACCGGGCGGACATGGAGCTGGGCGCCCTCGACGAGGCTCACGCTGACATCGAAGCCCTTGAGGGCCTCGCCGGCGACGTGGGAGAGCCCACGTTGCGGTGGTGCGCCGCCTGGGTCCGGGCCGCCTACCTCGCCGCCGTGGGCCGTCTCGACGACGCCGAGCGCCACGGACGCCTGGCGGCCGAGATCGGCGAGGCGAGCGGGCAGCCCGACACACTCCTGTTCAGGGCCATTCAACAGTTCGGCGTCCGTTTCGAGCAGGGCCGGCTGGCCGAGGTGCGGGAGCTGTTCGTCGGGGCCCTGGATCTGAACCCCGATTTCTTGGGGATGCGGGCTTTGGCGGGCCTCGTCGACGCCGAGCTGGGCCGGCTCGACGAGGCCGAAGCGTGCTTCGAAGATCTGGCCGCTTCCAGGTTCACCGACATCCCTGTCGACAACATATGGTCAGTGACGACCACGATCCTGGTTCTCCTTGCGGCCCGCTTCGGTGACCGGCCCCGCAGCCGGGTGCTCCACGACCTCCTCGTTCCCTACTCGGATCTGATCGCCGGCACGCCAGCCCTGTGGCTCGGCTCCGTCTCCCACTACCTCGGCCTGCTGGCGACCACCCTCGGGCGTTATGACGACGCCGAAGCTCGCCTTGCTGCTGCCGAGGTCACCCATCAGCGCATCGGCGCCCCCACCTGGCTGGCCCGGACCCGGCTCGAGTGGGCCCGGATGCTCCTCAGCCGCCGCCAGCCGGGCGACACCGAGCGGGCCCGGGACCTCCTTGACCAGGCCCTCGCCACCGCCCGCGAGCTCGGCCTCACCAACGTCGAGCGGCAGGCAGTAGCCCTCCTGGAGGACCGCGCCTGAGATGGGCCGGACGACCGCGACACGGTGAAGATGTGGGTGGCGGCCTTCGGCCCTCCGTCCGGCGGAGTTGGGGTTTCCCGTGCAGTTCGCGTCTGCGGCGGCCTATGTTTCTCTACTTCACCATCAGCGCCTCGGCTGTGTATGCGGGTGACGGCATCGTCTACCGGCTCCCCCTCGTGCCTCCCGCCGACGAAGGGTCTCCAAGAAGTCCGCGGCTTCCCCCTGCCCCGCGCCCGCGGGGTCGGCGGGTTGGCCTTCGGCAACTCGGCAAAGCTCTACGTCACCCTCGGCGGTGCCAAGTGGCGGACGGTATGACCGTCGAAGAGATCCTGGCTGACTTCCCGGAGCCCGTGGCCGAGGACATCGCCGAGGCCCTCCGATACGCGGCGGGTGCCCTGCTCGAGTGAGTTGCCGCTCCGGCGCGGTGCACGACCAGAATGCGGCCGCTTAATGTTCCTCGTCCGTTACCTTAAAGGGAACCTTGAAGCCTCGATAATATTCTTCGATCTCCTGGTCGCTCTTGACTCGAACGTAGACGCGCCCGCTCTCGACTTTTGCCGGGAACGTCCAGTTCGGCTCGAATTTTGCCCCCGGAGAACCGTACGGGCCGCACACGTTCTCACCGGTTCTCACGTCGATCTTCATCGCATGCTCGGGACAAATGACGACGCAAGTGGATCGATTCAGGTGGCCGAACTCCAACGGGGCGAGGTTGTGGGGACACCACGGCTCCATGGCGTAGAACTCGTTCCCGAGATTGGCGACCAGCACGTCCTGGTCGTAGACGTGCACGCGCCGGAGACCACCGTCGGGGACATCCTGGGTCTTGCAGGCGAAGTACCACTCTTTCGCTTTGGGCAGCCAGTCCCGCTCCATTCCTCACTCCTCACCCGAGCGTGTATTTGTAATTCTCGGTGTTCCAGTTTTCGTCACCGATGTACAGCGGCGCTCTGTGCTGGGCAATGCCCCAGGGGCGTGCTCCCAAGAGGTGCAGCTGACGACGCCGGTCCCGGGTGATCTCGGCGTAGGTGAAGAAGTTGAACTGCTGAACGACCTCGGGATCCAGCTCCGAGCCGACGTTCGTGTCGTAACCGCCCGCCAGCACTTCAGGGTCCATCCCCCGCAGGAAATACCAGCCCATCCAGTAATCGACCTCTCGTTCCTCGCAGAACTTGATCCGCCTCACCCACTTGGGGTTCTTCCACCCCCACTCACCCG
>JBIOYN010000003.1:0-8836 GCA_044870155.1 Acidimicrobiia bacterium | reverse complement strand
GACCATCACCAGCGCGCCGCGTGCCGGGACGGTCGAGAGGAGCCGGACGGCGGCTTCGAGCGCCAGCGCCCGACGGCTCTCGGGGTCGAGGGGCCCGGCATCGCCCGGCGGCGCGTCGGCCAGCTCGGGCACAATCTCGACCAGGGCGGCAACGGCCCGGGCCGGGACCGCGGCCAGCGCCTGGGGATCCAGGCTGCACGCGTCGCGGAGCAGGGAGCGGGCGAGAGCCCAGGCCTCGTCCCGTTCGGGCAGGAAGGCCCGGGCGGAGACCGCCGGCCCGAGTCGGCGGGCTCGGACCTCGGCCAGCAGGCGGGACTTTCCCATGCCGGCGACCCCCGAGACGATGGTGATGCCCGGGCCGGCCAGCGCGGCGAGCACCTCTTCCATCTCCCGCTGCCGCCCGACGAAGTCCAGCGGTTGGAAGGCCACAGCCACGGTCCCATCCTGCCAGCCGCCGAACCGGTGGCGAAGTGGTGCTACTTCCAGTGGATGGCGACCACCTCGACGCGCTGCGAAAGGCCTCTGAGCGCCACCGCCCTTGGAGTCGACAACGAGAGATCGGCCGCGACCTTCTCAACCGCACTGCGGCTGGCCAGGATCTCGCCGCCCTCGGCCAGGGCGGCGATCCGGGCGGCCTCGTGCACGCCCCGGCCCTGGTAGTCGGCGCCCTCTCTGGTGGCCTCGGCCTGGTGGAGGCCGATCCGGACCCGGGGGGCGAAACCGTGGTCGACCCGGTGGCGCTCCAGCACCCGCTGGATGTCGATGGCGCACCGGACTCCGTCCCCGGCCCGCTCGAAGGCGACGAAGAACCCGTCCCCGATCCGGTTGACCTCCTCGCCATGATGGCCGGAGAACAATGATCTGAGGGTCTGGTCGTGCCAGCGCAGCATGTGGTCCCAACCCTCGTCGCCGAGGATCTCGACAAGGTTCGTCGAGGCGACGATGTCTGTGAACATGAAGGTCTTGAGCTCCCTCTGGCGGCGGGGCGCCACGAAAGCCGCCGATGGGGACGACGTCACCCTGGCTTCGAGTCGCTGGCGGGCGGCACTCAGCAAGTAGCCGCCGGCGTCGGCCAGTGAAAGCGCCTCCGCGGCCAGCTGCTCGGCGCCGGGGTCACCCCGGGCCAGAGCCACCTCGGCCAGCACCAGGCGGCCCTCGAACTCGGCCAGCCCGACGGCTCCACTCACGGCGGCGGTGGCATAGCGCGCCGCCTCGTCGAGGTTGCCCCGCTCGATCAGCACGGAGGCGAGGAAGGCGCCGTTGACGCGCAACTGGAGGGGCAGGACGGCGCCGATCTCCAGTGCCTCCCGCAGGGCGGTCTCCGCGCCGTCGAGGTCGCCCCGGGCCCGACAGCAGTGGGCCATGCACCGGTGGGTGACGGACAAGGCCTCGCGGTTGCCCGTTTCCCGGCTCAGAGCCAGCCCGGCGCGGGCGTCGCTCTGCGCCTCCTCGATCCGGCCCAGGACGCAGAGAATTTCGCTGCGGATCCAGAGTCCAGCGGCCTCACCTTCCGCCTGGCCCAGGGACCGCTCGAGCTCGAGGGCGCCTTCGGCCTCTTCCAAACCCTCTTCGACCCGGCCGCTCACCATCAGCATCCAGGCCCGCATCACCCGGGGGGTCCCGACCTTCATCAGCTGGCCGGTGTCAAGGTAGAGGCGGGCGGCCCGATCGAACAGCTCACCGGCTTCGGTCAGTCGACCCCGGAGAAAGCACGCCATGGCTCGGAGGTCGGCGACGCTGGCGACGCCGGCCGGCTCGCCCAGCTCCTCGAAGAGAGCGAGCGCCTCTGCCGCCCGGGCCTCTCCCCTGTCAATCTCCATCCGATTGGCGTCCAGGAAGGCGGCGATGGCAAGGGCCTCAGCTCGCGCCCGGCGGTCGTCGCCGGCCTCGGCCAGAGCCAGCTCGATCAGCTCCCCGGCCTGGACGTAGTCGTCCAGAGCGGAGGTGATCTCGGCGATGTGGGCCACCACGCGACAACGGTCCGAGCCCCGGGGGATCGACGGCAGAGCGGCCCGCAGGTCATCACGGGCTCCGACCAGCTCTCCCCGGAGGGTCCGCGCCTCGGCCCGGGTGCGGAGGAGGCGGGCGCGGAGCTCCGGATCAGGCTCGAGCTCCAGGCCGGCATCGGCCAGTTGCTTGGATTCGCCACCGGCGAACTGCATCAGCCGCTGGCGGGCGGCGTCGGAGTACGCAGCGGCGGCTGCCGCCCGGTCACCGGCTCCGGCCAGGTGCCGGGCCACTTCCGCCGGATCGCCACCCTCCGCTTCGACGGCGCGAGCCAGCAGCTGGTGGAGCCGGCCGCTCTCGGCCCGGTCGAGCCGTTCGGCCACTACTTCGCCGATGATGTCGTGGGCTGTCGCCCAGCCGCCGTCTCCGAGCCGGGCCAGGCCGCTCCGGGCCAAGGAGTCGAGCCCGTCGAGGACGTGTGCCTCGGCCGTCTGGGTGGCGCGGGCAAAGATGCGAGCCGGCGCCTCGCGGCCCAGGAGCGCGAGCAACCGGAGCAGCTCCTTGCGGTCGGGTGGATGCCGCTCCGCCCGGGTGGCGATGGCCTGGCGCTGGCCGGCGCGGGCGACCTCGCGGGCGCGGTGGGCGGCGTCCGATCGGCAGGACGCCCACCGGCCCCGGGCCTCGAGTTCGATGGTGCCCTCGGAGCTCAGGCCGCGGACGGTCTCGGCCACGGCCAGGGGGCTGCGGTCGGTCTCATCAAAGACGGCCGACGCCACCTCGGCGTCGACAAAGAGGGCCGAGATCGCCTCCGGGCTCAGCGGCCCGACCGGGACCTCGACGACCGGTGCCCGGACGGAGCGGATCTCGTCCAGGAAGTGGTCCACCGGGCCATCGACGACCACCTCCTCAGGCCGGTAGGCGAGGAGCAGGCCGGCCTGGGGGGTCCGCCGGGCGGCAAGCCCCAGGAGCCCGAGGCTGGTGGCGTCCGCCCACTGCAGGTCGTCGACCACCACCACGGCGCCTTTGCCCGTCGCCGCCCCCAGGACCCTGGCCCCCGCCTCCAGCGCCAGCGCCCGCCGGCTCTCCGGGTCCATCACGCCGCTGCCAATGGGTCGCAGCTCCTCCAGCTCGGGAACCACGTCGGCCAGCGCCTGGGCGGCCCGATCCGGGATGGCCCGGGCCGCCTCCAGATCCAGGGCCAGTGCCTCCCGGAGGACGGCCCGAGCCAGTCCCCAGGGCTCGTTCCGCTCCGGGAGGAAGGCCCGGACGGCGATGACCGGAAGCTCAGAGTGGCCGACCACCTCGGCGACCAGGCGGGACTTCCCCGCCCCCGCCGGCCCCGCCACCAGCACGGTGCCCGGCTCCGAGCCCCGGAAAGCGCTCGACACCATCTGGAGCTCCTCGTCCCGACCCACGAAGTTCAATCCCTCAAAGGCGGCGTGGGCCGCGGGCGCCACCGGGCGGCGGGAAATCTCTCCCACCAACTCGCCCCGCTGGAGGCGCGTTTCCAGGGCCAGCACCTCGGCCGAGGGCGGGAGCCCGACTTCCTCGCTCAGGCGCTGGCGCAGTGAATCGACCGCCCGCAGGGCCCCGACCTGATCGCCAGATGCGGCCAGGGCCCGGGCCAGCAGGAGCGTGGCGGTCTCCCGCAACGGCTCCCGAGCCACGGCCCGCTCGGCCAGGGCCACCGCCTGCCCCGGGTCCCGCACCGACAGCGCCGCCTCGGCGCCGCTGTCCAGTGCCTGGAGATAGGCGCGCCCCAGCGCCCCCCTGGCCTCCTGAGCCCATTCCTCGTAGGCGTCTTCGGCCAGCGGTTCGCCCCAGAGGTCCACGGCGGACAGGAAGTCGCGCAAGGCGACCCCGGCGAGACCGGCGGCGAGGTGGTCCTGACCAGCCTTCACCCGGGCCAGGAAGATCTCCGTGTCCGCCTCGCAGTCCCCCCCGGCGGCGAACGAGTATCCGCCCGGGCCGGTCACGATCAGGGCAGGGTCGCCCAGGGCGGCCCGGGCCCGCTGGACGAGCACCCGCAGGTTGGCGACGGGATCGGCGGGCATCCGCTCCGGCCAGAGCGCTTCAGCCAGCACGTCAAGGGACACGAAGCTCCCCCGCCGGGTGACGAGGAGCCGGATGAGGACGCGCACCAACCGGCCGCCGAAGCTCGTCGCCGGCACCTCGTCGCCCGAGCGACGCACCAGAAAGCGGCCCAGCAACTGGACCTCGATCTCAGCCACCGGGCTCCATGCTGCCGTAGCCGGGCGCCGCCACGAAACTGTCGACCGCGGCGCCGCCTACCGCCAGGTGATGGAGACGACCTCCACCGGCTCGGAGATTCCCTTGAGGGTGACCGAGCGCGGCGCCGACAGCGGGAGATCGGAAAGGCTCGCCACCGAGCGGCGGCTGGCCAGGATCTCGCCGCCCTCGGCCAGGGCCGCGATCCGGGCCGCCTCGTGCACGCCCCGACCCTGGTAGTCGGCGCCCTGCCGGGTGGTCTCGGCCTGGTGGAGGCCGATGCGGACCCGGGGGGCGAAGCCGTGGTCGACCCGGTGGCGCTCCAGCACGTGCTGGATCTCCACGGCGCAGCGCACCCCGTCGGCGGTCCGCTCGAAGGCGACGAAGAACCCGTCCCCGATCCGGTTGACCTCCTCGCCGTGGTGGCCGGCGAAGAGTGATCTGAGGGTCTGGTCGTGCCAGCGCAGGAGATGGTCCCAGGCCTCGTCACCAAGCGCCTCGACGAGGTTCGTCGAGGCGACGATGTCGGTGAACATGAAGGTCCGCAGCTCCCGCCGGCGGACGGTCGCCGGAGGCGCAACCGGCGGGCGATCCGGGACCTTGGCCTCGAGGCGCCGCCGGGCGGGGCTGAGCACATAGCCGTCAGCGTCGGCCAGCGACAGCGCCTCGGCGGCCAGGCGCTCGGCTCCGGGATCACCACGGGCCAGCGCCACCTCGGCCAGGACCAGGCGGCCCTCGAACACCGAGATCCCGATCGCACCGTCCAGGGCCTGGTGGGCGTAGCGCTCCGCTTCGTCGAAGCGCCCCCGCTCGACGAGCAGGGAGGCGAGGATCGCGGCGTTGGTGTGCAACTGCATGGGCAACGCCGCCGCGATCTCCAGCGCCCGGCGGAGCGCGGCCTCGGCGGCCTCGAGATCGCCCGTGGCCCAGGAGCAGCCGGCCACTGCCCGGAGATTGATGGAGATCACCTGCCGGTGCCCCACCTCCTCGCTCAGAGCCAACCCGGCCCGGGCATCCGTCCACGCCTCGTCGATTCTTCCCAGGAGACAGAGCAGCTCGCTCCGCATATAGAGGGCGCCCGCCTCCCCTTCGGTCTGGCCCAGGGAGCGCTCGAGGTCGAGCGCCGCCTCGACCTCCTGCAAGGCCTCCTCGACCCGCCCCCGTGGCATCAGAATCCGGCCCCGCATCATCTGGGGCCACCCGGCCTTCATGAGCTGGCCCGTATCCCGGTAGAGGCGGGCGGCACGGTCGAACAGATCACAGGCTTCGACCAGGCGGCCGCGAAAGAAGGCGGCCGTGGCCCGCAGATCGACGACGCTGGCCAGCCCGGCCGGCTCGCCGAGCTCCTCGAAGAGGGCGAGCGCTTCGGCGGCGCGCCCCTCACCGGCTTCGATCTCGGTGCGGTTGACGTCCATGAAGGCGGCGATGGCCAGGGCCTCCGCCCGCGCCCGGCGGTCGTCACCGGCCTCGGCCAGAGCCAGTTCGATCAGCTCCCCCGCCTGCACGTAGTCGTCCAGGCCGGAGGTGAGCTCGGCGATCCGGGACAGCGCCCCGGCGCGTTCCGGCCCCCGGGGGATCGACGGCAGCGCGGCGCGCAGGTCATCCCGGGCTCCGACCAGGTCGCCTTTGAGGGCGCGGGCGCCCGCCCGGGTGCGGAGCAGCACGGCCCGGAGCTCGGGGTGGGGCTCGAGCTCCAGGCCGGCGTCGGCCAGCTGCCTGGCTTCGTGAGCGGCGAATTGGCCCAGCCGCTCCTGGGCGGCCTCGGAGAAGGCGCCGGCCGCCCCGGCCCGGTCGCCGGCCCCCTCGAGGTGCCGGGCCAGGTCCGCCGGGTCCCCCTCCTCCGCTTCGAGGGCACGGGCCAGCAACTGGTGCAGCCGGCCGCTCTCGGCCCGGTCGAGGCGCTCGGCGACCACCTCGCCGATGAGATCGTGAGCCGTCGCCCAGCCACCGTCTCCAAGCCGGGCCAGGCCACTCCGGGCCAGGGCGTTGAGCCCGTCGAGGACGTGGGTCTCGGGGGTCCCCGTGGCCCGGGCGAAGATCCGCGCTGGTGCCTCGCAGCCCAGGAGCGCCACCAGCCGGAGCACCTCCCTGCGGTCCGGCGGCTGCCGATCGGCCCGGGTGGCGATGGCCTGGCGCTGGCCGGAGCGGGCCACCTCGCGGGCCCGGTGGGCGGCGTCGGGCCGGCACGGCGCCCACCGACCCGACGAATCCCGTTCGATGCTGCCCTCGGCGCTGAGGCCGCGGACCGCCTCGGCCACGGCCAGGGGGCTGCGATCGGTTTCATCGGCGACGGCCGCCGCCACCTCGGTGTCGGCAAAGAGGGCGGCGATCGCCTCCCGGGTCAGCGGCCCGACCGGGACTTCGATGACCGGTTCCCGGACGGACCGGATGTCGTTCAGGAACAGGTCCGCCGGGCCGCCGGGGGCCACGTCCTCGGGCCGGTAGGCGACGAGCAGGCCGGATTGGCGGACCCGGCGGGCGACCAGCCCGAGGAAGGCGAGGCTGGTGGCGTCCGCCCACTGCAGGTCGTCCACCACCACGAGGGCGCCGGTGCCCGTCGCCGCCGCCAGGACCCGGACCCCCGCCTCCAGTGCCAGCGCCCGGCGGCTCTCCGGGTCGACGACGCCGCTGCCGATGGGCCGCAGCTCCTCGAGCTCGGGGATCACGTCGGCCAGCGCCTGGGCCGCCCGGTCGGGGACGGCGCGGGCCGCTTCGAGATCCAGCGCCAGTGCCTCGCGCAGGACGGCCCGGGCCAGCCCCCAGGGCTCGTTCCGTTCCGGAAGGAAGGCCCGGACGGTGATGACCGGGACCTCGGAGTGGCTCACCACCTCCGCCACCAAGCGGGACTTCCCCGCTCCCGCCGGCCCGGCCACCAGCACCGTGACCGGCTTCCTCAAGGCGCTGGCCACGCTCTGGAGCTCGTCGTCCCGCCCGACGAAGGCCAACCCCTCGAAGGCGTGCCCGGCCGCGGGCATGACCGGGCGCCGCGCCGTCTCGCCGACCAGCTCGCCGCGCTGGAGCCGGGTCTCCAGGGCCAGCACGTCCGCCGAGGGTTGGAGCCCGACGTCCTCGGCCAGGCGCCGGCGCAGCGAGTCGATCGCCCGCAGCGCGCCGACCTGATCGCCGGAGGCCGCCAGGGCCCGGGCCAGCAGGATCCCGGCCGTCTCGCGCAGCGGCTCCCGGCTCACCGCGCCCTCGGCCAGGGCCACCGCCTGCCCCGGGTCGCGCACCGAAAGCGCCGCCTCCGCTCCGCCCTCCAGCGCCCGGAGATGGGCGCGCCCCAGCCCGCCCCTGAATGCCTGGGCCCAATCCTCGTAGGCGTCCTCGGCCAGCGGCTCGCCCCACAGGTCAGCTGCCGACCGGAAGTCGCGCAGGGCGGCACCGGCGCGACCGGCGGCGAAGTGGTCCTCACCGGCCCGGACCAGGGCGAGGAAGATCTCCGTATCCACCTCGCAGCCGGTGCCGGCGGCGAAGGAGTAGCCGCCCGGGCCGGTGACGATCAGATCCGGGTCCCCCAGGGCGGCCCGGGCCCGTTGGACGAGCACCCGCAGGTTGGCGCCGGGGTCGGCCGGCATCCGCTCCGGCCAGAGCGCGTCCGCCAGCACCTCCCGGGACACGAAACTGCCCCGGCGGGAGACCAGCAGCCGGATCAGGGTCCGCACCAGCCGGCCGCCGAAGCTCGCCGCCGGCACCTCGTCGCCCGAGCGACGCACCAGAAAGCGGCCCAGCAACTGGACCTCGATCGCGGCCACCGGGCTCCATGCTGCCGTAGCCGGCGCCGCTACGAAACTGCTACGGGCGATTCGTACCGTCCCCCTCAGCGCCACGGGGCCACCGTCCAAGGCCTCGGGCCCGCCAAGCGGAGGGGGAACGATGAGACAAGCCCTACCTACCGAGGATGTACTCATGGAGGGGGTCCATGAGGTGGCGGCGGTGATCGGCGAGCAGCGGGCCTGGCAGGAGGAGAACCGGCGGATGGCGCCGGAGGTGTTCGATGCGCTCCGCGCCGCCGGGCTGTGGGGGATCTACAAGCCGGCGGACCTGGGCGGCTTGGAGTGCGACCCGGCGACCGGGCTCAGGGTGTTCGAGGAGATGAGCCGGATCGAGCCCTCGGTGGGGTGGGCGATTGCCAACCAGGCCGGTATCGACACCTTCGGGGTGGTGCTCCCGGAGGAGGGTGCGAAGGAGGTCTACGCCGATCCCGGCCTGCCCGTTGCCGGCGCCTGGTTCCCGCCGGGGCAGGCGACGCCGGTGGAGGGCGGTTACCGGGTGACGGGCCGGTGGGCATTCGCCAGTACCTGCCATTACGCCCAGTACCTCACCGGCATGACGGTGGTCGTCGACGGCGGTGAGCCCCGAACGGGTCCCGATGGCTCACCGGTGATGATGGTGGTGTTCTTCCCGCCGGAGGCGGCGGAGATCATCGACACGTGGCACACGATGGGGATGCGGGGGACCGGGAGCCACGACATCAGCGTGCGCGAGATCTTCGTCCCTGACCGCCACGCATGGATCATGAGCCCGCTCGGCGTGGACCGATCCGGGCCCTTCAGGACCCCCCTCTACAGCGCCTTCCCGTGGATATCGTTCAGTTGCCTCGGCTCCGTGGGACTCGGCATCGGACAGGCCGCCGTCGACGAGCTGATCCAGCTGGCGAGCG
>JBIOYN010000002.1:0-3961 GCA_044870155.1 Acidimicrobiia bacterium | reverse complement strand
ACGCCGCCGTCGAGGAAGTTGTTGCCCGAAGCGATGCCGTTGTTGCCGTCCCGGCAGTGGCAGGCGGCCATGGAGCCCGACGAGTCGATGGCCAGCACCTCGGCCACCGACTGGCGCCGCTTGGGATCCTTGATGTCGCTGATGACGGGGAGGAGCTTCTCCAGCTCGGAGTCCCGGTAGCCGCCCAGGGCGTAGGAGCGGTCGCCGCCGAGGACGACCAGGCCCCGGCCCAGGTCCCGGGTGGCGGCGCCCAGGGCGGCGATCTGCTCGCCGGAGAGGGAGCGGGCGTCGACGTCCACGAGGACGGTGGCCGAGTAGGTCGACAGGCGGTCGAGGGCGGGCAGCTCGGGGGCTTTCACCACGTCGACCAGCAGCCCGCCGGCCCGCAGGGCGTTGGCCAGTGAGGTGCCGTTGCCCGCCGCCCCTTCTGCCACCAGGATTTTCGCCGGCCCGTCGACGGACACGGCGGCGAAGCCGGTGTCGTTGGCGTGGACGGAGTCGCCGGGGGCGTCGACCTCGAGGCGGAAGCGGGACAGGCCGGGGTCGCCGGCGGTCTGGGGGAACTCGACGATGTTGTCGCCGGCCACGAGGTCGACGGTGCGTTCCTCGAGGAGGGCGTCCTCCCGGAACAGCGACAGGCGGGCGGCGCCGGCCCGGGTGGCGACCACCGTGGCCCGGAGCACGAAGGACTCGCCCTTGCGGGCCAGGTTGGGGGCGTCGAGGCGGGCGATGGCGGCGTCGGCTCCGGTGGCGCCGGCCACGGCGTGGACGTCGAGGTCGACGCCGTCCTCCTTCAGGCGCTTGGCTTCGGTGGCGGCGTCGCCCTCGGTGGCCCGGCCGTCGGAGACGAGGACGACCCGGCGGCGGGCGTCTTCGGGGAGGAGGGCGCCGGCCAGCCGCAGGGCGCCGGCCAGGTTGGTGCGGGTGGCGTCGACCTGGACGGCGGCCTGGTTGAGCTGGGCCTGGGCGGCCAGGGTGACCTCGACCCGGGCGTCACCCCCGAAGAGGACGACGCCGGCCCGGCTGGCGTTGGGTTGGTGGCTGAGCGCCTCCCGGACCCAGTCGAGCGCCTCCTCCCGGCCGGCGGCGCCCATGGAATCCGAGGCGTCGACCAGGAACACGGTGGCCACCCCGCCGCCGCCCCGGGGAAGCGACACATTGAGGACGGCGCCGAGGAGGGAGAGGGCGATGGCGATTCGTGCGGCCACGCCCGCCCGCCACTGCCTGCGGGGCACCCCCCGGGTCTTTCTGCTGACGGCGTACTCGGCGATGAGCACCGCGGCCAGGGCGAGAAGGATCCATCTGAGGAGCGGGACCTCGCCCCGGGGGACCCGCTCGCCGGGGGCGGCGGTGCGTGGTCGCACCGGGATGCGGGTGGCGGGTTCCAGCTTGGATTCCGCCTCGGGGGCGTTGACGGCGACGATGGTCTCGGGGCGGGCCGGGGCCGCCTCGCCGTCTCCTTGCCCAGCAACGGTTTCGGGGCTGGTCTCGTCGGCGCCGGCGGAGTCGGTGGGTTCAGCCGGCCCGGCCGGCCGCAGCCGGTAGAACCCCGTGCGGTCGGCCAGCGGGGCCGACCCGCCGGCGGGGACGTCGATCCGGGTCCCGCCCGGGCGGAACACGGTCGTGGCCGCCCCTTGGGGGATGGGCAGGGGCTGACCGGCCCGCAGGTCGGTGGGCGGCGGGGCGGCGCCGGAGAGGTCGGTGAGAAGCCGGTCGAAGAGGACGGGGAAGGCGACCGACAGCGGCAGGTTGGAGTCGGCCAGGCGGAAGCCCAGGTAGGCGAAGGCCCGTCCCCCCCGGCTGCCCCGGACCAGGAGCGGCGTCTCCTCGGAGGCCACCAGGACCTCGTCGTCGCCGGCGGGTTTGATGCGCTGGGCCGTGGCCAGGCCCACGTCGGAGAGGTCGAGGCCGGTCAGGAGTGGATGCTCGGAGCGGACCAGGGCCACGGCCGGCGTCTCCACGTCGCCGGTGATGACGACGCCGGGAGCGCCGCCGGGCGGGGCGATGGCCAGCCACGGGGCGGCCGGGTCGGCGGGGACGGGGACCCCGTCGTAGACGGCGAGGTCGAACCCGGGGGCGGGCCGGGCGGTCTCGCTGCGTTCCACCGTCACGCCGGGGACGGCGGCCAGGAGCCGTTCCAGGAACAGGTCCTCGGGGCCGGCCAGGAGGATGCGCAGGTTGGGCCGGGGGGCGGCGGCGGCGAAGGCGTGGTTGTCGGCGGCCAGGAGGTCGTCGCCTTCCAGGAACGCCTCCACCCGCTCGCCCGAGGGGAGGTCGACGGCCCGCTCCACCAGCCCGCCCTCGGGGAGGCGGACCTCCTCGGTGTGCTGCGTGCGGCCGTCGACGTCGAGGCGCAGGCGCTGGGTGGCGGCCGCCCCGCCCGTGTTGCGCAGGGTGACGAGGGCGTGCAGTCCGCTGCCCCGGGGCTCCACGGCCAGACGGGTGATGGCCCGGTTGGCGGAGCGGTCGCCGATGCGCTCGTAGCGGGTGCCGGGCGGCAGCAGCCGGCGCTCGGCGGCGCTGAGGCCCCCGTCGGAGAGGAACACGAAGCCGATGGGGACCCCGGGCGTCTCCAGGCTCTCGGCCAGGGTGAAGGCGCCGGCGAAGTCGGCCTGGCCGGCGGGCGGCGGGATGGCGGCCAGGGCCTCGGTGAAGGCGCCGCCGTCGTTGCTGGCGGAGAGGAGCACCCGGGGCTGGGCCGAGGCCAGCACCACGCTGGCCAGCCCGCCGGCCGGGAGCTGCTCGTGCAGCTCCTCGGCCTGGTCCCGGGCGGCGGCGAGGCGGTCCGGCTTCCCGTCGAGGGCGGCCATGGACCCGGAGGCGTCGACGATGAACACGGTGTGGCGGGCCAGGGGTGCGGCCGTGAGGCGGACGGGCCGGGCCACCGCCGTGGCCAGCAGGATGACGGCCAGCAGCTGCAGGAGGAGCAGGACGGAGGGTCGCAGCTTCTGCCACGGCGAGGCCGCCGACACCGGCTGCGCCAGGGGCTGCCACAGGTACGTCGACCCCACGACCACCTCGGGCCGGCGCGGCCGCAGGACGTGCAGCAGCACGATCGGCGCCGCCAGCGCCAGCAGGAGGAGCCCAGCCGGGGCGGCGAAGGTCATCGCTACCGGAGGACGCCGGCCTGGCGCCAGCCGCCGAGGAGGAGCGGCTCGAGGTCGTCGCCGGCGCCGACCCGGACGTAGGCGGCGCCGGCGCTGCGGCAGCGCCCGGCCACCTCGTCGGCCCAGGCGCCGGCGGCCTTGGCGTAGGCGGCCACGGTCTCGGGTGAGCAGCTGACCGCCACCCGCTGGCCGCCTTCGGCGTCGACCAGCTCCAGGTCGCCGATCAGCTCGGGGTGGAGGTCCTCGTCGGCCAGCACGTGGACGACGACGACGTCGCCGCCCCGGGCCGGCAGGCGGGACAGGCCCGTCTCCCATTCGGGGGTGAGCAGGTCGGAGCACACCACCGTGAGCCCGGGCGGGCCGGGCCGGGCCAGCAGGTGGGTGGCGGCCGCCACCCGGGGCGTGGTGCCCTCGGCCGACAGGCCGGCCAGGTGGCGGAAGAGCAGGGGGGCGGCCGCCCGTCCCGTGAAGCGGGGAGCGGCCCCCTCGAAGGGGAAGGTGTGGAGGCTGACGGGGTCCCGCCGCACCAGGGCCACGAACCCCAGCGCCGCCGCCACCCGGGCGGCCTGGAGGAGCTTGCTCGGTTGTCCGGGGCTGGCCCGGCCCATGGACGCCGACGTGTCGATGAGCAGGCGCAGGTGCACCTCGTCCTCGGCTTCGTAGAGCTTGAGGAGCAACACGTCGAGGCGGGCGTAGAGGTGGTAGTCGATGCGCCGGAAGTCGTCGCCGGGGTGGTAGGTGCGGTAGTCGGCGAAGTCGAGGGAGGCGCCGTGGCGCGACGACCGGTGCTCGCCGGCCAGCTGGCCGGCCAGGCGCCGGCGGGTCCCGACCTGGAGCGTCTCCAGGCGGGCCAG
>JBIOYN010000001.1:0-10603 GCA_044870155.1 Acidimicrobiia bacterium | reverse complement strand
ATGCCGGGCATCAACGGCATCGACACGGCCCGCACCATCCGGGCCGAGCGCCCCGACCAGGCCATCATCCTCTACACCGCCTACCTCGACCCCGACGTGGAACGCGAGGCGACGAAGGCCGGCGTCTCCTTGTGCGTGGGCAAGATCGAGGGGCTCACCACCCTCGAGCGCGACATCCGCCGGCTGGCCGGCGAGCTCTTCTGAGCGCGGGCAGCTAGCCCCGGCCCATGAGGGCGAACTGGATGACGGCCGCGCCCAGGATGAGGGCCAGGAGCACGGCCAGCACCAGGGCCGTCCCCGATCTCACCGGGCATCCTCGGCCGGCCAGGGGCCGAGCACGACCGACGACCCGGCGGCCAGTCCCAGCGCCTCGGACGCCGGGCTCCGGTCGAAGGCCAGGGACACGAGCCCGTAGGAATCCACCACCACCACCAGCTCCATGGCCTGGGCCTCGGCGTAGGTGGTGACCCAGCGGGCGACTCGGCGCTCGGCCCCGATCACGACGGCGAGGCTGTCGCCGGGCCGGACGCCGAGCTCGATCAGCTCGCCCGGGTCCAGGTTGAGCTGGAGGTTCCCGAAGCGGTCCACCCACAGGACCTCGCCGGCCACACCGTCTCCGTCGGGCTGGGAGAGGGGCACCAGCCCGGGCAGGAGCGACAGCGGGTCGATCTCCTCCCCCAGCTCGGCCAGATCGACACCGGAGGCGAGGTAGCCGGCGGCGGGAGCGAACACGTCCCGCCCCGCGAACGTGGGCCCGGGCGCCGACATCTGGTACTCGGGGTTGGTGAGCGACACCACCCGCTTGGCTCCCCCCAACATGGCCACGGCCGGAGCCAGGAGGCCGTTGTCCGGCCCCACCAGATGGCCCGATTCCACTTCGGCAGCCACCGCCCGCCGCTCCGTCCCCCCGCCGGGGTCGACCACGGCGAGGACCACGCCCCGGGGAAGGTACTGGGCCGCGCGAGCCAGCGTCAGCGCCCCGGCCCGCACGTCGTGGGGTGGGATCTCGTGGGTGATGTCGATGACCCGGGCGTCGGGCGCCACCCGCAGGATGATGGCCTTGCATACGCCGGCGAACTCGTCGGCCAGCCCGTAGTCCGAGAGGAAGGACACGAAGGCAGGTTCAGGCACGGCGCCACGCTAGTGGCGCAGGAGGTGGGGCAGGGGCCCCCGCCGACGTCGCGATGAGCCGCCAGGCGAAGAGCCATGAGCGCCGCCACGCTGGGGGGTGGGTCCGAGCGCGTGACCAGGGCGTGGTGAAGAGACCGGACGGGGGCGGGCCGGAAGACGGGGCTCTGTGGAGCCCCCAACTCCGGGCCCGCCGGCCCGTCTACCCGGCCTGTGTGTACCGCGACTGCAGGTAGCCGTCGACGTCGACGTCGCGCACCCGGAAGGAACGGCCGACCCGCACCGCGGGAAGGTCACCCGCCCGGATGAGGCGGTAGACGGTCATCGACGAAACCCGCATCAGCTGCGCTACTTCTTGCACCGTCAAGAAGCGCGCCTTCTCGAAGGACTGCGCCACGCGGTCACCCCTATCTCCACCCGCCATCATCGAGGGTACGCCGTGTGACCGCAGTTGTCTAGGGCGAATAGAGCGCCACATGAGCGATGCCGCGCCGCAGAGATGTTACGCGACCACGGCAAGTGAAACCATACGCACCATCACCACGGCCCGCGACCGGCAACGCCACGCACCGTAGGACACTCAGTTCAGATCCTTTTGACCCAATTGTCGGGACCGCTCGGTGGCTGCGGCCACCGCTTCGAGGATCGCGGCCCGCACGGCCCGGGATTCGAGGGCGGCAAGGCCGGCGGCGGTGGTCCCACCGGGTGAGGTGACGGCCGCCCGCAGGGCCTCGGGGCCCTCGGGCCCCTCGGCCAGCAGGGTGGCCGATCCGAGCAGCGTCTGGACCACCAGGGACGAGGCCACCGGGCGGGGCAGGCCCACGGCCACGCCGGCGTCGATGAGGGCCTCGGCCAGCAGGAAGACGTAGGCCGGACCCGACCCCGACAGGCCGGTGACGGCGTCGAGCAGCTTCTCGGGGACCCGGGTCACCGTCCCCACCGCCGACAGCACCCGCTCGGCCCGGGTCATGTGCTCCTCGCCGGCGTGGGTGCCGGCGGCGATTGCGGCGGCGCCGCGACGGACGAGGGCGGGGGTGTTGGGCATGGCCCGGACCACGGGATAGCCGGGCAGGAGACCCTCCAGGGTGGCCACCGTGACCCCGGCGGCGATGGAAACGACGAGGGTGCCGGGGGTGAGGGCGGAGGCGGCGCTCTCCAGGGCGACGGCAACATCGGCGGGCTTGACCGCCACCACCACCACTTCGGCCTCGGCCACGGCCCAGGCGGAGGCGGGCACGACCCGGACCTTGGGGAACCGACCCTCCAGGACGTGACGGCGCTCCGGCACGGGCTCGGCCACGGCCAGGTCCTCGGGTTCCCAGCCGGCGTCGATGAGCCCCCCGAGCAGGGCCTCGCCCATCTTCCCGCCACCGAGGAGGGCCAGCTTGCTCACGTGCGGCAGGACCTGCGAAGCAGGGACTGGCGGCTGGGGCTGGGGCCCCCGGCCGCATTGCGATGAGCCGCCAGGCGAAGAGCCATGAGAGGAGGCTAGTGAACTTCCAGGTCCGGACGCGGGCGGGCCCGAGGAACCATTGGATCCGCTCCGCACTTCCCCGAACGGAACGGGCCCTCCTGCACCTCGGGCCTCGCCTCACCGCCACCCGTCGGCGACGGCGGGGTCAAACTAGTCCGCTTCCCGTTGTGGGGCAAGGGATTTCGCGGGTGGTTTTCCCTGACCGAACCCGATCTGGATGGCGGTCTGGAACCAGGTTTCCACCAGCTCATAGCAGACCCCGATGACCCGATCGAGCTCCTCCTCGGTGAGGTGCTCGTAGAGGACGCGGCCCACCACGTACACGTCGCCGTCGGGGCCGAGGGAGAACCGGGCGCCGTACAGGCCGTGGTGGTTCCGGCGCAGCAGCCAGCGATAGAGCTCGGCGTGGGCGGCCGGCGGGTCGGGCATGAAGTAGAGCTCGTAGCGCAGCGACCGCTGGCCGAGGTCGAAGTAGATGGTGGAGGCGTCCCGCCCCTCGCAGCCGAAGCGGAGATACCAGCGGGGGATCTCCGGGTCGTACTCGACGTGCTGGATCCAGGGCTCCTTGGCCACCGGCCCGGTGAGGTGGGCCTTGACCAGCTTCGCGGCCTGGTCGGCTAGCTGCACTCCACCGGCGTGCGATCCATGAGGTCGGCGCACAGACGCCGGAGCCGGGCCGCGGTCATCGACCACGACCACCGTCCCGAGCGCGCCGCCGCCCGGGAGCCCATGGCGGCGGCCAGCTCCGGGTCGTCGAGGAGCAGCGAGACGGGGGTGGCCCAGTCGAGCGGATCGCGACCCTCCACCAGGAAGCCGGTGACCCCGTCCTCCACGATGGCGGGCAGACCGCCCACCGCCGCCGCCACCACCGGGGTCCCGCAGGCAGCCGCCTCCAGGGCGACCAGACCGAAGGACTCGCTCCGGGAGGGAACCACGACGAGGTCGGCGGCCCGGTAGTAGTCGACCAGGCGGTCATGGGCCACCGGGGGCAGGAACAGGACGCGCCCGGCCACGCCCAGGTCAGCGGCCCGGGCCTGGGCCCGGGCCAGCTCGGCGGGACCGTCGGGCCCGCTCGGCCCACCCACCACCCACAGCACGGCGTCGCCGTCGGTCTCGGCCAGGCACTCCACGGCCAGCTCCAGACCCTTGAGCGGCTGCACCCGGCCCACGAAGAGCATGACCCGCTCGCCGGCATGAGCGAGCCGGGACCGGGCCGCCGCCCGGTCGCCGGGCGAGAACAAGCGGTGGTCGACACCGGGGGGCAGCACCTCCACCCGGTCGGGATCGGCCCCGTAGAGCCGGTGGAGCTGGGCCGCCTCGGCGGTGGTGGAGGCGAGGATGACATCGGCACAGCGGATGATCTCGTCTTCGCCCGCCACCCGGCCGGCGCCGTCAGCCTCGTTGTCGGCTCCGGTCACGCGGGCCAGGGTGTGGAAGGTGGCCAGCATGGGGAGCGACAGCTCGTGCTTGAGGCGGTGGGCCACCTGCCCCGAGAGCCAGTAGTTGCCGTGGAGGGCGTCGTAGTCCCGCCCGCAGGTCAGCACCCGGGCCAGCATGGCGGCGGTGAACTCGTCGACCAGGGCGGGCAGCGCCTCCTTGGGGAGGGGCTCCCGGGGCCCGGCGGTGACGTGGAGGACCCGGAAGCTGGGCTCCACCACCACCACTTCGGGCTGGTCGGGATGCTCGGCCCGCGTCCACACGTCGCACGCCAGGCCGGCCCGGGCCAGAGCCGATGCCAGCGACCGGACGTAGACGTTCATTCCCCCGCCGTCCCCGGACCCGGGCTGGGCCAGAGGCGAGGTGTGCAGGCTGTGGATCGCCAGGGATCGGGGCACGGTCACGGACTGTATCGGCTGGGTCAGGCCTCACCGGCCGCCGGGTTGTTGAGGAACGACCGGTAGACGTCGATGAGGACCTGCTTCTGGCGCTCGGAGAGCGTCGGGTTGCGGAGGATCTCGGCCACCAGATCGTGTTCGCCGCTGCGCTCCTCGAGGATCCCGGCGCGCACGTAGAGGGTCTCGGCCGAGATGCGCAGCGCCTTGGCGATGGCCTGGAGGATCTCGGCGCTGGGCTTGCGCAGGCCCCGCTCGATCTGGCTCAGGTACGGGTTGGAGATGCCGGCCAGCTCCGACAGCTTGCGCAACGAGAGGCGGGCCGTCCGGCGCTGGTCGCGGATGAAGTCGCCCAGCTCCCGCATCCGCACCTCCAGCCCAGGGTTCGCCGGGCCACCCAAGGTGCCCATCAGCTCGAGGGGAGCGGAACCAGGCGCTCCGCCAGCGGGGCGAACACCCGGACCACCTCCGGGTCGAACTGCGTCCCCGACATGCGCTCCAGCTCGTCCACCGCCTGGTCGGCCGGCAGCGCCCCCCGGTAGGGACGGTCAGCGGTCATGGCGTCGAAGGCGTCGACGACGGAGAAGGCCCGGGCGGCGAGCGAGATCTGCTCGCCCCGCAGCCCTTCGGGATAGCCCGTCCCGTCGAACATCTCGTGGTGGGAACGGATGACCTGCGCCGCCGTCCGCAGGAAGGGGATGTCGGACACCAGCTGGTACCCGACCACGGGGTGGGTGCGCATGACCCGCCACTCGGCGGCCGACAGGGGCCCGGGCTTGTTGAGGATCCGCTCCGGAATCCCGACCTTGCCGGCATCGTGGAGGAGGAAGCCGAACTCCGCCTCCCGGTTCTCGTCGGCCATCCCCAGCTCGGCCAGGAGGGTCATGCCGTAGTTCCGGCAGCGCTCGAGGTGGGCCCCGGTGCCGGCGTCCTTGGCTTCGACCACCAGCGCCAGCGACCGGGTGGTCTGCAGGTAGGCGTCGCGCAGGTTGCCGTAGGCCCGCTCGAGCTCGAGGCGGCGGGCCCGCTCCCGGGTGTAGCTCTCTCCCAGCTCCTTGGCGAACACCAGCAGCTGAGCCTCCAGGGCGGCGGCCGGATCGAGAGGAACCGGAGCCCGGTCCCGCTCGCTACTCACGACCCGCTGCTCATGAGTTGAGCAGCTCCTCGACCCGGTCGAGCAGATCCATGGACGAGAACGGCTTGGTCAGGAAGCCCCGGGCTCCCGCCTCCAGGGAGGCCACCTCGGTGGTGACGTCGCCCAGGGCGGTGAGCATCAGGACCTTGGTGGCACCGTGGTCCATCCGGCGACACACCTCGACGCCGTCGAGGCCGGGCATCATCACGTCCAGGATGACCACCCCCGGGCGGACCTCGGCCGCCAGCTTCAGGCCCTGTTCGCCGTCGGCCGCCTCGATGACCTCGAAGCCGTCGGCCTCGAGCACGGCCCGGACCACCCGCCGGAGCACGGCGTCATCGTCGACGACGAGGACGCAGCGGTCCGACCCCTCGGGGGACACCCCCGGGGCCCCCCGCTCGTTCACGGAGTGGCCTGGAGGCGGGCCGCCAGTTCCATCTCCAGGGTATGGAGGACCTCGTGGAGGCGGTGGCGCACCGTCGACACCTCGCCCTCCAACTCGCGCAGCCCCGCCTCCGTCTGGTCCAGCTCCTCCTCGGTCAGATCGGGCAGGCGCACCAGGGTGGCGTCGCTCACCAGGCGCTCGCGGCCCCGGGTCCACTCGATCTCGGGCGAGGGGGTGAGCACCTGGGGAAGGTGGGCCTGGGCGGGCGCCGGCCTGGGACCCTCGTCGGCCAGGATGCCGGCCAGGCCGGCGATGAGCTCGTCGAGCGAGCCGCCGTCCTGGCGCCGGCGCCGTTCCGCCTCCAGGATGTCGATGCGGGCCTGGGCCAGCCGGCGCACGAAGGACGCCTCCGTCTCCAGTTCCACGCACTCCACCTTCATGGCCTCGACCTCGTCCACGGAGCGATCACCCAGCCCCTCCAGGTAGGCGGCCTCGAGCACCCGGTCGACGCGGCGCTGGGCGGGTGTGGCGGGGGGAGGGCTGGCGGAGGACATGGCCCTAGAGGGTACCTGTGTTGCCGGCGACTTTGCCGCCCCGTTCGGGCCCCCGCTGCCGTCTGCCCGCTAGCAGACGGCCTTCATGGAGGGATAGGGATTGACCGCCTCGCCGCCGCCGGGATGGATCTCGAAGTGGGTGTGGGGCGCTCCCCCCCGGGCGTTGCCGCTGTTGCCGGTCTTGGCGATCACCTCACCCTGGGCCACCCGGCGGTCGGGGCCGACCACCTCGGAGAGGTGGGCGTAGTAGTAGGTGTGGCCGTCGTCGCCGTAGAGGTAGATGGCGAGGCCACCCGCCCCCGAGTGGTGCCGGGCGATCTCGCCGGAAACCACGGCGACATTGGCGGTCCCGAACTGGTTCATCAGGTCGGTTCCCTTGTGGCGCCGGCCGCCACCCCGGGGGTCGCCCCAGCTGTCGGTGAAGGCCAGCGGCCCGGCGATGGGGCAGATCAGGTTGGTGGCCACGGGAATGGCCGCCGCCGCCTCGGCGGTCTGGAGGACGGGCTGGGGGGGCACCCCTCGGGCCTCGCTCCGGCTCGCCCGGGCCTGGCGGGGGGCCGCCACCAGCCGGGACTGGAGGTCCCGGCGGGCTCTGGCCATCACGGCCAGCTCCAGCTCCACCACCTTGCGCTCCCCGTCGAGCGTGGTCATGGCCGCCTCCTGGTCCTGACGCTTGGCGGCGATGGCGGCCTGTCGCTGCCGGATCCTGTCCCGGGCGACGTCGAGCGTGGCGATGGCATCGAGGTCGGCGGCCGAGGCCTGCGACACCATGCGGACCCCGCGGGCGGACTGCACCAGGTCGGGCTGGACCGAGAGGCCGGCGATGGCGTCGACGCCCCGACCGGCCTGGTAGACGGCCACCGCCCGGCGGGTGACGGCGTCCCGGAGGGGGGCCATCTTCACCTGGAGCTTGGCCACCTCCTTCTCCAACCGGTCGATGTCATTGCCCAACCGGGCCACGGCGGCCTCGGCCCGGGCGTAACCGGCGGCGGCGGCATTGGCCCGTCGCTTGAGCTCGGATTCCGAGATCTTCTTCGCCGGCTTGGCGCTGGCCGGCCCCGCGACGAGCAACAGACAGACACAGAACACGAGGAGTGAGCGGAGACGTTTGCGCATGGCCCGGAGCAAGCCCACAGGGGCTCGATGGCGCCGGACCTTAACAACCGGGTTTCATTTCCAGCAATGGCAAGCGACCAATCACTACCAATTCTCGACGGAGCGCGCGCTTGTGTCGTTCGTTTCAACGCCCAGCGGGCGGACGGCGCCAAATGACCCCGGCTCGGGACGCCGGTAAATATCGGTAGAACAGTCGCCCGATGATCAGATTGTCATCAATGGGGCCAAAGTCTCTACTGTCAGTACTGGCACGAGAGTTGTCCCCGAGGACGATGTAGCCACCACCCGGGTCCCGCCCCGCCATCCGCTTGACCATGATGCGCTCCGGGTCCCGGGGGTCGACGCAGGCGACGAGGTCCCCCAACCGGGGTCGCCCCACGCCGAGGACCACCACCCGGTCACCCGGCTCCAGGGCCGGCGACATGCTCTCGCCGGTGACCTCGATCCGGCGGAGCGGTCGGCGCCGGCGTGCGTGGGTCATGGCGCTCGGTGGGTACATTGACGGCGCCTGCGCCCCCCGCAACACAGGAGGAACTCAGCCATGCCCCTCGCCGCTCGCCTGTTCAGCGCCTTCGACCGGGTCCGCCCGCCCCAGCCGGCCTCTGCCCACTGCGACCTCCCCTGCGGCGTCTACGACCCCGCCCAGGCCCGCATCGAAGCGGAGTCGGTGAAGGCCGTCCAGGAGAAGTACCAGGCCTCCGACGACGAGGTCTTCCGCCAGCGTGCCGTCCTGATCAAGGAGGAGCGCGCCGACATGGTCAAGCACCACCTCTGGGTGCTGTGGACCGACTACTTCAAGCCCAATCACCTGGAGAAGTACCCCAACCTCCACGACCTGTTCTGGCAGGCGACCAAGGCGGCGGGCGACGCCAAGAAGTCGCTCGACCCCAGCCAGGGCGAGAAGCTGCTCGGCCTCATCGGCGAGATCGACAAGATCTTCTGGGAGACGAAGCAGGCGTAGGGCCCCGGCGGGCTCATGCCCCGCCGCTCACCGGGGGCAGGACGGCGACCTCGTCGCCCGGGTCGAGCGGTGTGTCGCGCCCAGCGGTCGGTTCCTCGCCGTTGATCCACACGGCGGCGGTGGCGAGCACGGCGGCGAACTCCCCGCCATAGGCGGCGCAGGCGTGGTCCAGCAGGTCGCCGAGCGTGGTGGCGGGGATGTCGTCGGTCGCCCGCCCCGCCGCTTCCCGGGCGCGGGCGAAGAGCCGGAGCCGGGCTATGACGCCACCTCGGCCCAGCCGTCCTTGACCACCGCCTGGCCCTCGGCGTTGACCGTCTCGAACCCGGAACAGGCCACACCGTCGCCGTCGCCGGCGGCAAAGAGCCGGGTGGTGATCTCCTGGCCGGGGAGCACGGGACGGGAGAAGCGGACGGCCAGGCGCCGGAGACGCTCGGGGTCGCCGCCGCAGGCGTCCTCGACCACCGCCCGCCCGGCGAAGGCCATGGTGCACAGCCCGTGGACGATGATCCCGGGCAGGCCCAGGGACCGGGCCACGCCGTCGTCGAGGTGGATCGGATTGTGGTCGCCCGAGGCGGCGGCGTAGCGGACGGTCTGGTCGCCGTCGACCCGGGCGGTGATCTCGGCCCGGGGCCCGGGCGCTTTCAGCTCGGCCGTGAGCTTGTGCTCGGGGGGCGAGGCGCCGCCCGAGCTTCCCCCACTCACACCCCGGAAGAAGGTGGTGACGTACTGCTCGTTGACCAGGGCGCCGGAGGCGTCGCGGGACTCCGTCTTGATCAGCAGCGTGGTGCCCGTCCCCCGGACCTGGACGCCGAGCGGTACGGCCCGCGACCGGAGGACGTCACCGGGGACGAGCGGCCGGGCGAAGCGCATGTCCTGCCCGGCGTGGACCACCCGCATGGCCACCTCCGGAGGCACCACGGACAGGGCGGCCGTCAGCATCGCCTCCCACACGGGCAGCACGGCGAAGACGGGTGGGGCCAGCGCTCCGCTCCGGTGCTCGGGGTGGGAGTCGTTGGTGGCGGCGGCGTAGGCGGCGACCCGGGCCGCCTCCACCTTGAACTCCGTCTCCGGCGACCACACGTCGAGCCGGCTCAAGTCGAAGTCCATCAGCGGCGCGCCTGGTCCTTGACGCAGAACCGGGCGCCGGGAAGGGCTTCGAGGCGCTCCGACGGGATGGGCTCGCCGCAGGCCTCGCAGATCCCGTAGGTGCCCTCGTCGAGCTTGCGCAGGGCCCGGTCCAGCTCCGCCAGCTCGGCCTCGAGCTGCTCGAGGAGGGAGAAGTCCTTCTCGCGCTCGAACGTCTCGGTCCCCAGGTCGGCCTGGTGCTGGTCGTGGGCCGCCAGCTCGGAGAACTGCTCGCCCTCGGGCTCGCTGGTGATCCCTTCCGCTTCCCGCTCGCGGACCAGTGACTCCAGCCGGCCGCGCTCCGTCTCGATCAGCTGACGCGCCTTCTGGTCGTCCATCAGGCCGAGGGTAGTTCAGGGTCAGGAGGAGTCGCGCAAGGCTTCCTTCCAGGCCCGGAAGCGCGTGTGGAGCACCCCGTCGGGGCCTTCGCCCTGCCCGGATCCGTCCGGGAAGATCCGGAACGTGTAGCGGCGCCCGAGGTCGTCGACGTCGAGGGCCATGTAGCGGGCGTCCGCCCTCACCGCCGGGCCCGCCCGCCACAGGAGCCAGCGACCGATGCGCCGCTTGTAATCGACCTGGGCGACGCCGAAGTCGGTCCCGAGGGACTTGAGCTCGTCCGGGGCTTCCACCCACCGGGTGGCCGGAATGGTGCGGTCGCGCTGGGGCGTGAGGGGCAGGTCGGCGGTGTGGTGGTCGGTGGTCACCAGCGGCCGGTCGCCCACGGAAGGATGGTCACTCACGGACGGGATCCTGGCATCCCGCCGTGTACGTTCTCGTCATGACCGCAGCGACCGTTGGGATCGTGATGGGAAGCGCCACCGACCTCGAGGTGATGAGGCCGGCGGCCGTCGTCCTGGAGGAGTTCGGCGTGGCCCGGGAGGTGCGGGTCATCT